>CAYILT010000018.1:0-12110 GCA_964364055.1 uncultured Nitrospiraceae bacterium | reverse complement strand
TGGGGACGAGTGATGGGACTCGGCCGACCGTATTTCGTTGGAATACCAACTGCAACGGAGCAGGGGCGACAGGTAATTGGAACAACTGTTCAAGCGCGCTGTATATCCCTGCCGTTGACCAAGCTCTGAATGCTGTAACGTGTACAGCAACAAATAATTGCTGGGCGGTAGGAGCAGGCGGCGTCATATTCCGCTGGGACGGCGCGGCTTGGAATCTTTGGGCGCAGGCCAATGCGACCCTGCTTCGCTGGCGGGACGTGGCATGGAATGACGTGTCGGCGACGCTCCCCCTCTCGACGAACCGGCTGAGGGCCATCTCGGTGCTTTCCTATGCCGACGGTTGGGCCGTTGGAAGCCGCACGGGCGGCACGACGAATGGATGGATGTTCCGAAGATGGAGCAATCCTGTGGCCAATGTCTGGAACGATTTCGGCGTTGACACTGCGCCGACGATCGCCCAGAACCTCAATGCGGTATATATGATTTCCTCGAATGACGGCTGGGCCGTGGGAAACCGCACAGGTGCGGCAACAAACGGGTGGATATTGTTAAGATGGAATGGGGCGGGATGGAGCCGATTCGCGGTTGATACCGCGCCGACGGTCGCCCAGAACCTCAATGCGGTATATATGATTTCCTCGAATGACGGCTGGGCCGTGGGAAACCGCACAGGTGCGGCAACAAACGGGTGGATATTGTTAAGATGGAATGGGGCGGGATGGAGCCGATTCGCGGTTGATACCGCGCCGACGGTCGCCCAGAACCTCAATGCGGTATATATGATTTCTATGATTTCCTCGAATGACGGCTGGGCCGTGGGAAACCGCACGGGTGCGACGACGAATGGGTGGGTGTTTTTGAGATGGAACGGAGCGGCCTGGAACCGGGTGGTGGTTGACACCGCTCCTGCCGTGGCACGAAACCTCAACTCCCTTTTCATGTTCGACACGGATAACAATGGGATCGCGGACGACGGCTGGGCCGTGGGAGACAGCAACGGGGCGCGGCCGGTTGCGCTCCGGTGGAACATCAACTGTAACGGAGTCGGAGCGACGGGTAACTGGAATGACTGCACGAACGCGGCGTTTGTCCCGGCAGTCAATCAAAATCTGAACTGGGTGTTCATGGTCGGGGCGAACGACGGCTGGGCAGCGGGCGACGGCGGGCTCCTTTTGCACTGGAACGGGACCGTCTGGACGCAGATTCCGCCGCCCACCCTTCAGAACCTGGACAGCGTGTATGTCATCGGCCCCCGCCAAAGGCCGCAGGCTGCGTGGCAGGAAGTCATTCAGTGATTCAACTTCAACTTTTCATATCTCTATTTTTTGCGGCCGTCGCTGTCGAATGCCAATCTTGATGCCGTCGAGTTTTTCGTTTAGGGGACGATTGGGGACGATTGGGGTCAGACTTGAAAATTGAAATTTGCGCGAACACAGATCGCCTCTTCAATGTGATGGAGGTATTCCAGCTATATTGACACGGAGGGGACTGCCTCGCTGCCAGGCAAAATGGCCGTCTATATCTTGTGGCTGCCGGTCCCATGCCACAAGCCCTCGTAGGTCGTTTCTCTACAATACCGCAACGCTAACAAAACACATGGGAAGAAGACAAAGAACATGACTCGCGCGGAACGCGTCGGATATTTCAACGCGGGCTTGTCCGATCTTTCAAGGAAAACCTGTCTCAAAATAACGCTTAAAAAGGATGAACGAAGTGTACCGGTATCGTAAGGGTGAAATTGGGGCCGCTTTATAACATCGAGGGGACATCCTATATGCTTGAAAAGGAAACGCGCGCCGTTTCAGCTTATGAGGCGGGGTTTGTCAGGTCAGCAGGTCGGTCATTCTAAGGGATAGGCCTTCATACAAGGTGAACTCGTTTCCAAAATCGCAGAAGAACGCCTCGTTTTTCCCTTTTTGATACGTGCTCACCGTGCGGGTCTGCGGATCGACCAACACGATTCTCTCAACGCCGATGGAAAGATAATCCTTCACCTTCTCCGTCATCTCCGACTGGGTATTGCTCTCGGAGACTATCTCGATGATCAGGTCCGGGGGAATTTCCAGAATGCCTTTCGGCTTCTGGGAAGTCTTTGTCTTGCTGATATAGACCACGTCCGCAGCCCGTATCCGCAAGGGACTGCGGTTGATCAGGATGCCGATCTCCCCGACGGCGACGTAACCTCTCCCTTCGAAGTGGCGTGTCAATAATGCATAGAATCGGCCTTCTAAGTCACCATGCTCAAAACCCGTGGGTGTCATGTCCCGCCTTTCCCCGTCGATGACCTCGTAGTTCCCATCGGGAAGACGTGTTATGTCCTCATACGTCAATAATTCTTTGAAAAGCACGGCATTCATACGCATACCTTAGCGCAATACCCGGGCGATGTCAAACTGTTTTTGCCTTCGCCGCAACTGATCAAGTTGCCTGGCATTTCCAGGGGTTATGCATAGCGCGGCTTTCAGCCGCAGCCAATGCGAAATGCAAATTATACATTGAACATTGTAAAGTTGCGGTATGGCCCGCCGGCCATGATGTGATTCAAATCATTTTGCACTTTACAATTTGCAAGGTCACTAAACCGGTGATTCCTTCAATGAAAACTCCAAGAATGGTAGCGCCGCTCCTCTGCGATGCCAAAACAATAAAAAAATGTGAAATTTCTTGACAAACGAGATGAAATCGTCTATTTTTATCCAGTCTATAGAAAAACAAACCCAAACTCAAATTCAGATTTATTTTTAGATGCTGTCCCTGTCAGGGAGAGGGTATATGAAGACATCGGAAATCATCAGTAAGCTTGACATCCCGAGGCACAAGCTTTATTACCTTGAGCAGAAGGGATATGTGAAGCCCAGGCGCATCCCGATGGGCGACCTGGAGGCGCGGGAATTCAGCAAGCAGGACTTCGAGCGCATTCGGGTGATCTGGAAGTATCTGCGGCGCGGGTATAAGCACAAGATGGCGTACCAGATGGCGTCAGAGGAGCTCAAGACCGGGAAAGCGGGGAGTTGATGCAAGACGAGGGAGGTAAGAAGGATGGACGAGGGACGAAGGATGGAAAGAAGGCAGCCGTCGTCTCAGCGAACGAAGTGAGCGGTCATCCATCGTCCGTCATGATGTAAGCTATGGGACTCTTCGGATCAAACGACATAACGGGCATCGATATCGGCGCGGGGAGCGTCAAGGTCGTCCGCATGGCGCCGGGCAGGCGGCCGAAGCTGCTGTCCGCGGCGCTCGTGGAGATGCCGCTCGATCCGGCAATGGCCACGGGCATCAGCGCCGACCTCCGGTACCTCCAATCCGTAAAGAAGCTCGGCCGCAGGAACATCGTTACCCTGATGCCTGGAAAGGACCTGACGATCCGGTCCTTCACCATGCCCAGGATGCCCCTGACGGAGCTGGGCGAGGCCGTGCGCTGGGAGGCGAAGCGGCATGTCTCCTATCCGCTCGATACCGCGCAGGTCGAGTACCTCATCGTCGGAGAAAAGCGGGAAGGCACGGTGAGCAAGTACGATATCGTCATGATCGCGGCTGAACGTGGAAAGGTGCTCGAGCACCTTGTGCCGCTTGACGAGGCAGGGATCAAGGTGTCGGCAGTGGACGCAAATGCCCTGGCCCTCCGAAATGTTCTCCGGCTCCGCGAGATACCCGTTGACGCTAACACCCTCGTTGTGGATATGGGCGCGGGAAAGACGGAGATCAATATATTCAAGAGCGGCTCTCTCCGATTCAGCCGCTGCATCGAGAGCGGCGGGCTGGACATGACCCGTGCCGTAGCAGAGGCCGGGGGGATCGGGCTCCCCGAGGCGGAAGAGATGAAGCGCGGCATGAATGTTCTCACACCGCCCGAACACGACCAGGCCGTTGCCGCGGTCCGGATCCGGATCGACACGCTGCTGATGGAAATCCGCCGGTCGGTTGAATACTATAAGACCACGTTCCGCGAGAAGGGCGTGGAGAGCATGATTTTGACCGGCGGCGTATCGCTCATGCCGGGAATCAGAGAATATTGCGCGCAATCTCTGGAACACGCGGTGGAGATCGACCAGCCTTTTGACGGGCTGTTATGCAAGAAGAACCTGCTTGAGGAGCTCGGGCCGGTTGCGCCCCGGTTTTCCGCGGCTGTAGGGCTGGCGTTGAGAAAAGCGTAGTTTAAGATCAATAGTTCGGATTTGAGATGAAACTATAAAAGAGTATGAAATCAGTAAAAGACTATATCAATCTGCTGCCGCCGAAGGAAAAGGGCCCCTCGCTCTTCAAGAACAGGGGATTTCTTCTGACGCTCCTGTTCGCGCTCGCATGGCTTGGCTTGTTCGGCTGGCAGGCCAAGCGGCAGTGGGAGCTGAAGAACAGGTTGGCGCCCCTTACGGCCCAGAAGCTTGCCCTTCAGCAGCAGGCGGACGCCATGCGCAAAGAACTCGGCATCACCGCTCCGGCGGAGACCGGCCCGAACAATGCCGCCCTGATCCAGGGCCTTTTGGAAGAGCGGGTGCTGTGGTCCGAGGTGTTCAAGCAGTTCTCGCTGCTCGTCCCGAAAGGGCTGTGGTTCGATTCTCTCGAAGGCAACACCACCGCCAAGGCGGTGGTCAGGATCAAGGGCGGCGCGTTCAACTACCTCTCGATCGCCTCGTTCATGCTCTCCATGGAGAAGTCCGGATATTTCATTAACCCGCGGCTTTCCTATGCCCAGAAGACCGTGGTCCAGGGCCAGGAGGTGGTGGGCTTTGAGCTCACCTGCGGGATCATGAAAAAGCGGGAGGCCCGTGATGGCCGATGACCGTTCGGTGTTGTCCGGATACTGGCGGAAGTTCTCGAAGCGGGAACGCGTTATCGTGGTAATCACGCTTTTCTGCGTCCTGTCGGGACTTCTCTACCAGTTTCCCTATACCCTGATGGTGAAATCGGTGATTTCGCTCCATATGAACATCGTCACCACGGAGAAAGACATTCTCGGCGTAAACGCGCAGATCGCCGATCTTCAACGTCGCGCCGCCGCCGGCGGCTCCGTCGGATGGGAACTCACCGACCAGAAGAGCGCGGTCACATTTTTTGAAGACGTGTCCGACGAGGCGCGCCGCCTCGGTGTCGGCCTGGTCGCTGTTCAACCCACCCAGGAAATCGACAAGGAGAAGTACAAAGAAGTCTCGATGAACCTCGACCTCAAAGGACGCTATCGGGACCTTGGAAAATATTTCAAGCGTCTCGAGGGCCTGCACAGGCTCGTGAACGTGCGGAAGATACGCCTCGAGTCCTGCCCGGATTCCTCGTCCGTATGCGCGGCCCAGGTGGAGGCGGTCACGTATATGGCGAAGTGAACCGAGTGCGGCTTGTAAATCAGAAACGGGAAACAGCGGCAGCGGCGGTATGCAATGGGTGCATTATGAAAAGGACATTCTTTATAATAGCGTTGATGCTGGCGGTCTTCGCGGCCGCCGCCCCGGCGCAGGAAGGCGCGGTGGAGAGAGATCCCTTTCATCCGCCGGAAGCCAGGCCCGCGGCGATTGCGCCGGCTCCCGCAGAAAGCAAATGGGGCAGGGACCCCTTCAGCAATCCTCTCGCGGGCAGGGCGCCGACACGCGGGGAACGGGGAGCTGATGCCCGCGTCAAAGGTCTTACCGGCATCATTTACAGCAAGGATATCCGGCTGGCCATCATCAACGGCGAAGCAGTGAGCGAAGGCAGCGGCATCGGCGACAGGAAACTGGTGTCAATCGGCGTGCGGAGCGTGAGGTTGGTGAATGCCGCCGGCGGCATTGAAGAAGTTTATTTGCAGGACTTCTCAATCCTGAAATGAATGAAGAAGTGACAAGCGTGTTCACGCAGTCCCTCGCATCCGGCGAAGAGGGAATTCCCTCAGCTTCCCCGGCGCTCACAAACCAGGGAGGATGGATGGTACGGACTCATTCGGAGGTGTCTATGGTTTCATCAAGATGGCATACCTGTGCGGCCCTCGTGTTCCTGAGCGCGGCGTGGTTGTACGCTGTTCCTGCTTTTGCCCAGACCGTGGACATTGTACAAACCAACTCCCGGTTCTCCCTGGAATTCCGCGACGCAAACATCAAGGACGTGCTCAGGGCCGTCGGCCAGGCAGCGAGCCTCAATATGATCGTCAGCGATACCGTTACAGGACAGGTCTCGCTGAGTCTCAAGGACGTTGATATTATGGACGCCCTTGAGTCGATCCTGAAGACCAAGGGGCTTACCTATGTGCGGGAACGGAACATCGTGCGGGTGGTCGCTGTGGCTGACGCAAAGGACGATGACATGGAAACGCGGGTCTTCCCCCTGGGGTATGCGAGCGGCAAAGATGCGCTCGGGGTGGTGGAAAAAATAAAAAGCGAAAAGGCCAAGGTCTCTGTTGACACACGCATAAACGCCTTGGTGGTGAGGGACCTCTCGCTTAACATCGACCGTATGGCGCGGCTGCTCACGCACCTTGACAAGCGCGCACCGCAGATCATGATTGAGGCGAATATCGTCGAGGTCTCAAGCAACTATGCGAGAGAACTCGGCGTGCAGTGGGGCGGCCAGTATTCCGGTACCAACAGCCGTGGGACCACGAAAATCTCCGGCGGGACCACCGGGGTGGCCTCAGGAGCGACGCCGCAGGTCGGCAGCAGCACCTCCTATCCCCTGACCGGCGATATCGGAATGAGCGGCAACGCCTATGCCGTGAACCTGCCGGCTGCGGTGGGGAGCGGCGCGGGCGGCGCCTTAGGCATCTCGTACGGCAAGCTGGGAGGCGGTCTGTCGCTTGATCTTCAGTTATCCGCCATGCAGGCAACGGGGAACGGCAAGATACTTTCGAGCCCCAAGGTGCTGACGCTGAATAATAAGGAAGCAAGGATCTCGAGCGGTACTGATATCCCGGTGAGAACGATAAGCTCTACGGCCGCTACGGGAGGAGGCAGCACCAATACCGCATCAGTGCAGATTATATCCGCAAGCCTCTTGCTGTCCGCCATCCCGTCAATTACGAACGATAACCGGATTGTCATGACGATCAAGGTGGAAAAATCGGAACCCGATTATTCGCACGTGGTGGATGGCATTCCCACGATCGCGAAGAGGAACGCGAACACCGAGCTGGTCGTGAACGACGGTGAGACCGTGGTGCTCGGCGGCATTATTTCCAAGAACGAAGGGGAGTCCGAATGGAGCGTGCCCTTCCTGTCAGATATACCGCTCATCGGCTGGCTTTTCAAAAAGAAGAGCAAGTCCGAGAATCAGTCGGAGCTCATGATCTTCCTCACCCCGACGATCGTGATCGACTAAGGATCATCAGGGTTCCCGGTTCCGCCCGTATCCTGAAAACGGCAGTTGACGCGGATCCATGCGGATAAGCTCGGATTTTTTCTGGAAAAAGGCTCACTCTTTGGGTGCGACCCGTGCCTTTTGTTTTCATCAACCTTTATCAGAAGGTAATCCGGTATTCCCTTGTCCAAATGCTCTTTTTGGATTATTCCTGTATTTATCTCCCCCCCTTGCGATGAATTCCGGTTGACACCCTCCTGCACCTATCGTACTATGCGTCAGCATGGATACAGCCCATAGAGATTTTATTGCAAAAGCGTTTTATGACATCCTGAGCAACAGGAAGATATGGTCCAGAAGCTCCCGCCTCTTTTCCAAAAGAAGCTCCTCGTGCTGATCCGGCGCGCCCGGCTGACCGGCGGGCTTCGCATCGACCCGGAACTCCGAAATGAGCGCGACCAGCGCTTGCTCGATCCGGGAGAACAACAGGTCTTCGTCATTGCCGTCCTTCTTCCGTACCCGGTCGGCCCATCCGAGCAGGTCCTCAAGCCGTCCCGCGCCGTTCTTCGCATGCTCGTGGAAACCTTCGTAGATCCTTGTAACGAAATAGATATCCTCCAGCACGCTCTGGGCCAGCCGCTGGGACAGCTGCGCCACCTCGGCTTTCACCGATTCGAGGTACTCCGGCGTGATGGACCCCAGCTGGCGGCGCTCACGCACCTGCTCCTTGAACTGCTCCTTGAGGTCCCCGATCATCTGGCCCGTCTTCTCTCCGCCGGCCTGAAGTTTGGCAAGACGGGCGATAGCACTCTCGCACAGCCGCTGCACCATCACGATATTGTCCCGAACATAGACCGCGATATGGTACAACTCTCCGGCGATCCTGCGCCGGCGCTTTTGTAAAACCTCCAGGTCCTTCCTTCGCTGCCTGACCAGGTCCTGCAGCCGGGCTGTTTTCTGCTGGTCATCCCTTTTTTTCGGATTGAGCTTCCCGAGCTCCGCCCCGGCGGACCGGATGAACGTCTCGGGCTTATTGAAGTCGAGCAGAACAAGCTGATGACGATGGTACTTGTATTCCTCGATGGCGACCCTGAAGGCGGGCTTGAAGAAGCCGGTGTGGGACAGCACGCCCAGCAGCCTCCGTTCGCCAAATTCCAGGCGGCCGAAGCCCTGCTTCTGTTCCCTTTCGCAGGTCTCTACGAGCTCCCAATAATGGATGAAGCCTGCCAGGTCGTCCACGTGCCTCCCCGGGGCGCCGGACGCGCGGGGGGACTCGAGAAATGCCGAAAGGTCGGCAGGGCTCGGCTGGAGCTCCTCGTTCGATTTGAATCGCAGTCCGAATATGGATGTGGCCATGGGGAACATCATTCCTCCATACTGCTCACGGCAACGTTGATGCGTGCGTAAAAAGTCGGAATTCGCCCTGTTTCGTCATACCGGCGAAAAGAGCCTGCCCCGGTGATTGAAGCCGGGGGTATCCAGTCTTTTCGATGAGTTCGGTGATTACTGGACCCCGGTTTTCACCGGGGCGACGACTTCTTACGAGATCATCAATGTTGATACATTCGTTTTAAGTCCGCAAAACGTGTCATTGCGAGCGAAGCGAAGCAATCTCGCAGTTCTTAACCGGTTGAAAAATAGAGATTGCCGCCCCGGCTTTAAGCATGCCGGGGCAGGCTTGCTAAAGGCGCTCCTCGCAATGACAGCACTTGGTACTTTTTATGAGACCATCACTGTTGCTTTTCGAATTCCTGTTTAAAAAGATCAAAGGCTTCCTTGTCGAAGATGCAAAACTCCACAAGATGGAGAGCGGTCTCCGGCCGCTTCTTGAGAAATGCCGCGGTCTCGCCCACCAGGATCTTCGCGCACCGGTCCTTGGGAAAACCGAAGATGCCGGCGCTGATGGCGGGCACCGAGATGCTTGATAGGCCCTTTTCCGCCGCAAGCGTGAGCACGCTGTTGATGGCGTTCCTGAGCTTGGCGTCCTCGTCCCCCTCGCCCATCCGCGGCCCGACGGCATGGATGACATGCCGGGCACGAAGCTTCCCGCCGGAGGTCATGGCCGCGCCGCCGACCGGTACAAAGCCGATGCGGTCGCTTTCTTCCTGGATGATCCGGCCGCCCTTCCGTACGATGGCGCCCGCCACGCCGCCTCCATGCTGGAGATGGCTGTTCGCGGCATTCACGATGGCATCCACGTCACGTTCGGTAAGGTCCTCCGACACCAGCCGGAGGGTGGTTCCACCGATCTTTTTTTCCATCAGTTCCATTGCCGTACCTCCGGGGCCGTCCTATTTGGGTCTTTCGTGTTTTAGTTGAGAAAAGTTGAACAAACCAGAAACCGAGCAAGGCTAATATCCGTCCGCAGATTACACAGATTACACAGATTAAAAACGACCGTCCTGAAAAGTGTTTGTGTCTAAATCTGATGAACTCGTAAAAAGTCGTCTCCCCGGTGACAACCGGGGTCCAGTAAGCATTGAACTCAATGAAAAGACTGGATACCGGCTTTCGCCGGTAAGACGAAATAGAGAGAATTCCGACTTCTTGCGAGTACATCAAATCTGCGGCAATCTGCGAAATCTGTGGATAAGATTTTCCTCTGAACCTTTGTTTCTGTGGTCATACCTTGCCTTTTCAACTTCATTACGAAAGAGCCTCCTATTTTTCCCTGCTCTTGAAACTCGCCTTCGTCCGCGTCATCTCAACGATGGGGACGGCCGTCATGGAGCTGATGCCGTAGATGTTCTCGAGGCTGATGTCCTCGGGGACCTCGCGCAGCAGCTTCCGGGCCGTTTTCTGGTCGGCCTGGCGGTACAGGAGCCGCGCGTCCACGGTTACGTTTCCCGGTTTTTTGACCGGTGACACGCCGAAATAGGCGTCTTTGTACCCGCGGGGCGGAATGGTGTCATGTCGTGAGAACGCGGTTACCACCCAGGGGTCGATGGCGAAGTGGAAGTCCTTCCCCATACCTTCGGAGTTGAACATGCGCGTCCCGGGCTCCAGGGAACCGGGGCCGTCGAACACGCCGCTGGTCAGGACCACGTTCCCGCCCGCGTCCTTCGCCGTGACCTCAAGCCACATCTCGCGCACGTTCGTGAGCGACGTGGGCAGGTTGTGGCCGGCACGAATGTTCTTCACGCGGACCTTTACCTCGGCAAGGGCGCCGTTCCGGTAGACCGGCTGGACCTCAAGCTGTGCCGCGGCCTTCAGTTTCGCAACGGCCATCTGGTACTTCTTTTCGAGCGAGGCGGCGAGCTTCTCATCGCCTGCTTTCTTCGCGGCCTCGCCTGCCAGGTAATAGAGGAGATAGTTCGCGCCGCTGAAATAGTGCCGGTACTCGGCCCGCTCCGGTTTCCGGAAGGCGTCGGCGGTTTTTATGAAGGTGTCGGTCTCGACCATGTGGCAGTCCTGGCAGTGGATGTTCCGCTGGGCATAAGGGCCATGCTTCCATTCGAGATAGGTCGACTCGAGAGGGAAATGGCTTTCGTGGTGATAGACCTGATGGCAGGAAGCACAGAGGTCCGCCTGGGTGTGGAGCGGCGACTCGGCGCATTCGTGGAAGCCGCCGCCGCACTCCGGCGACGGTTTGAAGGGACCGCGCTTCACGAGCTTCACACCCTCTTTGGTGTCCACACCGGGAGACAGGATGAAGGAGCCGTTCTCCGGCTCTCTGCTCGGCGTCCGCAAATGGGTCACGCCGCTGATGGAATGGCAGATATCGCAGGACACGCCGGCCTGCGCCATCCGGCCCAGGCCCTTGAGCCCCGGCCCCTTGATCTCGCCGGTCACCATTCCCGCCGGCGAGTGGCATCCCTCGCACTGCCGCGTGATCTCGTGACCCACGGCTTTGAAGCCCTTGTTCAACTCACCCTGGTAGATCGGGTCCTGGAGCGCCAGGGCATGCACGGAACCGTTCCACTCGTCATACTGCCGCGGATGGCACCCGGCGCAGACCTCGGGCTCCGTGAAGCCCGCACCCGATCGTTCCCACTTGATAAGCGAGGGATAATAGGGATAGAACTCGCGGTCCACGGGGAAATAGGTCGTCGCAGCGAACGCGGTGAAGGTCGGCGCGGTGAGCAGGATCAGCGATAGAGCAATGGTCGGTCGCTTCATGGAGCCCTCCTTGAGCTGGCCCTGACGATAGGTGCCGGATAGCGCTTATTATATCCGGGGATGCGCCTGCTGTTCAAGGGCAGGAAAAAAATATTCGAGAGCGGTCCACCGTGCTATGTGCCGGTCCGGACTTGTGCTTCCTGCAATTCCTCGAACGCCGTCATGGCGGCCATGGAGCCGTGGGCAACGGCGACGACGATCTGCTTCGGGGCGCCGGTAATGTCGCCGGCGGCATAGACATGGGGCATGGATGTCTTCATCGTGGTGAGGTCGGTCCTGATGTAGCCCTGATCATCAAGTACGAGCTTCAGCTGCTTCGCGACGTCGTTGTTCGGGATGCAGCCGATGCCGACGAACACGCCATCGACCGCAATCTCTTTGATCGTCTTCGTCGTCTTGTCCTCGATCTTGACCGCTCGCACGACCTCGTCCCCCGTGATCTCCCGCACTTCGCTGTTCCAGAGCACCGGGATGCCCGTCCGCTTCAGGCTCTCCTGGAGCCGCGCCTCGGCACGGAAGCTGTCCCGCCAATCGTCGGAAATGAGCTCCTCGGCCATAGACACCTCGTTCCGATTACAGAGGTCAGACTGTCAGACAACAGACGGGAATCTTCTGCCTCAGTCCGCCTTCTGTTGTCCGCTACTTGATCCGGTTCGAGATCGCCTTGAACTCAGGCGTTCCCGCCACGCCGAGAAGCTGGAACAGGACCGTCTCGGTGTTGGTCAAAACACCGC
>CAYILT010000017.1:11530-26450 GCA_964364055.1 uncultured Nitrospiraceae bacterium | reverse complement strand
AGGAGGGACTGGTCGAAGGTCTGCATGCCGTAGTGGACCATGCCCTGGGCGATGATCGTCGGGATCTGGCGCGTCTTTGTCTCGTCGATCACGGCCTCGCGGACCGAGAGGGTCCCGAGCATGACCTCAACAGCGGCCACGCGGCCTTTGCCGTCGGCCCGGGCAACGAGCCGCTGGGACACGATCCCCTTGAGCACGGCGGCCAGCTGCATGCGCACCTGCTTCTGCTGGTACGGCGGGAACACGCTGATGATCCGGTTGATGGTTTCCGTGGTGTCCACCGTGTGGAGCGTGGAAAGCACCAGATGGCCGGTTTCCGCGGCGGTCAGGGCGATGGAGATGGTCTCGAAATCGCGCATTTCACCCACGAGGATCACGTCGGGGTCCTGCCGGAGGGCGCTCCGGAGCGCGTCGCCGAAACTGTAGGTGTCGGAGCCGATCTCGCGCTGGTTCACAATGCTCTTCTTGTCGCGGTGCAGGAACTCGATGGGGTCCTCGATAGTGACGATGTTGGACGTACGCGAGGTGTTGATGTAATCGATCATGGCCGCCAGGGTCGTTGACTTACCGCTCCCCGTGGTCCCCGTCACGAGGATCAGGCCGCGCTGCTCCTGGGCGATCTTCATCAGGACCTGCGGGAGGAGGAGGTCCTCGAAGTTCAGGATCTTGCCAGGGACCATACGGAAGACCAGGCCGACGCTGCCGCGCTGTTTGAATACGTTCACACGGAACCGGCCGAGGCCGGGCACGGCATAGGCCATGTCCAGTTCGTTCTTCTCGTTGAACCGGGCCTTCTGCGGCGCGTTCATGATGCTGGCCGCTATGCCGATGGTATCTTCCTGGGTCAGCCGCTTCTCGGTCTCCAGGGGCACCAGCCGCCCGTCGACCCGGAGGATGGGCGGCACCCCGACCTTAAGATGCAGGTCCGACGCCTTCTTTTCGAATGTAATTTTGAGCATATCGTTCAAAGCCATGAGTGTCTCCTCGTTCTTCCTGTCGCCCGGGACCGGTCCCGTTCGCCGGATATCAAACAGAACTTATTATACACTAAATTCCCGAGGAGTTCGAGCAGAAGATGGAGCAGACGGGAGAGGTTGATCTTGCGGCATGCCTTTGAATAAAACCGTGAATGGATCGGAGCTCCCTGCTGCGTAATACAGGGAGCTTCAACCTCTGAACACAATAATGATGCATTCGTAAAAAGTCGTCTCCCCGGTGAAAACCGGGGTCCAGTAAACATCGAACACATTGAAAAGACTGGATACCGGCTTTCGCCGGTATGACGAAATAGGGCGTATACGGACTTCTTACGAGATCATCAATAATGCCCTTCTTTTAAAACTCGGGCGTTTCTCTTTTTTCCGCACCGCCGTTCACAGGTCCGCGTCCCGACATATCGGGATGCGCGAACCTGTTCGCGGGATGCAGGGGCCTCTGGAAAAACAAGGTCTTAAGTCGTTACCCAAGACCAGCACACGATGTCCCGCGGTCACTTGCCCCGTGACGCCTTTGCCGGCTTCTCCTTCTCCGCGGGCGGCTCTTTTTCCTTTGCCGGGACCGCATCCAAGTCCGGAGATGCCGGCGTCCCAACGGCCTTCAGCCCGTAGGACTCCCGGACCTTTGTCTCGATCTCGGCGGCCATCTCCGGGTGCTCGTTCAGGAAGGTCTTCACGTTCTCCCGCCCCTGGCCGATGCGCGTACCGCCGTAAGAGAACCAGGCGCCGCTCTTCTCGATGATGTTCTTCTCAGCGCCGATGTCGATGATCTCGCCGAGCTTCGAGATGCCTTCGTTGAACATGACATCGAACTCCGCCGACCGGAAGGGCGGCGCGATCTTGTTCTTCACCACCTTCACGCGCACGCGGGTGCCCGTCACCTCCTCGCCCTCCTTGATGGCCGAGACCTTCCGGATGTCGAGCCGGACCGAGGCGTAGAACTTGAGCGCGTTGCCGCCGGTGGTGGTCTCGGGGTTGCCGAACATGACGCCGATCTTCATGCGGATCTGGTTGATGAAGACGAGGGTCGTGTTGGACTTGCTGATGGCGCCGGTGAGCTTCCGGAGCGCCTGGCTCATGAGCCGCGCCTGGAGACCCATGTGGGCGTCGCCCATCTCTCCCTCGATCTCGGCCCGCGGCGTGAGCGCAGCCACGGAGTCCACGACGATGACGTCGATGGCGCCGCTCCGGACCAGCGTTTCGGTGATCTCCAGCGCCTGCTCGCCCGTGTCGGGTTGGGAGATGAGCAGCTCATCGGTCTTGACGCCGAGTTTCCGCGCATAGGCGACATCAAGGGCATGCTCGGCGTCGATGAAGGCCGCCTGTCCGCCCAGCTTCTGGGCCTGGGCGATGATGTTGAGCGCAAGGGTGGTCTTGCCCGACGACTCGGGCCCGTAGACCTCGATGATCCTGCCGCGCGGCACGCCGCCGATGCCCAGGGCCACGTCCAGCCCCAGCGAGCCCGTCGAGATCGCGGCGACGTTCGCCGGGACCGCATCCTTGTCCAGCCGCATGATGGAACCCTTGCCGAACTGCTTTTCGATCTGGCCCACTGCCAGTTCCAGCGCTTTCAATTTGTCCTTGTCTACCATGATGATTCTCCTTTCCGGTTATCTTCCCGGTCACTCGTTATTTTTTCTTATCATCAATAATGATGATGGCTCTGTCATTGTTTTCTTTTAACTCATTCCAATACTTCTTTTTTTCCGGGGTGTCCATCTGATAGTCCCTCTCGATGCTCTTTTTCGGATCGGTCGTCGTTTCTTGAACGGACTGAAATCCGATACAACCGGAGACCACAAGCAATATAACTGTCAGGAGCAAGACTTTGTTGTTCATATTCCACCTCACCTTAGAAGCTAATTTGTGCTAGTTCCATATATATCGCCCCTTCGGGCCTCAATTCGCTTTTCATCAGACTGATGTGGCCGGCTTCAAAAGTTCCAAGCTTCACATCCCTGATGCTCTCGATCTTCTGCTGCCAATTATCCCGTGGTTTCGGAAACTTGATCCGCGCCAGCGTGAGATGAGGACTGAACTTGCGTTCTTCCCGTTCGAATCCCAGCTTCACCATCGAATCCTCGACCGCGGCCTGAAGCGATCCAAGCTTCTCGACATCCCCCGTCACTCCGAGCCAGAGCACCCGGGGGTTCTTCCCGTTCGGAAACGCGCCCGCCCCCGTGACCTCCAGGTTCAATTTCCCAATCCCCTGCGTTGCGCCAGCGAGCATCTGCATAATCTCCTGAGTCTTCGATTCATCCGCCTCTCCCAGGAACTTGAGCGTCAGGTGGATACCCTCGGGCCTGGTCCAACCGGCGTTCGCGCCGGCTGTCCGGAGCTGTTCCTGGATCTTCGCGATGCCCTGCTTGATCTCAGGGGGAAGTTCGATGGCGATGAATAGTCGCATAGCAAGTGTGGAGTGCGGAATTCGGAGTGCGGAGTATTTTATCGTCATGCGTTTATTTATTCCGCATTCCGCACTCGCAACTCCGCACTATCCAATAAGATATCTCCTCACCATATCCAGCGCCGCCTGTACCGTGCGCAGGCGTACCAGCTCGCGGGTCCCGAGGAAGCGGTGTTCGTCGACCTTCACGCCGTCCTTCGATGCAAGCGCGATGTATACCAGCCCCACGGGCTTTTCCGGCGTGCCGCCGCCCGGACCCGCGATGCCCGTTACCGCAAGGCCGAAGGTCGTCTTCGCCTGTTCGCGGATCCCGCCCGCCATGGCGCCGGCGACCTCGCGGCTCACGGCGCCCCGTGACTCGATAAGGCCGGCCGGGACGCCGAGCAGGCTGGTCTTGGCCTCATTGCTGTAGACCACCACGCTTCGCTCGAAATAGTCCGAGCTGCCGGCGATGTTCGTGAGCCTTCCGCCGATGAGGCCGCCGGTGCAGGATTCAGCGACGGCGATCGTGAACTTCCGCTGCCGGAGCAGCACGCCGACGATCTCCTCCAGGTCCTGGCCGTCAACGCCATAGACCGCGTCGCCAAGCTTCTTCCGGACCTCGGACTCGGTCCGCTCCACCACCGTCCGGGACCGCGGCCCGCTGCCTTCCCGCGCGACAATGCGAATATCGACGCCGGTTTCCTTTGCCGTAAGGCCCACGGCTGGGCGTTTCTGCTTCAGGACGTCCTGGATCAGTTCATTGACCTTCGACTCCGACAGGCCGCAGGTATGCAGGACCTTTCTGCGGATGACGGCCTTGCCGCCGAAGTGATCGCTCAGCACCTGCCGGAGCCCTTCCCGGAACATGGCCCGCATCTCGGCAGGCACGCCGGGCATCACCGCGATGAATTTCCCCTCCTCGACAACATAGAAGCCAGGGGCTACGCCCACAGGATTGTTGAGAAGCCGCGCGCCGCCCGGAATAAGCGCCTGCCGGTCATTGACACCGGGGTACTCCTTGCCCTTTGCCGAGAACACGGCCTTGACCGCCTTCAAGGCATCATCGCTCAAGACCAGGCGTTTCTTGAACACCCGGGCGACGGCCTTGCGCGTCATGTCGTCCTCGGTGGGTCCGATTCCGCCGGTGACAAGGATGACATCCACCCGCGCAAAGGCGCCGCGAAGCGCTTCTTCCATGTCCTTGTCGTTGTCCCCGACGACGGTCTTGAAGGCCGTCTCAATGCCGATGTCCAGGAGCTCTTCCGCGAGGAAAAGGGAATTGGTGTCGCTAACGCCGCCGGTCAGCAGTTCGGAACCTGTTGCAATGATCTCAGCACGCATGGTCAGCACCTCGAAGTCAGGATTCATGAGCCAGAAGCCAGGAGAAAGACTTGGATGATCACGTTCGTATACACACCGGCCCCCAGGTCGTCGAGCATCACGCCCACCCCGCCGGGGATGTCCTGCAGCCGCTTGAGCGGCCAGGGCTTCAGGATATCAATAAGCCGGAACAGGACGAATCCGGCAGCGACAGCCCACCAGGTGAAGGGAACGAGGAACATCGCGACAAGGAACCCCGCGATCTCGTCGATCACGATGGTAGGGCTGTCCTTCGTGCCGAGCATTGCGTCCGCCTCGCCTGCCGCCCAGGTACCGATACAGGTCACGGCGGCCGTTGCCAGCGCGTACCAGCAGTATACGGTATCACGAAGCAGAACAGCGAGCAGCGCGCCGACGATCGTGCCCGCGGTGCCCGGAGCGAATGGAACTCGTCCGCTGTAGGCGCCTTGGGCGATGAAGAGGATAATTTTATCTGTGGCCTTGTTCACTTCCATTTCCCGATACGGTTCCCCTGTTTGATTCATTTGATCTATCCGCGTTCATCCGCGTCAATCCGCGTCCAAATGCCTTTTCCTGTTTCGTTGTCTGATGATCTCACAACGCCTCATACGCCCACATCGCACCCTCGCCGCCTACCCTCCGGACCAGCCGTTTTTTATACAGATTCAGAAGACGGGTGCCGCTCGTGTTCGCCTCGATCTTTACGGCTTCGGCAAGTTCCCGCGCTGTGGCTTTTTTCCTCTCGACAACGAACTCCAGCGTGTCCTTGAGATATTTGTTGAGGTTCCCGAGCACTGCCCTTGTCCCCTCCCTGGTTTCTGCGATGATGGCCAGGTCCTTCCGCTCAAGCGCCACCTCGATGTTCTCGCGCTGGTTGTCGTTCATGCCCGTGAGCATCAGATACTTCTCGCCGTACTCGCCCGCAAGAAGGCGAGACAGGAGCTTGGCCACGATCTCGTCGGAGCAGGAATAATCGATCACCCCCACCTTCGAGAAGTCCAGGCCGATCACGGAGCCCTCGGGCGCCTGCTCCACGTCCCGCTCGATGCGCTCACGCACCGCCTGGCCCGTGGGCCGGGTCACGAGATTGTTCGAGCCGTTCTTCAGCTCTTCTTTAAGAACGATATAGAGATCGCAGGTCAGCATGAATTTCCGATTAGTTCCTTCATTTAGCTCCGGTCAGCGGATATCAAGCGCCGTTGTTCTGTAATGCGCGCGGTTTTCCTTGATAAACCCGATCTTCTTTTCCTTTGGTTCCGGATGCGCCACCAGTGCCCGGATGGCGTCAAACACCACTTTGAACTGGCTGTCGTATCTTTTCTCAAGTACTTCGAGCTTTTTCGCCAGATCCTTATGGGACGCGATCATTTCACGGAGCTTGGCGAACACGCGCATGATATGGATATTCACTTCGATCGCACGATCACTATTCAGAACGGTGGACAACATGGCAACGCCTTGTTCGGTAAAAGCATACGGCCGATATCTACGTCCACCCCTGCCAATCTTTGAGGTCACAATTTGTGACCTCAAACCTATAACATCTTGATTTTCTATTTGAAACATAAAATCCAAAGGAAATCGTTTCATATTTCGCTTGACTGCTTGGACAAGAACCTTGGTTGACACTCCGTACAACTCCGCAAGATCGCTGTCGAGCATGACCTTCTGCCCGCGGACCAGGAATATCTTTCGCTCTATTGATTCCATGGTAACAATTGGCTTCATCGAGACTTCGCCTTTGTTCGCTATACCTCTACGAGGAATCGCTGCTTCGTTTTTAGATCACACAATACGATCTATAAGGATTGAATAGACGTTTAATATAATTCAATTGAATCAATTGAACCATATTTATAGACTTTTGTCAAGGGGATTTTTTAGTGAAATGCTGAAGTGATCCTAAGTGGTTGAAAGATAATACTTCAGGAAGGAAGATTGTAATTCCTTAAACCGTTGCCTTCAGGTACCGTACCGCCTGGTTCGATTGTCCGACTCCCTGTTCGTGACTAAAAGCAGGGCGCTTATCACCGGGAAGTTTATGGGCCTCTGATTGCTCTATGTGCCAAGCGCCACCTTGATTTGTCCTATCCGAACCCGCCCCTTTGTTCATCCGCCCCTGCCGGCGAACATCAAGGACGAACAACAGCGCATCAACTCAAGTCTGATCTCATGGGATGGTTCAGACGACCGGCGGCGGGGAAGGATCCTGCGACGTCTCAGTTCGATGGCATTCATAGATCTCCGCAAAATAGTTGTCCGTGTCTTTAAATGCCTGAAGGACCCGGGCATCGAAATGGTCCGGCATGGTCCTTCCATCGCCCTCCACAATTATTTTGAAGGTCTTCTCATGATCGAACGCCGGTTTGTAGGGCCGCTTGCTCCTCAGGGCGTCGTACTGGTCCACGAGCATCACGATCCTGCCCTCGATGGGCGTCTCTTCGCCCTTTCTTCCGTTCGGATACCCCTTGCCGTCCCACCGCTCATGGTGATTCAAGGCGATGCTCTCGGCCATCTGTATGACGGCGTGAAGCGACCTTGACAGCATTTTCGCCCCGAGCGTGGTGTGATTCTTGATGACCTCGAACTCCTCACGGGTGAGGGCGCCGGGTTTCAGAAGGATGCTGTCCGGCACCGCCACCTTGCCGATGTCATGGAGCGAACTCGCGAGTGTTATTGTTTCCACAAAGTCAGAGGACATGCCGAGCGCCGCGGCGATCGTTCCGGCAAAATTTCCTATCCGCGAATTATGCAGGCCGGTGTCCGTGTCCCGGTATTCGGCGACCACGGTCAGGCGGTGGATAATTTCCCTGTTCAGGTCCGACAATTCCCGGGTCTTCTTTTTCACTTCCTCCTGGAGCGACTGTTTGAAGGTCCTTTCGAAGTCCTTCAGATCGCGGTAGGTTCCCGCCTTGCGGATCGAATGGACGAGATAATCCGGGTTGAGCGGCTTGATGATGAAATCAAAGGCCCCGCGCTTGATCGCGCCGACCGCAACCTCAAGCTCGGCGTATGCGGTCATGATCAGAACGGGCATTTCCGGATCGAGGTTGTGAATTTTAGCGGCAAGCTCGATCCCGTCCATGCCGGGCATCCTGATGTCCGTCAGCACGATGTCCACGTTCGCGTCACGCAGTTTGTCCAGCGCCGCGGCGGCGTTGTCGGCCGTGAGGACCTTATATTCATGGGCGCTGAGCAGCAAGAGGAGCGATTCGAGCACATGGTGATCGTCATCCACGACGAGCACGGTGTGTGTTTTTTGCGTTATGGCTTGTTCCATGAAAGCGCCTTCCTGTATCCGTTACCGTGCGTTGTCCAGCACTTCCCTCATCTTTTTCAACAGATTCCGCGGCGATATGGGTTTGTAGATCAGGTGGACGCCCTTTTCGAGCGCCGCCTTCTGCCGGACAATATCCGGCGCGTAGCCGCTGGCGAAGAGGACCTTCATATCCGGTCTGATCTTCCGTATCTCATCATAGGCCTCTTTGCCGTTCATCTTCGGCATGATGAGGTCGAACAGGAGGAGGTGGATCCTGTCCTTGTTCTCCCTGAACTTCGTCACCGCATCCTCGCCGTCAACCGCCTCGATGATCGTATAGCCGTATTGCGCCAATACCGTGCGTGACAGCTTCCGCAGGGCCTCGTCGTCCTCGGCGAGAAGGACCGTTTCCGTGCCGCGGGCGGGCGCTTCTTTCTTCTGCGCTGTGGTCTCTTCCGTTACTACCGCCGCGATGATCGGTAGGTATATTCTGAACGTCGTGCCTTTGCCGGGCTCGCTGTATACGTTGATAAAGCCGTCATGCTGTTTGATGATGCCGTATACCACAGCCAGCCCGAGCCCTGTCCCCTTCCCGACCTCCTTGGTCGTGAAGAAGGGCTCGAAGATGCGCTTCCGCGTCTTTTCATCCATGCCCGTGCCCGTGTCTGATACGGTTATCATTGCATAGACGCCGGGCTTTCCGTAGCCATGGGCCCTGGTGAAGTCCTCGTTCAGTTCGACCTGCTCCGCGGTGACTGTGAACGTCCCGCCTTTCGGCATGGCGTCACGGGCGTTCGTGGCGAGGTTCATCAGCACCTGTTCAAGCTGATGACTGTCGGCAAAAACCGTCAGCGGATGATCCGTTATCACTTTTTTACAGACTATATCCTCTCCAATGACCCGCTTGAGGAACTTCTCCACCTGACCGACGACCTTGTTCAGGTCCACGGGCTTCAGCTCGCTCACCTGTTTTCTGCTGAACAGGAGAAGGTCCTGCGTAAGATGCGCGGCCCGGTCCGCCGCTTCCAGCATGCTTTCGATATTCGATCGATGAGGATCGTCCCCGGCCATTTTCATGAGCGCCACGTGGCCGTAGCCGATGATGGCGGACAGGATGTTGTTGAAGTCATGGGCCACGCCGCCGGCAAGGGTGCCGATCGCCTCCATCTTCTGGGCCTGACGAAATTGATTTTCAAGAGTTAAGCGTTCTGTAATGTCTATGAAGCTGACAACAGCGCCTGTCACTTTGTTATCTTTGAATATGGGATATGTCCAAAATTCGGCCTGGAAACTCGTTCTGTTCGGGCGCCAGAGAATTTCCTTGTCACTGTGAAAATGTTCACCTTTTTCAAATACCCTGTGGGCAAGACATTCATCCTGGGGATATGAAGTCCCGTCTGCCTTTGTATGGTGCACAAGGTGATGCATATTCTTGCCCAGCAGGTCTTTTTCATCATGATAGCCGAGGATCTTGATGCAGGCTGGATTGCAGAATGTGCAATTCCCCATCTGGTCAAGCCCATAGATGCCTTCTGCCATGGAATTCAGGATCAAATCAATTTTCTCCCTGCCCTCTCTGATGACTTCCTCTGCCCGCTTGCGTTCCGTGATGTCGCGCACGATGCCCAGATACCCGCCACTGGACAGGCGCGACGCGTTGGTTTCCACCATGAACGCAGAGCCGTCCTTGCGCCTGGCCTGCCATTCGCCCAACACCCTTTCGCCGCAGGCTAAGGCTTCGAAGAACGGGCCGATGCGGGCAGCTTCGGTGGGCAGGACCAGGTCCGCAATGCCCAAGCGCAACATTTCCTCGCGGGTGTAGCCGTGCATCTGACAGCCGTGCCTGTTGACATCAACAAACCGTCCCTGGATGTCGGTGATGAAAATGCCGTCCGTAGCCTGCTCAACGACCGTGCGGTAGCGCCCTTCGCTCTCCCGCAACGCCTCTTCCGCGTTCTTGCGGTTGGTGATGTCGGTCGCAACAAGTATTAATGAGAAAACTTTTCCTTCTTTCTTAATCGGCCCAACACTCGTTGCGTACCATGCCGGTTCGCCATGCATTCCATAACCCAATATTTCGTATGATTGTGGTTCGCCCGTCTCAAATACTTTGCCTAATGTTTTTCTTGCAATCTCTCTGGATTCCTCAGGGAGATCCTTGAAAATGCTCGCACCTATTACGTCTGCAAGTGAGTAACCCGGCAGAGCGTAGTTCATGAATGTAATTTTGTAATCTTTATCCAACGTGAAGATAACATTCGGGGCATTGTTCACATAAGATTGCCATCGGGCTTCGCTCTCTTGAAGCGCCTCTTCCGCCTCAAGCCTTATCTCCTCCTGCCGGATGACCGCTATGGCGAGCGAGAGGTCGGCAGCGAGGGTCTCAATGAGCATGATCTCCTCGTCGTCGAAAAATGAAGGCACAGACGCGTAGAGGTTCAACGAGCCCACGATCCGGCTTTCGGACTTGAGCGGGAAGGCTACAGATGAGCGATACCCGCGCTTGAGGGCCTGCTCACGCCACGGCAGCATGCGGGGGTCGTTCTCGATGTCGTTACAGATAAAGTTCCTGCCCTCACGTATGGCGATGCCGGTGGGGCCTTGGCCCTCGGGGATGTCCGGGTCTATGGATATTCTGATCTGGTCGAGGTAGCCGTCCACGACGCCGCACGATGCAGCGGGCCTAACTACTTTGTCCTTCTCCTCCACAAGCCCGATCCAGGCCATGCGCAACCCGCCTTCCTCCACGGCAAGCCTGCACGCTTCGGAAAAGAGTTTGTTCTGGTCTTTTATGCGAAGAATTGCCTCGCTGATTTTGACGATGACGCGGTAGAGGTTGTTCAGTCGCTCGATCTTGCCGGCCGCGCTCCTCTGCTTTCCGGCATAACGTCTGATGAGCCAGTACAGGAGCCCCCCCGTCACGACGACGAAGATCCAGCCCTTGAAGATCGAGATACGGGTGATGACGACCTTGTCCGTAACGAGCGCGGCCAGAAACGCGTCTGAGATCAAGATCCAAAGCCCGCCCATCAAGGCATAGATTACAGCGATGCGCAATGGAGAGAGCTGATATTTGTTTAGATTGATCGGCATTGTTTGCTTGAACATCTTAATCACCAGGCGCCTTTCTCATGATAGTGCTGTTGCCTTTTCAGATAATGGGCCATATCTGCCTGCCTGTCCATAAACGCCGCCCTTGGTTGCACGCAATAAAGACGAGTTTTTTCCGCAACTCCCCAAAAAACAATATGATTTATTAAATCAGCTATGATGGTGCTTGTCAAGGCGGTCCCGCGGCTTTTCGGGAGTTACCCATCTGAAGTTTGGCGCTGGATCAGGATGCTACACTTCCGGGAGGATGATATTGATCTGGCTGCCGGGGAAGTTCGTGAGGTTCAGTTCTTGTTCTTTGCCCCGCGCCCATTTGGGGATGATCGAAAGCCGTGCAGTGCCCGAGCGGATGGAGAGCCTGCCCTGCCATTGGTCAATGAACCGACGTACAGCAGCCAGGCCGTGTCCCCTGCCCTCGTCCTCATGGCGCGATGCGCCGTGGAGCAGGGCCTTCTCGATGGCTTCGAGGTCACTTCGCAGCTTGAACCTGCGGGACAGCGACTTCCTGAACCCGATGCCTGCATCCATCACCGCGATCTTCACAATATTCTTACCGAGACTGGGGAAACGGTATTTCTGGATGCCCACGAATCCCTTGTTCTCGCTGTGCTCGACGATGTTCTGGCAGATCTCCGAGAGCGCCACGATGAAACTGTTGATCGCCCGGTCGTCGTAGCGGAGGTGCTTCACCAGGATCGACTGCGCCCGTTCCTCCACCCTGCCGACGATATAATGGATGTCGTTGGACCGTTCGATCGGCGTGATCTCGAGCAGGACGTCGGAGTCCGCGGCCTTGCCCGCCGCCGCAGGGGAAGGGACATGCATCGGTTCGAGGCAGAAGTATCGTTTGGCGCTCGCGAAGAAGTCCATGCGTTCGAGATAGCGCTGGACCTCGGATGAACGGGGAAGGAGGATGGTCTTCTTGATGTCCTCGAGCATGCAAAGCTCGCCGATCTCGAGGAGCCCCACCATGCCGTAGGGATCGATGAAGGAAACGTCGCGGAGGTCGATCTGGTCCGAACGGATGAAGAACTGAAGGGTCTTTTCGAAGGTCTCTTCGGTAAGTTGGGTCATGAGAAGGGGGATGGTTAAACGGACAAGATTCAAAAACGAGGACTAGATCATTCTCTCGCAAAGACGCCAAGGCCGCAAAGGTTTAATTCAAGAAAGTAAAAAATATATTTGAAGTTGCTTATTACTCTGTTCTTCTTTGCGAGCGTTCGACTGAGCTCACGCCGAAGTCTTTGCGGCTCGCTTAGAAGCGCCTACTTTTGGTTGCGAGAAAAACAGGCCTTAGGACTTTGCATCTTCCTTCGGTTCCGGCCCGATCTGCACGCCGCCGCCACCGCCCTGGGGCACGCAGCACTTGATGGCGTCGAAGGCGAGCAGGATGCGTTTCTCCTTTTCCAGCCGCTTGGCGTCGAGAGGCTGCGTTACGTTCTCTTTCAGTATGACCTCCAGCTGTTCCCTCGTCGGGATGGCGCCGAAGCCCTCGCCGATTACCTTGCCGGACGCGACCTCGAGCACCTCGGCTGTCACGGGATCGGCCACGACCGCGACGGGCAGCGGCGGCGATGCGATGACCCGCGCTGCCGCCACGGCCTGGCGCTCACGGGAATCGAGCGACCCTGCCGCGCACTTGATGATCATGCCCATCCTGCCATTCACGGACACGATGAAATCCGCCGAGGACCAGAAGGCCTCGTGCCCGAGCGTCACCTCGAAGGCCAGACCTTTCCGAACGTCCTCGGGACCGTAGCCCTTCTTGTCCCGGAGCAGATAGCCGATCATCTTCCGGGCATCGTTCGCCAGGTCCTCACCGTCCTGGACCTCTTGCTCCAGAATATCCCGGATCTTCGCCTCCCGGGAACCGTTCTGATCATCAACGGCGGTCATTCGTCGTTACCGTTTCTTTTTCGCTTTCTTTGATGCTGATTTTTTCACGGCTGTTTTCTTGACCGTCTTTTTCTTCGCCGTTCCCGGACCCTTGACACCTGACCCTTGCCCCTTCTTTTTGGCCGCTTTCTTCACGGTCTTCTTCGCGGCCTTTTTGGCCGCCTTTCTTACCGCTTTCTTGACAGGCTTCTTCACTACGCGCTTCGGGACTTCCTTCTTGACCGACACTCCGGTTGTCTTCCGCGAGACCAGGGCCGTCGATGAACCGGTTGCGGTCATAGCCGGAAGCATGAGGGGCGGCAGGTCCTCTTTCGGCCGCGCCGGCGCGGGCGGCAGGATGCCCAGGATATTCACTTCCCGCACCAGGACCCGTTCCACGCCGCCGATCTCGATCTTCTGGCCCGCGTACCGATCATACATGACCCTCTCGCCCGGCTTGACCGAGGTGGCGATGAACTTGCGCTCTTTTTTCTCCTTTTTTTTCTCTCCCCGCTTTTCTTCCTCTAAAGCGCCGGGGCCGATTGCCTCGACGGTCCCTTCGGCCGGCTTCTCTTTGGCCGCGTCGGGGATATAAAGCCCTCCTGCGGTCCGGTGGGCAGCTTCAGATGGAATGATAACCGCCCAGTCATTTAACGGCTTGATCTTCATTGCTCTTGTTCCTCCTGGTCCCTGTATATGGGTATGGTTTGTCCCAATGCGGGAGAATTATACGAAAAAAGTGGATCTCTGTCAAAATCTGGGAATGTGCGTAAAGTGAAGAGGTTGTGTTCAATAGGCCCACCTCGACTGTTTCGCTTTATGGCATAACATACATTCTTCCTTCGGCGAGTGGGATGCTTTCAGCGGAGCTTGCTTGCCCGGTGTGTGGCAGGTCGTACAAGCCGCGTTGTTGATAACGAGGGCGTGGAAAATATCCCGTGGAATGAAAGGAGCGTGCCGGTCCGCAAGAGCGAATACAACCGTGATGGCCGCTGCCAGGGCAGCCAGGATCAGTGCACCCCTGATCTTCATGCGTTCCTCGTCTTCCGCAGATCCATAGGGGTGATTGTATCATAATTCACACGGCATAGGAGAAAAAAGCCCGGCCCCGCATCTACCCGGACCGGGAGCAGAGAGGAGCATGCTCGTCACTCGTTCATCAGGCGACCTTTCGGCCTCCCGATTCCGGCGCCGCGGAACGAACGTCAGAGCATCATGGCCCGGGATATCTTTCGTGTGTCTATGCCCGTGAACCTGCCGGCCTTGAGAAGCGAGAGGAAATTCTCGCAGGTCACTGCGTCATCGAACACGGTATAACATGAGCCCACCTCGATCGGCAGGTGTGCGTCAGAACCACCGGTGTAGGGAAGTTTCATCTTGTTTGCCGCTGCCACCGCCTTTACATTCATGGCGTGCATATTGGCGCCGTTGTAGCCCTCCACGGCGCTGATTTCCGGGACCGCGAAGACCAACTCGCCCATGCTGTTCCCTCCCCGGTACGGGTGCGTAGGGATCACGACGCCGCCCGCCATCGTCACGATGCGTACGACGTCCCTGATCGGGGCGAACCGGATATCCAGCCTGTCCGTGTCGACGCCGAAAACGAGGCAGTGTCCTTCGGCCGCCGAGAACTCGACGCCCCGGAAGAGCATGATGGCGCCACGGTATTTTTCGCGCAGCCGCTCGATGGGTTCCGAAGCCTCGAACGAATAATGCTCCGTAAAGGCAATGCCATCGAGCCCGAGCTCGACGGCGCGGCTCACGGTCTCCTCGGGATCTGCGTCATTATCCCCGCTGTTCCGGGAGTGGACATGAAGATCGATCTTGAATTTCACTGCCTTCGAGTTCCTTCTTCGCTTCCCAATGATGAATCCAGGAGCGAGCGCATTCCCCGTAGCTTGCTGCGGGGAGCTTCAATGATCTCGTACCGATCCGGCCACCCGGGGCGCG
>CAYILT010000017.1:0-11520 GCA_964364055.1 uncultured Nitrospiraceae bacterium | reverse complement strand
GCGCGAAGTCCCCCTAGATGGCTTCCCGGAAACAGTGCAGAATATAGACATGACCGTCGATGGACGTCTCGAGATAGATGTCGAGATCGAGGTGGTTCATGCGGAGATGTGTCTTTCCGTCCAGGGTCATGGCCACATTGAAACGTTCGCGCGGCATCTTCACAAAGACATGTTGAACGCTGGCAGCAAGCATGCGACCGCCGGTGATGACCGCGTTCAAGGTATGATCAAAAGAATTCTTGCTGACCGTATCGACGATAACGTCGTTCAGAACGCGAATGTTCGCGGACGTTCCTGCCTCTCTGCTTGCGATCCGGCAGGAAACGCTTTTCAACCAGACGGGCGGAGGCTCTGCGATCTGAACTTCTGCCGCGGCCGGAGCGGCAAGGCAGAGCAGCGCCAAAAAAAATTTCAGCATGAGGAACAGTTCCTTTCTCCCGGCGAGTACCTCCCCCGCATGCGGATCCGGGATGCAACGCATAGGCCTGCTGCCGCAGAGGAGCTCACCATTGACTGTGACACAATACACCCGGAGAACGGATTTGCAAAGAGCGATTTCCCGGACGGACGAAATGCCCAGGGGCCTTGCTTTTCCTTCTTGCACGGGTATAATGACATGGTGCGAGTGCGGCGATCGGCGGAGACGATACTCAACCTTAGGGGTCTTTGCGAGCGAAGCGAAGCAATCTCGGGGTTCACTTAATCAAGCGCTTCGCGATTGCTTCGTTACTAACGCTCCTCGCAATGACAGCAAAAACAGGCCTTTTTCGACAGCCTGTTAAATCGTATTGATTCCTGCTCAAGTTCATGGTATAAAACCAGCAGTTCTTTAGGTAGGGAGAGATTGCTGATGAAGATCGAATCCTTCAAATTCGGAAGCATTACTATAGCGGGAAAGACCTATACTGGTGATGTGATCGTATATCCTGACCGCGTGGACGAGTCGTGGTCACGGGAAGAAGAACACCGCCCCCAGATCAGGGAATTCGCCGACATCGTAAATGCCGAACCGGACATCCTGATCATCGGGACGGGTTATGCCGGCGTCCTGTCCATCCCGGACCAGATCCGCAACTATCTGACCTCCAAGGGGATCGAGGTCCGAGTCGACAAGACAAAACAGGCCATCGAGTTGTTCAACACCCTCCAGGATACTGAAAAGGTCATTGCCGCCCTTCACATCACCTGCTGAGAAGCCCCCTCCCTCATTGCCGTATAACGGTGGAAACCTTCTCCCCTGCACTTCCGATAGTTCCCGCTCCTCCCCTGACGACCGCCTGCCACTGCGCACACTGCACGAGGACCGCGATAGCGCACCTGCTGGTTCGCATCATGCATTATGCAAGGATATGAGGAAGACACAAAAGGGAGGAAGGGAGGATCACGCTCCGCTCCTGCGAGCGATGAACGGACGAAGCACGATAGGGACGGGTTCTTACCGTATGCTGAGAGCCCCTATCACTATGCGCAGTGCACGCCCGCCAGGTAAGCGCCGGTGTCGATCCTGGCGACCCAGCGAACGGAGGCATTGCTACAAGAGTGGAAGGGGCTGGCGTGGAGGTTGATGGTCTGCTCCCGATGCAGGGGAGTGGGGACCTTGAGGCAAAGCCCGGTGGGACTCGTATTGACCGCAATGCCGGTATAGACGCCGTCGGAATCGGGGACCCTGAACACGACCTCGCGGTCGCTGTCGAAGCGCTGCTCTTTTCGCCGCGTGGCCACCTGCTGGCTCAGGTCTATCCGCTGTTCGCACCCGGCAAGCCATTCCATGAGCGTATGGAGGTTGAAAGGCTTCTGAAAAAAGGTGCATCCCAGCTGCCGGACCCTCATCCGGTTCTGGTCATCAATATATCCCGAGATGACCGCTTTGTTCCTGATGTCCAGTTTGCAGCCTTTCCGGCTCTGGTATTCGAGGAGTTCGACCCCGTTCACGCCGGGCATGCTGAAGTCGGTGATCATGACATCGCCGCAGCGGTCATGGCTCGAACAGAGATCGCCGCCTTTTCCGTAGATCGGGCAAATGGATGTCGGATCGCTGTACGAGAGGACCTCGTATCCCCGCATGAGAAAGAAGTCCTTCAGCATGTTCAAAATGAACACTTCGTCGTCGAAAATGATCACCCGCGGCTTGCGCATCATCCAGCTCCAGGACCGGTAAGCACGATCCATTAGCCCAGTTTAACGAATATACCGTTAGATTATAATTATCACCCATCAGCAAGTCAAGGATGTTTTGCAGCAAAAGGAATCGTCGCAGAGTATTGCACTTCCTTAACATCGACGCTGAAGCGGCCCCTTCCCGGAACCGCTCCCCCCGACTGGTCGTCCCCTTCTTTCTCCCGCGAGCGCCACGCAAAGCTGCACGGCCGGGAAGGGAAACGAGGTATTGTCCGTGATCAGAGACCTGGTCCGTCAGGAAGGCATGACGACTATCATTGCGACGCATGAGATGGGATTCGCCCGCGAGGTCTCCGACCGCGTCGTCGTCTTCGACCACGGTGAGATCATCGAATCGGGACCGCCCTCTCAGATCTTCGCGCATCCCGCGAACCAGCGGACCAAGACCTTTCTCACCAGAGTATTGAACAAGGGATAGAGGACGGAACTTCCAGCGTCCCGGCCAGGTCGTTTCCGTGGAGCGATACGATCCCTTGTCCTTCCTGTTTGCTCGTGGGCACCCGTTTCTCTTCCTTCGGTTCCGCATGATCAGGCGTTCATAGAACCCGCATCGCACCCGATAACTTCAGGCAGTGCCCGGTAACCAGAAGGTGAACATCGCGAGATATTCTCATTGCCCACCAAAGAAATGCATAAACATGCGTATTATAACGGGAGACTGCGTATTTTCGTGCCCGTCGTTTGCGCTGGACCGGTCATTCTGGTACAATCAATCAATTTAGTGACTCTATACGATTCTGTAGGGAGGACGAGTATGGTAATGAGAGCGTTGTACCGTTCTGTTGTTTTCGCGTTCCTGATCATCGGTATTTCCATTTCCACCGGCGCCCCAGCCGCCACCAAGCAGTCCCCGGCAAAACAACCACCCCCCGCACACATCACCGTACAGACAGACAAGACCGAGTACAACCCAGAAGACACGGTGAAGATCACCGGGTCGGCGGCAAAAGGCAGGCCGGTTTTCATCGAAGTCGCCTCGGAAAAGACCGTTGCCGTGAGACGGCTCGACAGCAAGCCGGACAAGGAAACTGGCAAGATCCCGTGGATATTCTACTGGAGCCACGATATCCCCGTCTTTTACCTCACCCTGACGCCGAAGGACAAGGCAGACACGATCGAGGCCCTGAAGGCGCAAAAGGACGACTGGAGCTATTCTGGCGCGCTGAAGGAACTGGGCATAGACCCATCCGGACTCAAGCCCGCCTCAGCCAGGATCGAGCGGAGGAAGACCTCGATCATTGCCGTGATCACGGGTTCACGGGGGCAAATCATGGACGACCTGGACGCAAAGGGCAGCCTCAAAGCAACGCTGCCCCTCTACAAGACGCGGTTTAAATCTCCCGGCCGCCTGCTCAAGCCCGCCGTGGACGTGAGGCCCGACGGCACCTTCGAGGCGTCGTTCAAACTGCCCAAGGGGATCGCCGGCGGGGCCTATGCGGTGACGGCCTTCACGGACGGGTCCGACAAGGCCGCGGCCGGCGTTTCCATGAAGCTGCCCGCGGGCACATGGTATTTCGAGCGTGCGGGCATGGCCATGAACATCTTCGGCCCCTTCTTCCTCGCCCTGGTCGTCACGATGCTCGGCGTGCTCATGGGGGCCGGCGGCGGATTTATCCTGACGCCGCTGCTTCTGGGGATCTACGGTCTTCCCCACACCATCGTGGCGGGCACGGTGCTGCCTACGGTGCTCTTCTCCCAGGCGTCGGGGATCTATAACTACAACAAGATCAAGTTCATCAGCTGGAAGCTCGGTCTGGTGATGGGGCTTGCCATGCTGGCGGGCGGGTTCATCGGCCCGGTGCTCACCCAGCTCGTCTCGCTGTCGCAGTTCAAGAACCTCTTCGGCATCGTGCTGATCATCCTGGCGGGCCTCATGTTCTGGCAGACGCTTCCCGCCCAGGTCGCCAGGAACAAGCAGGAGCAGGAGATCCTGAAGCACCTCAAAAAACAGGCCGAACAAGGCAAGTGCGAGATCAATAAATCCTAACAGGAAAAGGACATCACATGAACATTCAATTTTGCGGACAGGACATCAAGGCAAATCCCGTCATCGGCGTCATCGGCGCCTTCTTCATCGCCATCGCATCCTCCATGTTCGGCTTCGGCGGCGGTCCCTTCATGGTGCCGCTCATGACGGTCATCATGGGCCTTCCCATCTACGTGGTCGTCGGAAGTTCGCTGCTGGCCATCTTTTTCAACACGCTGATGGCCACGAGCAAGAACATCTTCTTCGAGACCGTGGATTACAAGCTCTTCGCCATCATGGCCGTCGCCGCCGTCATCGGCGGTTACCTCGGCCCGCAGATCGCGAAGCGCATCAGCCCCCTCTGGGTCAAGCGCGTGGCCGTGGTGCTGCTCCTGGCGCTCGCAACGCAGCTGCTCGGATGGTGGGGGTAAAGGACCGGCGCAGGAACGGGGAACACGTGAGACCGCGCCACGAACCATGACGCCTCTCTTCCCCGATGCATCAATCCGTTCAAGGAGATACCGATGATCGATAGTATGACGATGCTGGATGACGTGGCCTTTGCCAAGGCCATGCTCGAAAAAAAGACGCTCAGCGGGGCGGACCTTGTGTTCTCCCTCCGGAACCTGCTCCGGATGAAGTACTATCCCGTGGCGGTGAAGTTCTTCTTCTCGAAGGACGAACTCGACGATTTCAAAAAGAAGGCGGACTATAACGTTTCCGCCCATCCCTTCCGCCTGCCACGGTGTTACCGCCGTCTTTATGGACCATAAGCCGAACATCGCGCCCATGTGCAGCGGCAGCTACACCGCTGGAAAGACCGAGCAGGGAGAGATCAACTGGATCTGGCCGGGCGACCAGCTCGAGCCTACGATACGGTGGATGCTCGAACGGACCGTTCGGGACAGCGGTCCGTCGTTCCCCCGGACCGGGGAAACCTATCCGGGCTTCAATATGTGCAAGCTTTGCCCGTTCCTCGTCTGGACCAAGCCGAAGGAGGTGACGGAAACCCTCCGCTGATGAACGCAGAAACGAAGAAGGGCACACCCGCGGAGGGTGTGCCCTTCTTTATTGTGAGAACTTCGTCGTCGGATCTTAGCGTTTCAGAACTTCTCGAACTCGCTGTCCTTCCCATCCCGGCTGCCGCTTCGGCCTTCGCGAAAGCCGGTCTGTTTGCCGGAAGGCTTCCGCCCCGTCCATGCAGGGATGGCCGGCCGGGCCGTTTCCCCGATCCGCGATGCATGCCTTCCGCAGGCCCTTGAGCGATCATCATTCTCGCGGGAGCGTCACCCGCGCCTGTCTTGAAGAACGAGATCGACTCCAGAAGCTGACCGGCCTGCGCGGCAAGTTCCTGGGCTGTCGAAGCCATCTCCTCGGAAGCGCCCGCGTTCTGCTGGATCACCTCGTTCAACTGCTGGATCGAACTGTTGATCTGGGCCGAGCCGCCGGCCTGCTCCCTGCTCGACGCGCTGATCTCCTGGACCAGCTCCGCGGTCTTCTGGATATCGGGAACGAGCTTTCCTAGCATCACCCCGGCGTTCTCGGCGACTTCAACGCTCGAGTTGGGCAGCCGGCCGATCTCCTTGATGATGAATATCCTGGACGAGATCTCCTTCATGGCGTGGACCGCCTCCGATACCGCCTTGCCGCTCGCCGTCGCGTCATCCGGCGATTTCCGGGCGATCTTCTCGGTCTGGAAGGCGTTGTCCGCATTCTGCCTGATCGTGGCGTTCATCTCCTCGGCCGATGCCGCCTGCTCCGGCGTTCCCTGGGACATCTGCTCCGAACCGGCGCTGATCTGACGGCTTCCCGCTGCCACGTTATCGGCCGCGGTCTGGACATCCTCGGTCACGGTCTTGAGTTTTTCCACCATGCCCTTCATGGCGTCGAACAGCACGCCGATCTCGTCCTTCTTCCTTATATCGATCGGCTGGATCGCCACCATGCGAAACAGGGTATACACGATGAGGGCGATCAGGAGCATGGTCCCGAGCGACAGGACGACAAGGAGAGCCAGCGGGATACTGATGATGAACTTCTTGGTGAGATCCCAGTCACGCATACCGAACAAATTCATACGACCCTCCCCCGTCCCGGACATGCCGGCCGATCCTGATCCTCTCAAGGACCCTACAGCGCCCCTGCCACCTTCGCCGCCTTGCGGAGTTCATCGTAGTCCTTGTCCGATACCGCGACAAAGCCGTTCAGCTTCGCGGCCCCGAGGACCGCTTCGGACCGGGGGTCATTCGGCTTGAGCTTGAGCAGTGCAGCCTTGATCTTTGCTTCAGTGCCCTTGGCCAGTTTCGGCGTCGCGAACAAGGGCCAGTTCGGGAAGTAGTCCGAATAACCGATGATCCTCATCTGCGAGAGGTCCACCTTGTCCTTCATCTTGTCAAAGCCGTCTTCCCGTATGCCCCCGGCATCGGCCGCCTTGTTGAACACGGCCATCATGACGTTGTCATGTTTCTTCGCAAAAGGCAGCAGGGTTGTTCAGGATATCTTAAGGAAAAGGCCGGTGAGAAGCCGAACGGCAACAAAGGAATGGCCCGCGCTTCTGGCGCACACAGCGATGCGATGCCCTCAAAAGAATAGAAACCATGCAACTCCGTTGGCAATTGAACGTCATAATATAAGTCCTCGTGTGAGGGAAGTAAACAGAAAATGGCTGGAAGCATGGGCAATGACGAGCAAACACATCTGCTGACGCGGAGTTCGTGTTGGGTCAACCACCGATGCGGCCGGATTGCTCTACTTCAGGATCTGGAAGAGGTTGTTGTAGTCATCGGTCCAGGGCCGGAGCTCCGGCCGATGGGGAAGCTCTTCGGCGGCTTCCTGGATGGCCGGTGAGGTGAGTGGCCTTGACGAAATGAGGGCCCACGTTGCGGTATATATCTCCCGGTCCTCGTCGCGGTCATTGGTGATCATGACGGCGTGTTTGCCGAGCTTCCGCGTTAGGGTATCCACGACCGGGGCAAGGTCCAGATGGGTATTGGTTATATGAAGGGCCAGAATGCCCGTCGGCCTCAGATGGTGGAAATAGAGTTCCAGCGCCTGCATCGTGAGGAGATGCACCGGGATGGAATCACCGGAAAAGGCGTCCACCACGAGGAGATCGTATTGTTGACCGCGTTCACGTTCCAGGGACAGCCGTCCGTCGCCGAGGATGACCTCGGTCCTCCCCCGGCTTTCCGCCAGGAAAAAGAACTCGGTGCGCGCGAGCTTCTCGACCAGAGGATTGATCTCGTAGAACCGGAACACGTCGCCGCGCTCAGCGTAGGCGGCCAGCGATCCCGCGCCCAGGCCGATGACCCCTACCCGGAGCGGCGAGTGCCTGAGGACCTTCACGGCGAGGCCCACGCCGGACCCGGGTCCATAATAGGTTATGCGTTCGCGATGCCGTTCCGGCGCAGTGAACTGTTTCCCGTGGATGACGGTGCCGTGGACCATGGTCCTGGCCTCATCTTCGGTCCCCCCGTCATATTCGGTCACACGCAGACCACCGTAGAAGTTCCTCACCATCGCTCGCGCAGACTCCTGGTAGGACGACACGTACGTATATGACGCGACCGTGACACCCACTGCCACGGCCCAGCAGACAGCAACCGTGACCCGCCAGGCCCGGTAATCGATGACCGCGAGCATCAGGACCGCACAAGCCATGAGCGCGGCCGCCAGCTCGAAATACCCCGGCAGCACCCGTGGCGCGATGAGCCCCACCAGGACCCCGCCCAGCGCGCCCCCGATCGACAGCATGAGATAGAACGAGGTCAGGTATTGCGGGGCGGGTTTTCTCTTCACCAGCTCGCCGTGGCAGAACATGCAGACGATGAACAGGCCTGCGCAAAAGACCGGGATGACGAGCGTGAGCGGAGTACGCGAGTTCCAGGTGCCCAGGCCGTAGGCCATGGCGGCGAGCGCAATGGCCAGGATCCAGACCCAGGCCTTCCGATGGTAGAGCCCTTCAAGATCGAATGTCAGAATGAACGTGAGCAGATACAGACCCAGCGGCAGTACCCAGAGGAACGGGATCGACGCCACGTTCTGGGTCAGGTGGTTGGTAACCGAAAGAAGGAACGTTGAAGCGCAGGCGGCAAGGACCATCCAGAAAAGCTGATCTCTCGTTCGGGGGGGCCTGCTCGCTGTCTCTTCGCCGATGCCGTCAACCGTCGTAGTGCTATCCGGTGTCGTGCTCCTGCCGTACGCGATCGCGGCGATGCCGCCCAGGAGAACGAAAACGCCATATGCCGTCGACCAGCCGAGCGACTGCTGACGGAGCGTCACGTTCGGTTCGACCAGGAACGGATAGGCCAGGAGCCCCAGGAGCGACGCAAGGTTGGAGAGCGCGAAGAACCGGTACGGCAGCGCCGACCGATTCCTCCGGGCGTACCATGCCTGGATGATGGGGCTCGTCGTGGAGAGCAGAACATAGGGAAGACCGACGGAGACGGTCAGGAGCCCCAGGATACGCAGGATGGGTTCTTCGCTGCCCGATGGCTTCCATGCAAGGGACGGGGTCACCGGCAGCAGCAGAAGGCTCGCCCCCAGCAGGCCGGCGTGGATCAGGGATTGCGACCGGGGACCGAGGGACCGTACCGACCAGTGCGCGTAGAGATAGCCGCCCAGAAGCGCCGTCTGGAAAAAAAGCATGGCGGTTATCCAGACCGCTGCCGATCCTCCGAACCACGGAAGGATCATCTTGGCGATCATGGGCTGGATCTGGAACAACAGGAATGCGCTCAGGAATATGGTGGAGGCCGAGAGGATCATAGCGATCGGCGATTATAGCACATCGGAGAAAAAATCCAAGCGGGATTGCACGCTCAAAAAAAAGCCTGGCCCCGTAAGGGCCAGGCTTCGCTCATTGCAGAAATGGACCGGCTTAGTTCGCCGAGGCCATGAGCCGTTCCTTGTCCTCGAACAGCACATGGCACTTGTTCAAAGCCAGCTTGCGAACCACGCCTTTTCCAAACTTGTCGTGGAGCAGAACATCCCCAACGCGGTACCTGCCGGTCATGTTGTAGTTCAATTCCTTACCTTTGGACTGGGCTATGCAGGTCTGCCACAGGATGGCCACGGTTTCGGACGCACCGGCTTTTTTCCTGGATACGCGGGTCTTCCGGACTTCCGCGGGATTGCGGAACTTGTGCGTCCCGTTGCAGGTCTTGCATTTCACCTTGACAATAGTTTCACCGTCCATGGCCACGATGGCATGGTCGAGATTCACCTTGCATTTTGTGCAATAGGATACGATGTTCTCACCGGCCTGATATTTTTCCAGCATAGACCCTCCTTAGTACACACACTCTCAGTTTTATCTATCAATAAATCAACCATATAGATATATAACATTGGTTATTATACACCTTTATTCAAGGAAAATCTTTATTTCTTTTTATGAATAGTACTTTTATGGTGCAATATATTGCAAACACCCCTGTCCGCTACAGTTAAGCCAATGAATTTATACGATAATATTTAATGAATGGTCTATCAATAAAATAAAAAATGTTAAATCAGAAGGATAAGGAGGGAGTAGTGACAGAATTCTCGTCCGAAGACAGCTAAAGGTAACTCTCGTTCACTATTGGTCCGGTTCAGGCCGGATGCCGGTCAGAACATGATCGCCAGCCGAAGTTCCGGATACGTATCCGCGCAGGAGTCATAGACGGTCCTGTTGCAATTGAGATGCGATTCGTAGGCCAGCCCCACGCCCAGATATGCCTTTCTTCCATACAGGAACAGGAGTCCCGCCCGGCCGCCCGCGTCGTTAAGGTCCTTGTACTGGCTGATGAAGGTCCGGCGGTAGAAGACGCCGGCATAGGGTTTGGCATTTCCGGCCATCTGGTGGACATACAGGAGCTGGGGGCTCAACCGGGTGATGCGGGGATCGTTGCCCTGCCAGGATTCCACATCAACGCCCGCTTCGATCCCGTCGGCGACATAGTAGCCCACGCCGGCGCCAAGGATCGTGTAATCCTGCTGAAAGGCCGTGCCACTCCCTAACATGATGGACATGCGCACGCTTCCCTGCCGGAAGGGCCCGGCATCGGCGGCATTCGCTTGCGTCGAGATCATCAAGGTGGAAATTCCGGTCAGCAGCAGCAAGAGGGCGGAATACAGGGGACGCGTGGTCATAAGGTCTCCTCACAATGTTCGTGGATTGGCGGTGCTCATGCTTGTAAAGCGCGGTGTTAGTTGATGATGGCCAGGCTTGCCCGCGGTCAGCAGGAATTCTTCTTCCGGCCGTCGGTGACCCATTGCGGAACGGATCTTCCCTCGGCCTTGAGCTGCTTCTCTATCTTCGCCAGGACCTCCGGCGATAACTTGGTCCCTCAGAGGGGATTCCGCTTATAGAACCCGTAATAATAGGAGACCGCACCCCATCCATAGAGGAGGACAAGGGCCGCCATAATGAAAAGGAAGCTGTTCATAGTGCCTATTCTCCGAGTCGACCGGCTTTCGCGCAATACGGTCACTATACCCCTGCCCCTGATCTCTGCCTTGCTACTACGCACTCCGCAATCCGAAATCCGCAATCAGAGCTACTTCTCCTTGCCCCAGATCCTCTCGAGGTACTGGTCGCGGCCCGAATTGAAGCGGTAGAACTTGTAGCGCGTCGAGCTCTTCTTGTAATAGTCCTGGTGATATTCCTCTGCAGCGTAGAACTTCCCCGCGGGAACGATCTCTGTCACGATGGGCTTCCCGAACCGTCCCGAAGCATCGAGCTTCTTCTTGGAGTCCTCGGCAAGCCGCTTCTGCTCGTCGTTGTGGTAAAAGATGGCGGTCCGGTACTGGCTCCCTGTGTCCACGAACTGCCGGTCGCGCGTCGTCGGGTCAATGTTGCGCCAGAAGACATCCAGCAGCTCCGCGTAGGTTATTTTGGAGGGATCATAATGGGCCTCCACGGCCTCGGCGTGGCCGGTCGTGCCCGACGAGACTTCCTCATACTTCGGGTTCTCGGTCCTGCCGCCCGTGTACCCCGATAGGACGGCATCCACCCCTTTGAGCTTCTCAAAAGGCGGTTCCATGCACCAGAAACAGCCTCCCGCGAAGGTCGCCTTTTCCAGCTTCCTCGGGGGTATGGCCGATCCCTTTCCCGATTCGCCCGCCAGCGCCATATTCAACCATCCCATGACCAGCATCGCGATCAACAGCATACTGAGCTTTTTCATGATCGTATTATAACTCTTTACCTGCTGATTTTATAGGGAGAAATGGCTATCTGACAACGTTCAGGACATCGTTTACTAATTTTACGTTCAAGACATCGTTTACTTTCGTTCTTTGACAATCGAGTAGCCACAGCCCGTTTATCGGCACGTCTTTGGGGACGTTGTGTCCGGGATGTCTTATTGCAGGCTACCGACTTCATGAGC
>CAYILT010000016.1:0-26893 GCA_964364055.1 uncultured Nitrospiraceae bacterium | reverse complement strand
CCCTTACCAAGGGGAGGAATTATATTTAGCCCCTCCTTTCCAAGGAGGGGTTGGGGAGGTAGTTTTCATGTTCCGTTATGCGTATGTGCCAAAGGCTCATGATGTTTCATTAATATTTCCACTCATGCGCCACCTGGATGAATTTCTGGATGTTCTCGTACGGGACGGTCGGTGGTATGTCGCACCCCGGCATGAGCACGAACCCGCCGTCGGTGCCGGCGGCCTTGATGATGTCCTTGCAGGCGTTCTCCACGTCCTGGACCGTGCCGTTCAGCATGATCTTTACGGGGTCCACGTTCCCGCCGAAGCACATCTTGCCGTGCAGCGCCTCTTTGGCTTTGGCGATGTCCGTCTTGTGGTCCAGGCTGATGCAGCTGGCGCCGGTCTGCGGGAACAGGTCCAGCCGGTCCGTGGTGTTGCCGCAGATGTGGACCAGCGTATGGACGCCCTTTGACCTGGCCCAGTCAGTGAACTTCCTGAGGTACGGCACGGCAAATTTCTCGAACTGTTTCCTGGAAATGAGGTCGCCCGACGCAGTGGGGTCCGCGAGGCTGATGATCTCAAGGGTCTTGTCCGCGACGATCGGTTCGTAGAGATGGATCAGGATATCGGTCGCGAAATCGACCACCTTCTCGACGAAGGCCGGTTTCTTGAACGTGGCCTTCATCATCGTTTCTTCGCCCACGAGCCGCGCGCCGAGGGTGAAGGGGCCCCAGGCCGTCATGGTCACGGCATACTTGCCGCCGATCTTCGCCTTGGTCTGGCGCAGTGCTTTTATGACGGTCGTGATCACCTCGTCCTTGTCGAGATCGCTGAGCTTGAGCCTCGCAAGGTCCTCCTCGGAGGAAACAAAGTGGTTCTCCAGGTCCGGCGCGCCCATCTCGCGGAACTTGATCTTCCCGCCCAGGGCCGACGCGTGGAAGTTGTTGTAGCCCGAGCCCGGATAGACCATGTCGCACTTCAGCGTCTCGCTCATGGCGACCAGCATGTCGGTCATCTTGTTCGCGTCCCGCGACAGGGCCTCGAACGACGTCCCGTGCCGCTTGATGCTCCACATACCCGCGCCGAACAGGGTCACCGGGAGCCGGTCGGGCTTCCCCCCTTCATATGCCTTCAGGATCACTTCCTTCGGTGTCATAGCATCTCCCTTCGTACCAAGTGGAATCACACCATCAAACCGCGATGCTGTGGATCGTTCTTTTGAACTCTTCAAGGTCCAGCGGCGCCCCCATGCCGTCGGCAAAGTCCTTCTCCCGCTCTCCCCCCATGATCACGACAGGCATGCCGGGGGCGACGGACCTGATGACCTGCGCCGCCTCCCCGGCGGACATGCCGAAAGGCTCCGCGTCCACGATGACAAAATCGTAGGCTCCCCACAGGACCTTTTTGACGGCAAGGACGGGATGCTCGACAGTATCGACGGTGTACCCCTCGTCCCGCAGGATCCCATAGAGGTTCTTGATCAGCAGGGGATTGGAAGAGCAGAGGATGATGTTCTTCATGACAGATATAATGAATGCAACCGATATGCCACTGGCTCGGACCGGATCAGGGCAAAGAGATACTTGGCAGGAAGTGCAGAGTTGCGGCAGGGTGCAAGTTATGGCAATGGCATGGGGTACATAAATGCGATAGGAATTCAGCGATATACGGTACATGTGGTTATTCATCAGATCAGTTCAACAGACAGTGATTATAAGAAGGAAGAACATCGTGGAAACTAAAGTCAGGGATTGAGGTAGTCTCTAACGAGAAGATAGTTGAATAATGCCCCACCCTGCGGGGCATTATTCCCCACAATAACTGCCCGCTCAAGATAGATCTCCTCGAATAATAGTAAAAGGAGAAGAGATGGCTCATGGCATTGCCATTGCAGGATTAGCGAATAGTGATCAGGGAAAATGGAGAAAGGGCTGATTGCCTTAATTACTAAAGAATCAAATTCTACACACAACGGGAAGAATATTTACCGCGAAGGCGCGAAGGTCGCGAAGGAAATCTTGAATCTTGTAGATCTTGTATTAAAGCAAAATCCTCTTTGTTTTTGACGTCCTCGCGTACTTCGCGCCTTCGCAGTTCCAAGGTTTTGGTTCCCCGCTCCTTGTTAATAATAGGATACGGGGCGCTGCCGGCCTGCCCCGACTAGTCGGGGCTTGTCCGGGTTAGGATTCTTATGAAAACTACCGTAGTGTGTGGATTGCTGGGTGCCGGAAAGACGGCGTTCATCAGGAACTTCGTGACCGGCAGGCCGGAGAAGACCGTGGTGCTGGTGAACGACTTCGGAAAAGCGGGCATCGACGGCGAGATATTCTCCGCGGACGGCATCGAGTCCGTGGAGCTGCCGAGCGGCTGCGTCTGCTGCACCCTCAAGTTCGACCTCATCACGACCATCCAGCGGATCATGAAGCGGTTCTCGCCTGAGCACTTGCTGATCGAGCCGAGCGGCGTGGCCTCACCGTCGGGCGTGTTGGAGGCCCTCGAAAGCGCCGGTGTCGGCAGGACAACCGTGATCGGCATCGTCGATGCCACGGAGTTCACGGAGCTTTACGAGTCAGGGATGTACGGAAGCTTCTTCGAGGACCAGATCGTGAACTCCGATATTATCCTGGTGAATAAGACCGACCTCACTGACGAGTCTGCGATCGCAGCCGCGGAACGGTTGATCGGATCGGTCAATCCTCTCGCTGTACTGCTCCGCACCGTGAACGCCGTGATCAGCATTCCCCTGCCCGATACTTCACGCCCTCTCCCCCCGAGGGAGAGGGATGGGGTGAGGGGGCTCAAACCGGAGCGTGATGAAAGCGTCCGGCCGACGCAGCATATGCACCTCCACTTCGAGACCCTGTCGTTCCGGCTGGGCAGCAGGCCCTCCCTCGCCGCCTTCACGAAATTCTTTGATGATCTGACAACAGGGCGTTTTGGATCAGTGGCGCGGGCAAAGGCACTGGTCAATACCGTCGAAGGACCATACCGTTTTGACAGCACCTACGGCACGGTCGATAGGGTGCGATTTGAGAAGGACATCGCAGACAGCAGGCTCGTCGTCATCGGGGAAGGGCTCAACAAAGGGTCTCTCTCACAGACGATAGACTCCTGTTCGGCGCCATGACCCCCTATTATTGAAGGTGGAAAAGAGTTATTATAAAAATATGAACGAACCTCACGCCATGCAGGATGTCCTGGAACGGCAAAACAAGAAACTTTCCATCCTCTACGAGATCGCCCTGACCGTGGGTAAATCGCTCGATCTAAAAACTATCCTGAACGAAGTGCTTGAAAAGGTGATCGCTTTCATGGGCGTGGACGCAGGGGTCATCTACGTCATCGACGATGAGACCCTGGAAATGATACCCGTCTCTTTTCGGAACATTTCCGATGCGGTGGTGAAAGATCTCTGTGAAAGAAAGGTCAAGATCGGCGAGTGCATGTGCGGCAGTATCGCCGAATGTGACCGGGAAGTGATCATCCTCGAAAAGGCCTCACTCGACCCGAGGTTCACACGGGGGGTCCTCAAAAAGGAGAACATGGATTTCTATGCCGGACTGCCGCTCAAGGCAAGGAACAAGGTGGTCGGCGTGCTCTGCGTCATCTCCCATGCCCCCTATGCCCCTGATCATGAACTGCTCGACATCCTGCGGGCCGCGACCCAGCCGATCGGCCTGGCCATCGAGAACGCCCGCATGTTCGAGCACACGCGGAGAGAGGCGGACGCGCGAATACGGTACTCCAACTTCGCTGGCATCATCACCGGCAGTTCCCGGATGGTTTCGATCCTGGACCTTGTCCGGAAGATCACCGATGTGCCGTCGAGCATCCTCATCTACGGGGAAAGCGGCACCGGCAAGGAGCTGATCGCCCGGGCCCTGCACTTCAACAGCATCCGCAAGGACAGGCCGTTCATCGCCGTGAACTGCGCGGCGCTCAACGAAAATCTGCTGGAATCAGAGCTCTTCGGATACGTGAAAGGCGCCTTCACGGGCGCGGCCGGGGACAAGATCGGGCTGTTCGAGGCCGCGGACAACGGGACCCTGTTCCTCGACGAGGTGGAGGCGATGAGCAAAAACCTCCAGGTGAAGCTCCTCCGGGTGCTCCAGGACAGCACTTTCTTCCCGGTCGGAAGCACTCGCCCGACCACCGTAAACGTACGGATCATCGCGGCCACCAATCAGCATCTTGAAGAGACCATCAAGACAAAACAGTTCCGTGAAGACCTCTACTACCGGCTGAACGTCATCAGGATCGACCTTCCCCCGCTTCGCGAACGCGCGGAGGACGTCCCCCTCCTTGCACGGTACTTTCTGGCCAAGTTCTCTAAACGGATGGAGAAGGACCTGAGGCGGATCTCCGACGAGGCCATGCAGGTCCTTTTGAACTATGCCTGGCCCGGGAATATCAGGGAACTGGAGAATGCCCTGGAGCGGGCGGTCGTGGTTGCGGAGGCTGATGAGATCCGGACAGGAGACCTTCCGCTGACGATAACGGCACAGGCGGCTGACCTGCAGCGAGACTGGTCGCTCGAGCGCGTGAAACAGGAGCACATCGCGAAGGTCCTGGGTCTCGTGGGCGGCAACAAAAAGAAAGCCGCGAAGCTTCTCGGCCTGGACGCCAGCACCCTCTGGAGAAAAGCAAAGACCGATTAGCGAACAATGATTGCATTTTGCAATCACGCTCTGTTCCTGCATTCGTGTTGATTATCAGTCTTTTGTGCGTTCGCGATGGATCTTTAACCGTAATAATGACTGCATTTTGCAATTTCCGCCGGGCCGCCAAGCCTGCCAATGCTTCAGATTCCTGGAACACCTAATCCCCTGTCCTGATCTCCCTATATCGACAAACCCCGTCATTTCAACGTCTTTCGGACCATGGGGCACATTGTCACCTCGCGCCGGCAACGATTCCCGGTCCGGTGAAGATTCTGGTCAGAGACTTGCTATATACCCTCCCAGATACACGAAATATAAAATAACGGGGAGGATCGATCATGCCATTAGTGAACGGACTCGACACGGACAATCTCATGAAGGTAGTTGGAGCGGTTAAGGAGAACTGGGAAAAGGGCAAGACGGTCTGGAAGGCATCAACGACCTGGAAGGGCGGCTTCAAGGTCGAGACCTGCTCGCGTGATTTCACGCTCCTGGCCGACGAGCCGGAGATGCTCTGCGGGACCAATACCGCCGCCAATCCCGTGGAGATGGTCCTTCAGGCCTATGGCGCGTGCCTGACCATCGGATATGCCATGAACGCAGCTGTCCGGGGCATCAAGCTCGATGATATCAAGATCGACCTCGAAGGCGAGATCGACCTGCCGGGGTTCCTGGGGCTCGAAGCGCCGGAAAAGCTCAATATGGCCAAGCTGCCGGGCTTCAAGAACATCACGGTTAAAGTGAAGATGAAATCCCAGGCCGACAAAAAAACGCTCGAAGAGCTCCATCGGCACGTGATAGGCACCTCGCCGGTGGGAGTAACGCTCTCCCGGCCGGTTGCCATTCAGACAACGCTGGAGGTGTAAATGCAGGCGACTATGGATCATGCCTTGACAAAACCCGCGGAAGAATGCCGTCGCGACCTGTTCATCGTCCTGTGCGCCTCGGGGTTCGAGAACATCGCGCGGGCGAGGTCGGCCCTGATGTTCGCGTCGCTGGCCGCATCGGCGGACTACCGCACGGTCCTGTACTGCATTCAGAATGCAGTGGACATTATGGTCAAAGGCGGCATAGAAGAGCATGAGAAGCCGCAGCCCGGCGTACCCACCCTCCGGCAACGGCTTGACGAGGCGATGGAGATGGGCGTCGAGATCCAGTGCTGCACGCAGACCATGGCCAACAAGAAGATCAGTGAAGACGAGCTCCTCCCCGGCGTCACGGCCGCTGGCGCCATGAGCCTTATCGAGATGACGTCGCGGGCGAAAGGCTCGCTGTCCTTTTAAGCAAAACGGCCGCTGCGAAACAGCGTCTCTCAGCAGGACAAGAAGCAAGCTGGGGGTCAGATCGTTAATCGTCACATCGAATTGAACGCTAACGATTTGACCCCCTCTCCCCTATTCGACTCCCCCGCTGCGAGCGGGTATTTTTATCAGTGCCGTTCAAAGACGCCGTAAGGCTGCCCGGGCAGACGCTTCTTAATCTCAACAGGGCAAGGATACACCTTGATGACCGCGGAATAAATTGCTATAATCGACAAAGGAGGATACTACCATGAGGATAGCGGATGAGCTGGATGAGATAATCGGCGACTATGAAAAAGGAAGGATGGACAGAAGGACCTTCATCAAGAAGGCCGCGATAATGGGCCTGAGCCTTTCAAGCATCAGCGCCTTTTTGTCATCGTCCGGCACAGCGGTTCAGGACGTATTCGCCCAGACGCCGCCGACGGGCAAACCGGTTGACATCACCGTCGGTTTTTTCCCCAGCTGGGTGGGTGGCTGGTCGGGCGCTGTTGTGAAGCACAAGGACCTCTGGAAGAAATACCTTCCCGCGGGGAGCAAGATAGACTGGGATATTCAGGTCGTCGGCCCCCCCATCGTTGCGAATCTCCTGGCCAATAAAAGCCAGATAGGGTACATGGGCGACATGCCCGCCCTTGTGGCGACCACGAAAAGGGATCTTGTTGACCTGAGGATCGTCGAGATAAACCTCTTCTCCGATACGGGCCAGATCTGTTCCTGCATGCTGGTCCGGAGCGATGCGCCGGAGTTCAGGAACATCGATGAGGCCGTAAAATGGCTGGACGGCAAAAAGATCGGCGTTTCCGGCAAGGGGTCCTGCGGCGACCGGTTCGTCTCAAGCCTTATCAGGAAAACGAACATCAAGCCCGATGTCCAGTATCTGGATCCCACCATCATAAAAACGTCCCTCCAGGCAAAAAAGATCGATGCCGCGCAGAGTTTTCAGCCCCATGTCGCGCAGATCATGAGTCACGGGTTCGGCAGACTTGCCTTCACCGGATCGAATTGGGCCGCTCAGGACGCTAATTTTGTCCTCATGAGAAAAGATTTCATCGACCGTTACCCCGAGGCGGCAAAAGGCTGGATAAAAGCGGATATTGAGGCCCTGCAATTTATTGTGAAAAACCCCTACGAAACGGTGAAGATCGTGGCGGAGGAACTGCCCGGCTACACTACCAGGGAGCTGTGGACGGCGCTGTACGGGCGATATCCCGAGAATACGCACTCAGTGGATACCAACGTGATCGCGCAAGTCACCTTCGACAAGAAGGTCATGGATTTCATAGACGAGAGCTTCAAATTCCTGCACGCAAAGGGGGCCATAGCCATGGATAAACCCCTGCCCGGGGCCATCTATACGGAACTGGTGGATGCGGCGATCAAAGAGATGAAACTCAAAGCTCCCATCGGTCATATAAAGGGGTTGAATCCCGGTGAGTTCAAGGGATAAGAGGTCCTGCTGCCGGGCGCGGGGAAGAGGACATTGAAGATTCCCCGCGGCAAGCTGCGGGGAATGCGCTCGCTCCTGGATCCATCGCCGCATGATGAAGAACGTCCGCAACGGGGTATAAGCATGACCGGAAAAGAAGTGAAGATCGTATGGGACGTGACCATCGGGAATGAGGCGCTCTTCGAGGACCGGATGGGCCTCATTCAACAGACGGCTGACGTTATCCGGAGAAAAGGGATGACGCCGAAATTCGTGCTGGTCGTCCATGGACCCGCCACAAAATTCATGACGCGCTCCTTGAACGGCACCAGGTTCGAGAACGAGCAGATACGAAGGTTGCCCGACATCCAGCGGGTCATGGCCGTGATGAGCGAAAAAGACCGGATGCGTTTTGTGCAATGTCAGGTACCCATGATCCGGAACAATGTCGCCGACGATAATGTTCTCACCTTTGTCGACGTGTCGGAGACCGTCTTCTTCGACCTGGCCGTCCTGCAGATGGAGGGATATGCCTATATACCCATAAACGAGACAGGAATTCCCGCTCCCAGGGAACTCGCTCCATGAAGGGCGGGATCAAGACCGGGATGATAGACCCGCAGATTTGGAGAGCCCTGGCCGGCATCCTGGTGTTTCTCGGTCTCTGGTACCTTCTCACCTCCGTTCTTGCCCTGCCCAGGTTCAAGTTGATACCGGACCCCGTTACGGTCTTTAAAGAATGGGTGAGCTTTGAGCCGGTATCGGGCCGTTCGCTCTTTACCCGGGAATATTATATGGATATGGCGTACAGCGTGGCCCGGACGCTGGTAGCCTTCGTTCTTGCCACGATCCTCGGCGTGTCCCTGGGGCTGTTCATGGGCTGGAACCGGACCTTGTTCGATTTTACGTTTCCCCTCGTGGAGCTCATGCGGCCGATGCCGCCCCTCAGCTGGATCCCGCTGGCAGTGCTCATCCTTCCCGGCGTGGAGCTCGCTGTCATCTATGTCACGTTCATTGCCGCATTCTTTGCAACCGTCCTGAACACCCTCCTCGGGGTATTCTCCATCGACCGGAACTACTTCCTGGCGGCGAAATGCCTCGGCTCGAAACCCAGGGACATCTTTTTCAACGTGGTCGTACCCGGTTCGCTCCCGTTCATCTTTACCGGGCTGCAGATCGCCATGGGCGTCTCCTGGATGTCCCTCGTGGCCGGAGAGATCATATCCGGCCAGCGCGGGCTCGGTTATGCCATCTATGAAGGATACTCGTTGTTCCAGTATCCACAAGTCGTGTGCTATATGTTCACCCTCGGCATCCTGGGATATATCAGCAGTGCCGGCATCAGGGCCGTCGGCAGAAAGCTCATGGCCTGGGAAGCCGGCAGGAGGGGCGTATAAGTGGAAACGATGACACAGCTGCAGGGAGCGATCTCCATACGGGATGTCACCAAGATATACGACCCGGAGCGGTCCCGCGTGGTGGCCATGAAGGAATGCTCCTTCGAGATATCGGCCGGGGAGTTTGCCGTAATTGTCGGGCCGTCCGGTTGCGGCAAGACCACGCTCCTGAATGCCATAGCCGGTTTCGACACCATCACGTCCGGCGAAATTTCTCTTGATGGCGAGATCATCTCCTCACAACAGAAGCAGATAAAGCCGAATGTCGACAGAATGGTGGTGTTCCAGAATGGCGCCCTTTTTCCGTGGAAAACGGTCATGGAGAACATCATCTACGGACCCGTCGTGCAGGGCAGCCTCACGAAGCCGCAGGCAAGGGAGACCGCAAAGGAAATGCTCGAACAGGTAGGGCTCCATGGCATTGAGAGCAAATATCCCGGGGAGCTTTCCTCAGGCGTCCAGAGAAGGGTCGAGATACTGCGGGCATTGATAAACGGGCCGCGGGTCGTGATGCTCGACGAGCCTTTCCGGGGCCTCGATGCCGTGGCAAAGACCGTTATGCACGAATTTCTGATGGCGATCTATTGCGCCTCCCCCCGCACCATGTTCTTTATCACTCACGACATCGATGAGGCCATCTTCCTCGGCACGAAGGTGGTCATCATGACGACGAGGCCCGCACAGGTGAAGAAGATCGTCCCCGTGAACCTGCCCTGGCCGCGGGAACATCACCTGAAAGGGTCCGGTGCGTATCTCGAGCTCAAGCGGGAGGTGCTGGAAGCTGTGCATGAGGAAGCAAAAAAGGCGTTCGAAGCGGGCGAGCGGGAGATGGCATGAAAGCACTTAAAAAAGCATTTAACCTGAGCGTCTTGCGGGGTTTGGTCTCCGTGGTGCTCTTTGTCGCTCTCTGGCAGATCGTTGTCGTCGTAAAGGTCCCCTATCTGGAAAACCTGCCCTTTCCGAAAGAGGTTGCGCTGGACGGGGTCCATGCCGCCGTCACCAGGACCTACTGGTTCAACTGGGGCATCAGTCTTCAGCGCATCTTTATCGGGTTTATTGCCGCTCAGCTGATCGGCATTCCCGTCGGAATGGCCATGGGCATGAGCAAGGTGTTCAGGGACTTCACCTTCCCGCTCTTCGAGATCTTCAGGCCGATCCCTCCTATCGCGTGGATCCCCATCGGCATCCTCTTCTGGCCGACAAGGGAGCTGTCCATCTATTTTCTTGTCTTCATCGGCGCCTTCTTCATCATTGTCATCAATGTTCTGAGAGGCGTCTCCAATATCTCCGTCACGCTTACCCGGGCGGCCTCTTCCCTCGGTGCGCGGCCGAGCGACATCTTCTGGAAGATAATGGTCCCGGGTTCCCTGCCCTCCATTGTGACAGGCATGACCGTCGGAATGGGCGTCACGTGGAACGTGCTGATCGCGGCTGAAATGATCGCGGGACAGGGCGGGCTCGGAAGAATGACCTGGGAGGCGTATACGAACCACAACATCCCGTTCATCGTCGTCGGCATGGTAAGCATCGGGGTCGCGGGCTATCTCTGCAGCACCTTGATCCGCTGGCTCGGGGAGTTGGCCATGCCGTGGAGCAGGAAATTCTGAGAGCGCGCGAGGGGGCATGAATGTCCGGGAGTAATGGCAACGACGCATTGAGCAAAGGCGATTTCGGCGAAGTTCGGGTAGATCGCGTGACCATGGCCTACGACACAGAGGACCAGCGCCAGACGGTGCTGAAGGATTGCAGCCTCCTGGTCCCGAGAGGCAAATTGACCGTCCTCATGGGCCCTTCGGGCTGCGGGAAGACCGTTCTTATCAATCTCATTGCCGGATATGAGAGCCCCACCTCGGGCCGGATCACCATAGATGATGCACCGGTACAGGGTCCGGGTTGTGACCGCCTTGTCGTATTCCAGGAGACGGCCCTGTTCCCCTGGATGACCGTATACGCGAATGTGGTTTTCGGCTGTCGGGCACATTGCGCGTCAAAAAAGGTGACGAAAGAACGGGCCGACATGATCCTGAAAAAGGTCGGCCTCTTCGAGTTCAGGAACAAATATCCAAGCCAGCTCTCCGGCGGGATGCAGAGAAGGGCTGAACTTGCACGGGCCATGATCAACGATCCGAAGATCATGATCCTCGATGAGCCCTTCCGGGGACTGGATGCGATGACCAGGGAACTGATGCAGGAATTTTACGTCGGCCTCTTTGAAGAGGTCGGCAGGACGAATCTGTTCATAACCCACGAGATCGACGAAGCCATTTTCCTGGCAGACAGGCTGCTCATCATGACCTACCAGCCGGGAAAGATAAAAGCTGAGATCGAGATCGATCTTCCCCGGCCGAGGGACTTCCGCATGCTCGCCTCGCCCCGCTTCATGGAGCTCCGCGAACAGGCCATAGAACTGCTGTATGAAGAGGCCGTTAAGGCATTTGCCTCGGGAAGCAAATCAGCCTACGACCTCGTTGGGGCAATGGTGGCACGGAAAGGGTCCTGCAAGAAGTAAGTATCTCCATGGAGACATTTCTGATCGGCGTGGTGATATTCCTCTCCTCCCTGTTGCAGGGGATGTTCGGCTTTGCCTTTATGCTGATCGCGCTTCCCCTGCTCTCCCTTTTCCTCACCGTGAAGGTCGCCGTTCCCCTGCTCTCCCTTTTTCTCGCGCTGATCGCCGGCATCCTGACATTCCAGCTCAAGGGAGAATTCTCGTACCGGAAGATCATGCCGTTGATCATCGGGGCGGTCTTCGGCATACCCATCGGTATTTACTTCCTCCTCGCATCGAGCGAACAGTTGATCAGGTTCATGCTGGGCCTGGTGCTTATTGCCTATGCGGCATACTGTTTTCAGCGCAAGGCGGTGCATTGGCGGCTGCCCGGCTGGACAGGGTATCTCGTCGGCTTTTTTGCCGGTTCCCTGGGGGGCGCATTCAATATCACCGGCCCCCCGGTGGTCATGTATCTCTCTACGCAAGCCGGGTCAAAGCTCAATATCTTTGCTTCGTTGAACTTCTTTTTTTTCATCACCAGCGTCCTGGTGGTATTATTTCATTTGGCGGCCGGCAACATTACGATGGATATTGCACTGGCATTCCTGAAATTCACACCTGCCATGATGATTGGACTGCCGGCAGGCAGGTTCCTGTTCAGGAAAATGCCCGAGGATAAATATAAAAGCGGTCTCCACCTTCTTCTGCTGGTAATGGGCATCATGCTGGCAATCCAGTCATTGCTTTTAAATAGTGATTAATTTTGTCGTGAAGAATACCGCGGCAATAGAGAATATCCACATAAAAAGAAGCGGTCTGAGGATCAAATCGTTAGCCGTCACATGGTTTTGAACATTAGCGATTTGTCCCACTCTCCCCTACCCGACTCCCCCGCAGCGAGTACATCTCATTCAAACAGCATCTATTATCATCACGAGACCCTGTCGTACCGATTCGACAGCAGGCCGGCTCTCACCGCCATCATGGCACTCTTTGATAATCTGGCGAAAGGTCACGACGGAACAGTGGCGCGGTCAAAGGTACTGGTCACAATACAGTCGAAGGACCATATCGTTTTGATAATACCTACGGCAAGGTCGATAGAGTGCGGTTTGAAAAGGACATCGAGGAAAGCAGGCTGGTGGTCATCGGGGAAGGACTGGATGGTGAGGGGATCGGAAAGGCAGTGAGTTGAAAAAAAGAGCCCTCAGATTCCGAAAAAACATTCAACGCTGAGTTACGCTGATTTGTGTATGATTTACTATGAATCAAGGTGTTATCAGCTTTCATCATAATTCAATCGGATTTCTTCTGCGTTGAAAGAATTTTTTTCTCTTGAACGCTGTCTTTTGTTTTCTTCGTGCTTTTTCTGGCGGATCTTCGGAGAGCAAGAAGTCGCTTTGCAGCCTCGCCCGGTATGACCCTGGAATCCGGTTTCCTCTCCACGACACCCTCGGCTCGCTCGGCAGCTCCGCAGACTTCGTCCGGGCATTGGTTCATCCTCTTGATCATGAGCCACAGATCCTCTCTTGCCTCGGATTTTGACATGCCCTTTTTCATGCAGCGCCCCCTGACACCATACCCTTGTAACAAAACGCTCCGCAGCGAGTGGCAATCACATCGCAGCTTCCGCTGCGATATGCCCCGCGAGAGTCGCAACGAACGTCTTGAGACCGGTCATATCGCGCATTATTGTAACGAACGGCCCCCATTATCATGCCGCTTCTTTCACAATTCGGGAAACTTTGGGGACGTCGATGTTTTTAGTGCTTTCCCCAACCCCCTGCTTTACTTTATTTCCATTCGACTCTGCTTAAGGTCGAGCAAAACATTCTTCCGTAATATAATCCGAATCCACCCTTCGTAATCCACCCTGGGTTCGCCACCCTCATCTCCGATCTTTACCGCCCGACGATCTTCTTCCATCTCTCCAGCTTCGACGGAGATACAAAATCATTGATGAACCGGTTCGCTTCCTCCAACCAGTTCAGCTTTGCTTCAGGAGAGGCGTCTTTGAATTGCTTTAATGACTCCTGCGAGGGTCGAAAGACAAAAGGCCTTTTCTTCGGTTCCCGCTCAATCACTTTTCACCCTCCGTTTTTTCCAGTGCCTCAATAGCCTCGATGTCCGCGAGGATACAATAACGATGGTGAAATGGCAAGGGTATTGAAGGCCAGGAAGAACCCTCACAAAGCGAAAAATTACTGACTGATTCCGTATTTCTTGAGCTTGAGATACAAAGTCTTGCGGTCGATGCCGAGGAGCTGGCTCGCCTTTGACTGGTTGCCGTTCGCTTCCTTCAGCACCCGGAGGATATAGTTCTTCTCCATCTCTTCGAGGGACGGATTGGTGCCGAGTTCCGCGACGGCCGCCGCGGACGGGATCGACAGGTCCTCCGCGCCGATCCTGTCCGATTCGCACAGGATCACCGCCCGTTCGATCACGTTCTCCAGCTCCCGCACGTTCCCCGGCCAGTGGTATCCCGCGAGCAGTTCCAATGCCTCTGCGGTGAAATCCTTTACGACCTTGGACAGTTTCCGGGAATATTTTTTCAGAAAATAGCGCGCCAGTTCGGGAATGTCCTCCTTGCGTTCCCGGAGGGGCGGGATGGTAACGGTGATCACGTTGAGGCGGTAGAAAAGGTCTTCGCGGAAGGTCCCGGCCTTGATCATCTCCGGGAGATCCTTGTTCGTGGCCGTGATCAGCCGGACATCGACGCGCATGGCCTTGTTCCCTCCCACGCGCCGGAACTCGCCGGAATCGAGGAACCGCAGCAGCTTCGCCTGAAGCCCCACGGGCATCTCGCCGATCTCGTCCAGGAAGAGCGTCCCCTTGTCGGCGACCTCGACGAGTCCGTGCTTCAGTTGATAGGCGCTGGTGAAGGCCCCCTTCTCGTGGCCGAAGATCTCCGACTCGATGAGGTTCTCCGACAGGCTTGCGCAGTTCAACGCGATGAACGGCGTGTCCTTCCTTTTGCTGTAATGCCAGACGGTGTTGGCGACAAGCTCCTTGCCCGTGCCGCTCTCTCCCTGGATGAACACCGGCGAATCCGTCGGCGCCACTTTTCTTATTAATGCCAGGATGTCCTTCAACTGCCTGCTGGTGCCGATGAACTCGAAAGGAGACTCCTTTCGCACCAGTTCCTGCTCCAGCCGTTTGCTCTTGACGCTCAGACGGTTGTACTCGCAGGCTCGGTCCACGACGATCACCAGTTCGTCGAGCTTGTAAGGCTTAGTGAGGTAATCATAGGCCCCGTTCTTCATGGCCTCCACCGCGGTCTCCACCGTGGCCTTGCCGGTGAGCACGATGATGGGGGGCGCCGACGGGTCCTCCTTCAGCGTCTTCATGAGCGACAAGCCGTCCACGCCGGGCATGACCACATCGAGCAGGACCGTGTCAAAGGCGTTGTTGGACATCAGCCGCAGTGCCTCTCCGCCGTCGGCGGCAACCGACACGGAATAGCCCTTGCGGGTCAGCTCGTTCTTCAGCAGCCTGCGAAACGGCTCTTCGTCATCGACAACAAGAATGTTCAGCATGTTACTATCCTGACCCGGACAAGCCGGAACTAAACCTTGGAACCGCGAAGGCGCGAAGTACGCGAGGACGTCAAAAACAGAGACGATTTTGCTTTAATACAAAATCTACAAGATTTCCTTCGCGTTCTTCGCGCCTTCGCGGTAAATATTCTTGCCCTTGGTTTCCTCTGCGTCCCCTGCGGTGAAGGCTTTTCTTTGAACGGTTATCATCAGACGTGCCTGATCGCCGGCAGTTTGATGATAAAGGCCGTTCCCTTTCCCGGTTCGCTTTCCACATCGATAGTCCCGCCGTGCTCTTCCACGATGCGGTGGCAGATGGTGAGGCCCAGGCCGGTCCCCTCGCCCACGGGCTTGGTGGTAAAGAAGGGATCGAACACCTTGTCGATGAGGTCCGCGGATATGCCCGCGCCCGTGTCCCGGACGTCAAGCCGGACCCAGCCCGCGTTCTCCGCTCCGTCGGGGCCGGTCGTGATCGAGATGCTCCCCCCCTCGGGCGTGAAATAGATGGCGTTCAGCAGCAGGTTCATCAGGAGCTGCCGGAGGCTCCCTGCGTCGGCGGAGATCTTGGGCAGGTCGCGGTTCAGCGTGAGCGACAGGGTATGCTGCAGCCGTGCGGTCCGGTGCTTGAGCAGGAGGAGCACTTCCTTGATGAGCTCGTTGATGTCGATCTCCCGGAACGTGCCGCCCGACGGCCGGGCGAACTCGAGCAGGCTTTTGAGGATCCCCTTGCACCGGAAGATCTCGCTGTGGATGGTCCGCAGGTACTCGGGAAAGTCCTCGAAGCCCCGGACGCCGGAGAGCGCCGGTTCGTGGGCGCGGTCGAGCAGCGCCTCGGAATAACCCGCGATGATCCCCAGGGGATTGTTGATCTCGTGCGCGATGCCCGCCACGAGCGTGCCCAGGGAAGCCAGCTTGTCCGACCGGATGAGCTGCTGTTCGAGCCGCCGCTGCGCTGTCACGTCTTTGAGGTAATGGACGATGGCGTAGAGCCTGCCCTCGTCGTCCAGGAGCGGATAGGCCCAGAAGTGGAAGATGTTCCCGGCATTGTTCTTCAGCTCCTGGAAGGTCGGGCGCTTGGCGGTCAACGTATCCTGGCACAGGCACTGCGCGATCGTGATGCCGATCCGGTCCAGCAGTTCTCCGCAGTACCTGCCCGTGATCTCCGTCTTGGAAAAGCCCGTTGTGACGAGCAGGGTCTGGTTGGCGCGGACGACCTGCTGTTTGCCGTCCTCGATCCAGACCATGTCGGTGATCGCATCGAAGGTCCGCTCCCACTCCTTTTTCTCCTTCGAGATCTCCTCGAAAAGGAGCGCGTTCTCCAGGGCGACGGCGATGTGCTTGGCCACCATCAGCAGGACATCGAGGTCCTTCTCGGAGTACTGCCCGGGTTCGGTGCTGTCGAAGTTGAACACGCCGAGCATCCGGTCGTGGTAGAGGGGGATGCTGACGGTGGAGCGGATGCCTTCCCGCAGCAGCTTCCGGTCCAGGGGGAACTGCGTTTTCTTCAGATCTTCGCTGATCCAGGGTTTGTTGTTCCTGACGACCCAGCCGGCGCTGGTGCCTTCGATCGGCGCCCTGACGCCCTTTTTCATGGCCGTCTTCATCTCCGTGTCCAGGGCGAAGATGAGGAGCCTGTCGTCCGGTTCATTGTAGAGGAGGAGACTCGCCCTGCTGTAGGCAATGAGTTTGCGCAGTTCAGTGACCACCATGCGGAAGATGGTGCCGATGCTGAGGCTGGAGTTGATGATGCCCGATAGTTCATTAATGAGCTCGACCTGCGCCACCTTGCCGGGGGGCGTGCAGGCGGACAGACCGTCCTCCGGAGCGTCCTGCACCACGACGGTCCGGAGACCGGACCGCGGGTCCTGGCCGGGAATGACGGCGATGCGCGAGTGGAAGGAACTGCCGTCCTTCCGGAAACAGGGGGACGGGCCCGATACGACGGGCATCGCTGCCGGTGAGGACCCTGGTCCCTCGAACGTCAGGAACCGTCCCACGTCGAGGCCGGTCATCTCGTCCCGCCGCCAGCCGAAGGCCCGGGACACGCTTTCGTTGCACGTGACGACGGCGCCGCCCGTGTCGATGACGAACACCGGCAGGTTCAGCACATCGAAGGCCTTCAGGAGTTCCGCACTGTCGCTTTGAAGCACGGTTTTCATGGATCATAGTAGCACACTCCCCCGCCCGCCTTCAATAAGGAAGTGCGGAGTGTCGAGTGCGGAGTGCGGAGTCCAAAAGCACCATCTTCCCATTCCTTACGCATCGTGCCGCGCTCAGCCTCAAACCAGATTCCAGATCCTCGACGTAGACGATTCATTCTTTAATTGTATTATTATTCCGCACTCCGCACTCCGCATTCCGCACTCCCGACGCTTGACTCCATGGACAATGCGGCTTATTATGCATCCGTGAAGCTCAGGATCGGGCACCTCTCCACCTTCTACCATACCGCCATCCTCCTGATGGCTCGGAAGGACATTCCCTCCCGCCTGGGGATAGAGATCGAATGGACGCTCATGGGCACCGGTCCTGCCATCATGAAGGCCTTCGGCAGGGGCGAGCTCGATCTGGCTTACATCGGCCTGCCGCCGGCCATCATCGGCATGGAGCAGGGCCGCCGGGTCGTCTGCATCGCGGGCGGCCACATGGAAGGCACGGTCATGGCCGGAAAGTCACGCTGGCTGGGTTTCCCGGAGACTGACGATCTTGGCGCGGTCCTCGGCCAGTTCGAAGGGAAGACGATCGGCGTGCCGGGGAACGGTTCCATCCACGACGTCATCCTGAAGGATTCAATCGCCCGATACGCGCCCGGCGGGAACATCACGGTCAGGAACTACCCCTGGGCGGACCTCGTCACCGAGGCCGTGGCGAAAGAAGAGGTGGCGGCTGCCTTCGGGACCCCTGCCCTGGCGATCGCGATCAAGCGCTTCGCCGGAGGAAAGATACTCTATCCCGCCGCGAGGCTCTGGCCGTACAATCCGAGCTACGGCATCGTCGTGGACCGGTCCTTTCTGAACGCACACCGCGAGACGGTCGAGAGGTTCCTGATCGCCCACGAGGAGACCGAGGCGGTCCTCAGGAACGACCCCGCGGATGCCGCGCAGGCGATCGCGGACCACGTGGGCATCATCGACCGGGAGTTCGTGCTCGAGACCCTGCGGGTCTCACCGAAGTACTGCGCCGCTCTCACTGGAGAATACATCGCATCCACCATGGCCTTCGTCGGCGCTCTCAGGAAGCGGGGATATATCAAGCGGGAACCGGATAAGGACGAGATCTTTGATACGTCGCTGATCGCGAAGATACATCCGGAAAAGGACCATTACGGAGACGGGATGGCATAGTCAGCATCTTAACCCGGACAAGCCTGCCTGTGCGTGTACGCACGCAGACAGGCCGAATCCAAAAGGCCTCTCACGCAAAGCCGCAAAGGACGCAAAGGAATTCTTTAAGTTCTGGCTTTAAATCCGAATGCTTTGCTTTTCTTTGCGAGTTTAGCGACTTTGCGCGAAATGTTCTTGCCGTTTTGAATAGAATTTGATTCTTTAGTTACTAAACCAATACAGGTAAAAACAAAAGCATTTGAACCACGAAGTACACGAAGTTCACGAAGAAAGACCATACACAGCTGCATCCGAAATAGCATGCCCCTTTCAATGAACAGAACTCCGGCGATCTCCGTGATCATTCCCGTCCTGAACGAGGCACGGGGCATCAATGACGTCATTGCGCATCTTCGCTCGCAAGCCCCCGTCGATGCCGTTGAGATCATCGTGGTGGACGGGAACCCCGCGGGGAGCACCATCAAGGCCATCAGCCATCCCGGCATCATCACTGCCGTTGCCGAAAAGGGCCGGGGCAGCCAGATGAACTGCGGCGCTGTACGGGCAACGGGCGACATTCTCCTCTTCCTTCACGCCGATACGTTCCTCCCGCCGAACGCCTTTGCCTGCATCAGGAAATGCATGGAAATCGGCCGCCATGCGGGCGGCGCCTTTGACCTGGGTATCGACACGGAGCAGAAGATATTCCGGATCACCGAGCGCTACGTGGCGTGGCGCACAAGGCTCACGCGCATCCCCTTCGGGGACCAGGCGATCTTTGTCCGGAGGGACTACTTCGAGCGGATCGGCGGGTACCGGGACATCCCGGTCATGGAGGACGTGGACCTCATGCGGCGGATCAGGCAGCGGGGAGACGCCATATGCGTCATTCCCGAAAAGGTCATGACCTCTGCGCGGCGCTGGGATAAGGACGGGATCGTCTTCGGGACGCTCCGGAACTGGATGCTTCAGGCCCTGTACTGCTGCGGGGTCTCTCCGGTGTGGCTGGCCAGGTTCTATCGGTAGTTCCCCTGTGGCGAGCGGTCAGGGTACTGTGGTATGATGAAACGTGGGTCTTTCGTATTTTAGTTGAAAAAAACTGAACAAACCAGAAACCGAGAAAGGCTAAGATTCGTCCGCAGATTCCAAAAGTAGGCGCTTCTAAGCGACACAGATTACGCAGATTAAAGAACGACCGTCCTGAACCGTGGTTAAAGACTAAATCTGCGTCAATCGTTCGACTGAGCTCACGTCGAAGTCTGCGAAATCTGTGGATAAGTTTTTCCTCCGAGCCTTTGTTTCTGTGGTCATACCTTGCCTTTTCAACTTTATTACGAATAAACCAAAATAAGAGCCGTTCCATAGACGGCATTCCCTACCAAAAGACAGGAGCTCGACATCACGATGATCATCCTCAAGCCTCAACCGCTCCCCCGGGGCTCGTTCCACGAGACGGTCCGTTCCCTGAGCCGCGAACCGCTCACCGCGCAGGGAGTCACGACCCTCCAGGTCAATGTGGGCTACCGCTGCAATCTGGCGTGTTCGCACTGCCATGTCGAGGCCGGCCCCGCCCGGACGGAAACCATGGACGGAAATACCGTCGACGCGGTCCTCGCGGTGCTCGCCAGCAGCCCGATCATCACCCTCGACGTGACCGGAGGAGCGCCTGAACTGAACCCCCACTTCCGCCGCCTCGTCAGCTCGGCGCGGCAGTTCGGGAAGCATGTCATCGTCCGGACCAACCTGGCCGTCCTGCACGAGCCGGGCATGGCGGACCTCCCGGTCTTCTACCGGGACCACGGCGTCGACCTCGTCGCGTCCCTTCCCTGCTACCGTGAGGAGAATGTGGACGGCATGCGGGGAAGCGGCACCTTCGCGAAGTGCATCGCGTCCCTCAGGGAGTTGAACAGCCTTGGCTACGGCCTTCCGGACAGCCTTCCCCTTCACCTTGTGTACAATCCGTCGGGTCCGTTCCTTCCCCCGCTGCAGGGCGCCCTGGAGCAGGACTACCGCCGGGAGCTGGGCAGTCGCTACGGCATATCGTTCACATCGCTCTATGCCCTTGCGAACCTGCCCATCGGCCGGTTTCATGACCGGCTCAAGCGTTCCGGGGAACTTGACCGCTACCGGGACCTGCTTGCCTGCGCCTTCAATCCCGCGACGCTCGACGGCGTCATGTGCCGCACCCTGCTGAGCGTGGGCTGGGACGGCCGACTCTATGACTGCGATTTCAACCAGGTCCTCGGCCTGACCGTGGGAAACGATGCGCCTGCGCACATCCGTGATTTCGACTACGATGCGCTCGCTCACCGCGCGATCCGCATCGGGGACCATTGCTACGGCTGCACGGCAGGCCACGGCTTCACCTGCACCGGCTCCACTGTCTGATCCCGACCGGAGAAGAACCGTATGAAGCTGATCGCGTTCATCTGCACGATGGCAGTCCTCGTCACGGCATTCCCCGCGTCCGCTGACGACCATCACATCCTGTTCCGTGAGAATTTCGCGAACCTCGACAACTGGAAACCCTTCACCTTCCCCAAGATCAAGAAGCATTCAGTCTATACCATCGAGAAAGAAGGAGAGAAACACATTCTCAAGGTGGAAAGCTGCGCCTCGGCCTCGGCCATCGTGTACAAGGACGCTTTCAATGTCTATGATCATCCGAAGGTGAAGTGGCGCTGGAAGGTCAGGAACATCTATGCCAAGGGCAACGTAAGGTCCAAAGAGGGCGATGACTATCCGATCCGCGTATACATCATGTTCGAGTATGATCCCGAGAAAGCGGGTCGGCTGGAAGCGATCAAGTACGGCTTCGCAAAGTCACTCTACGGCGAATACCCTCCCCACAGCAGCCTGAGCTATATCTGGTCGAGCAAGGAGGATCCCGAGAAGTTCGTGGTCAGTCCCTATACGGATAAGGCCGTGATGGTGCTGTTAGAAAAAGGCCCGGCAAAGGCAGGGACCTGGGTGGATGAAGAGATCGATATCCTGGCGGACTATCAAAAGGCGTTCGGGACGAAGCCTTCCGCCCGCGCCCGCATCGCCATCATGAACGACTCGGACAATACCGGTGAGTCGTCTGTCTCCTATATAGAGTATATCGAGGTGTTCAAGTAATCTTGATGAAGTCGTAAGAAGACGTCTCCCCGGTGAAAACCGGGGTCCAGTAAACATCGAACTCATTGAAAAGACTGGATACCGGCTTTCGCCGGTATGACGAAATAGGGCGTATCCCGGCTTATTACGAGAAGATCAATCTTGGCAACCGGGTGCTGAGCGCCCACGTATCCCCTCCTTCGTCTCTAATCCCAACGCCCAAATATCATCTTGTTTTTGAAAAACAGGGGTGCTATTCTAAGCCCCGTAAGCGACAAAGAGACCCAGGGGGGCTGATGAGTGTCTGATCTTCAATCATTCAGGAAAGACGTAGAGGCCCTGGTCGCGAAGTTCGAACAGGATAAACACCACTACCTCGCCAAAGGCTATCCCGAAGCCCAGGTCCGCATCGACTTCCTGAACCCCTTCTTCGCTGCTCTCGGCTGGGACATCGAGAACAAGGACCACAAACCGCCCCATGATCGCGATGTGATCGTCGAAGTATCGCCGGAAACTTCCCTGCGCCCTGATTACAACTTCCGCATAAATGGCGCAACAAAGTTCTTCGTAGAGGCCAAGGCCCCGTGGGTCCCGCGCGACGACGTGAACCACATCATGCAGGCAAAGACCTACGCATGGTCAACCAAGGAAATTTACTAAAGTCGACGAAAGGTGTAAATTGGATGAAGAAAAAAGTGATGGCATTCAGCGATTATAAGAAAGAGGGGCATAATTGGATTACCCTTGCGTCAGGTGAATACTATCCGGATATTCTCGTAGATGCGCGCGAGCTTTATAAGCCGGTTTTGGTTATGTTCGGTCAGATATTGAAAGCATCTGAATCATCCATTCAGTTGTTCATGGGCGTATCAGAGGTTGCTGATGGCTGGATGCGAGTGCAATTATCACGGGTATTTCGAAAATATGCGAGTCCTGAAACACCCGTTGAAATGCTGAAAAAGAAAACACAAGCGGAAGCAATTTGCGAACAGTTTGGGAAAGGCTTTAGGCCTATTCATGAAGTTCAAAAGCGATTTTTATCCCGGCCAATGCCTGATGAGGCCCTGTGCGCTGTGTTGTGGGAATATAAAGATCGAGGTAAAAAAGGCTACGATTTGACTGATCGATTTTTCCGAATGTTTCGCGCGAACTTTCCTGGATTTACAATTCACGGCCCGGAGCGGGCTGGTAAAGATATCCTTATGAAAGATGTGTTTAAAGATTATCCAAAGCCCGGACGACCTGTAGACTTTGTCATATATAAAGACAAAACAGTCCTTGCGATTGGCCTTGCGCGATATGATTCAGATCGAGGCGGCGCGCAAGAAGATGACCGCACAGGTGGTTACAGTAATTGCGCAGATGAGTTCCTTGGATATGCAAAAAGGAAGGGTTTGAAAACAAAAGTCATTTTTCTTAATGATGGCCCCGGCTTGCTGCTGGGCTCCATGTGGAATGATTATGCAAGCCTCGAACGCAGTTGGCCGGGGAAAATTCTTGTTTTAACACTACGAATGGTTCCAGAGCGAATAACCGCAGGCTGGCTAAAGAGTTGATTGCAGGGGTGAATTATAATGGCAACCGGTATTTCAAAAAATCAGAGTCAAGGTCAAAAACAATTACCGCGCTCATCAGCAGGCAATAATGGCAATAAGGGCGTTGATTTTTACATCGCTTATGAAGGGAAAGAAGATGAAGCTGTGATTTTACATACACCCCCCGCGGAATTAATTCCCTTGTGGCCTCGGCAGAGAAACTATTCCAAAGAATTCCAGAATAGGCTCTACTATGGCGATAATTTACCCATACTATCGGCTCTTCTCAGGGATGAAAAAGTTAAAGGACACGTCCGGCTGGTTTATATTGATCCCCCTTTTGCAACAACCAGTGTTTTTCAAACACGAGGGTTGGTTGACGCTTATTCAGATTTATTATCCGGCGCTAACTATCTCGAGTTTTTGCGCAAAAGATTAATCCTGCTGAAGGAATTGCTTGCGGATGATGGCTCGATTTTCGTGCATCTTGATGAAAACATGGCATTTCAAATAAAAGTCGTTATGGACGAAGTTTTCGGCCGAAAAAATTTTCGCAACTGGATTACAAGAAAAAAATGCAACCCGAAGAATTATACCCGTAAAACCTTTGGTAAAGTTTCCGATTACCTGCTTTTTTATTCAAAGACGGACAACTATGTATGGCATCGACCCGTGGACGTCTGGACACCCGAGCGATCCCTGAAAGAGTATCAATATGCCGAGGAAGGTACCGGTCGAAAATTTAAAAAGGTTCCCATACATGCACCCGGAGTCAGAAATGGGGAGACGGGTAAGCCCTGGCGGGGCATGTCACCGCCGCCAGGCAAGCATTGGCAATACACGCCTGCAAAACTTGATGAGATGGAGGCCCGCGGTGAAATATATTGGTCGCCGACAGGGAATCCACGACGCAAAATATTCCTGGATGAAAGCGCCGGTGTGCCGGTTCAGGATATCTGGTTGGATTTTCGAGACGCTCACAATCAAAACATTCACATCACAGGATATCCCACTGAAAAAAATCCCGCTTTATTGGCCCGTATAATCGAGGCTGCCTCCAATCCGGGGGATATAGTTTTGGATTGTTTTTGCGGGTCTGGCACTACGATGGCTGCGGCCTCAACGTTAGGACGCAAATGGATCGGCATCGACAATAGTCCGGAAGCGATACCTACGGTATTGAAGCGCTTTGCCGTTGGCACCAAGCCCATGGGCGATTTTGTTAATAAAAAAGACGAAGATGAATCACCCAAGACGCTGTCGCTTTTTGAATCGCTCGAAGAGCCTGAAAAGGCAATTGATACGACAAAAAGCGAAGGAAGGATAACAGATTTCTTCCTGATAAGCGAACTGACGCATTCTTTAGATTTGCCGGATATTCTTGCTAAGTGGAAAAAAGATATCGGAGAAATTGAGGAGATGCCGGTTGCGATCAAGGAAGCGGAGGCCGAATATATACAAGCTGACGTAATCAAACAGGCGATGAGGTGCTTGGCAAAGGCCGATCCGGTCATGAAGAAATTAATAGCAACAGATGGGAAATGCAGATTGTCGAAGAGGCTCGAGGGTTTTGAAGCTTTAGCAGAAGCGATCATCAGACAGCAATTATCAAAAAAAGCGGCGGAAACGATTATGGGCCGCGTGTTGAAAGCGACAAAGGGCGGGCACCTCAATCATAAAATACTAAAAACCGTTACCGATAGTCAGTTGAAGACTTCCGGGGTCTCAACAAATAAAATATCGTACTTGCGGGATCTTGAACGCAAAGTATCCGAGGGTCTTCTGGATTTCAAAAAAATCGCAAAGCTTTCCGACCAGGAAGCGATTGATATGCTTACGCAAGTCAAGGGGATCGGACGCTGGACAGCCGAGATGTATCTGATCTTTGTTATGCTGCGTCCCGATATATTTCCGCAGGATGATATGGCGCTTCGTAATGCCATGCGCGAGTTGTATGGCGTTAAAAAGAGTGATTTCTTAAAGAAAAGCGATAAGATTGCGGATAAATGGAGGCCATTTCGCAGTATTGCCTGCTGGTACTTGTGGTCGTATCTCAATAGTGCCCGGCAGAACAAAGAATGAAATGCCAAGTGGGGAACCCATAGCAACCCATAGGGTCGAACCCATAGGGGAGAACCCATAGGGTCGGGAGAACCCATAGGGTCGCGTCTTGTGTTTTGCTGTTGGGCGGAATTGTGCCTTTGTTATCGCTGAACGTCAGTATAGCGAAGGGGGAGTTTTCGGGACGTTGGTTCTTACGGTGCATAACTTTATTTGAAATCGCAAAAAACTCTGCATTTGCATGCCTTTCTTGCACTGGCCCGCATGGATAAGGGGTTTGATAAGGGAACCCTATAGGATCGTCTCATTTACTGAGCCAGCTCTGAGGAGACCGTCATGGACATAGAAAAATTCAGAAAAAGCTCGTCTGGAAAAATCATCAAGACTGGTCAAGGCGATACGGCCTACTGGTCATTTATTCCCAATCCCCTTCCGCCGGAGCTTGTCTTCGACCATGGGCTGATCCGTGCGCTGTCCGATGCCGACCGCAGTCTCGGCGAGCTGGCCGGGCTCGGCCGCGCTATGCCGAATCCCCATTTACTGATCCGGCCTTTTATTCACCGGGAGGCCGTGCTTTCTTCGCGGATTGAAGGGACACAGGCCGATATCGCGGAATTGTATGCTTACGAAGCCGGACAAGCGCCGCTCGCAGGTAAAAGGGCCGCGGCGCCGGAATCCGATGTCAAAGAGGTTCATAACTACGTCGTTGCGATGGAATACGGGATCAAACGCTTGAAGACGCTCCCGGTCAGCCTCCGGCTCATGCGCGAGCTGCACGAGCATCTCATGAAGGATGTGCGTGGAGGCTATGCAACGCCGGGTGAATTTCGCAGAACGCAAAACTGGATCGGACCGGCAGGCTGCACGCTGAATAACGCCACGTATGTACCACCGCTGGTTCCTGAAATGTCCGCATGTCTCGATAACTTTGAAAAGTATATTCACGACGACGAGACATATCCCCCGCTGGTCCGTATCGGGCTCATACACTATCAATTTGAGTCCATCCATCCTTTTATCGACGGGAACGGCAGGATCGGGCGTCTTTTGATCTCCATCCTGCTCTCAAGCTGGGGTCTTCTGCCGCTGCCGCTTTTATATCTTAGCGCATTCTTTGAACGAAACCGGCGGATATATTATGAGCGTCTTCTCGATGTCAGCCGCCGTGGAGCGTGGAAGGAATGGTTGCTGTTTTTCCTCGAAGGCGTTTCCGAGCAGTCGAGGGACGCAATAGGCAGAGCAAAAGAACTACAAGACTTGCAGATAGCCTGGCGTGCAAAACTGAAAGAACAAAAGCGCGTGACCGGTTTGGTGCTTGGTATTACCGATGCCTTGTTCGAAAAGCCGGTCATTTCCGCCCCTGAGGTTGCCAGGAAATTCAAGGTAAGCCATCAAGGCGCCATGAAGGCGCTCCAGGGACTTGAAAAGCTCAAGGTTTTGAAACTATTGGAAGACAAACAGCGGAATAGAATGTATGTAGCCAAAGATATCCTCAAGATTATGGAATGAAAGTGAAGTTTCCTAAGTGGAACGCTATGTAACTTAATGCAGATAAAGTTACATAGCGTTATAATTATGTAACTCGAGTTACATAAGAACCCGAAACTCATAGGGGCGCGTTAGTCGCGAGCGCTCTCGCAGAGGTGCATACGGAACTGGTTCTTCTCCATCCGTTCCGCGAGGGCAACGGCAGGCTTGCAAGGATGCTGGCAATGCTCATGGCGTTTCAGGGCGGACTCCAGGTTGGCGGCTTCTTTCAGATAGGGATTGGATTTCGCCAAAGGAATTTTAGACATGGATAATTATGCTATAAGCGGCCGTGAAAATCATTATGTTCCCGCGTAGTTTGTCCCTCAAGGGGTCTTATTGAGAACCTCAAGGGGCAAAGTCTATAAGGGCCAAGGAATCCATAGAGTCGCGTCTTAAATCTTGCTGTTTGAGGTAGGATGGACATGTAATAAAAAGGACATAAATCGCGAGAATCGGTCTGCTCCAGATCTCAAAGAGGCTGCTGCTCCGTATGCGTATTGAAAAGAAATTTGCCCCGATTGTTCGAAAGCTGTGCGTGCCGGACTTGA
>CAYILT010000015.1:4559-28184 GCA_964364055.1 uncultured Nitrospiraceae bacterium | reverse complement strand
TTGACCTCTTTATTGGATAGTATAACGGTATTTTTGTTCTGTGCAATCAGAAAAAACAGCCTGTCCTGTGCTTTGCGCATGGCATCGGCGTCCCTTGTCCCGGCCACCAGGAAGATCCTGCGCGGCCCCTTCCAGCGCTTCCAAAGCTCCGCTTCATCGATCATCCAGGAGCTGGTATCTTCGATCGTCGTGCCGAAGGTCAGCTCGCCCTTCCATTCCGTGATGGTCATGCGCCGCTCCAGGTAAACGGGAAGGTCCTGGTAGTAGTTGCGGTAGTGCGCGACCTCGTCGCCGGGCCGCAGGAGCGGTTTGAGAACCAGGGCCAGCGGTTTGAGGGAGCGCGTGTCGAGATGACGTGCCGAGCTGCCCACGATGACCAGAAAAAGGACCGTTGTCCCGACAATGGCGGCAACTGCTCCGCGAGGTCCGGCTTTACGGAGGGCAGCGCTTGTCAGTGCGATGCCTCCCAGAAGGACGGCGGCAAGGGCGGCTTCGAACGGCACGAACACCTCAGGTACGAGTTCCGGGCGCTGATGGGCCAAGAAAGGGACCGTAAGAAGAAATACCGCGACCATGACGGTGAGTGCGGTCAGTCCGGCGATGCAACCCCGCACCGGAACCCCCTCCCAGGCATCAGAGAGGTATTTGCCGACAAGCAGGGCGAGCGGCGGCAGGACCGGCAGGATGTAGGGGATCAGCTTGGAGCTGGAGGCCGAGAAGAAGAGAAAGATGAGTCCCGCCCAGATCAGCAGGAAGATCGTTTCCTTGTGCTCCTGCCTTTTCGACCAGGACGGCGGGAGGCTGTGTGTGGCAGCCTGGATGAGGAACGCTGACCAGGGAAAAAGCCCGAAGAGCAGGATCGGGGTAAAGAACCAGAACGGTTTGTAGTGATGGTGGACCTTGGTCAGGTAACGCTGGAAGTGCTCGCGGATGAAATAGAAGTCGAAGAATTCCGGATTGGCGCGGCTCACCAGGATGTGCCAGGGCGCGGCGATGAGGAGAAATATTGCCAGTCCTGAGGGCAGGTGCATGGACCGGAGGATGCGCCATTCGCCCGTGACAAGCATCCACGCGAAGATGATCATCCCGGGGAAAACGATGCCGATGAGGCCCTTGGTCAGGGTTGCCAGCGCGGCAAAGGCATAGAAACCCCAGAAAAAGAGACGGCGTGTTGTACCCGCGGGTTCCCGTGTCCCGAGCAGGAACGAGAGCAAAGAAGCGGTTAATAGCACTGAGACCGGCATGTCCAGGGTGATCAGGCGGCTGAGCGCATAATAGAGGATGCTTGTAGCCAGCACGCCAGCGGATATGAGACCGGTCAGGCGACCGAACATCCGTGTGCCGGCATAATACACCGCGAGACACCCGAAGAGTGCGAAGAGGGCCGGCCCGAGCCGGACCGACCATTCGCTCAGGCCGAAGAGCTTGATAACGCCGGCCTCGAACCAGTAGAACAGGGGCGGTTTCTCGAAATACTTGACCCCGTTCAGGCGCGGCGTGAGGTAGTCGCCGGTGACGACCATTTCCCGGGAGATCTCGGCATACCTTCCCTCGTCAGGCACGGAGAGCGGACGGCTGCCGAGGAAGAAGCCGAAGAAGAGTGCTGTAAGAACAATAAGGATTATGAGATCGCGCAGGCGCATGAGGTGGTCTTTCGTGCAACGCTGAGAAAAACCAATAATATCCTGCGCATGGAGGATTGTCAACCGGTTTCGCGATTTTTTGGTTTAAGATGGGAATGCCGGGAGATCATTTTTCCTCAGTTTCCCCCGTCTCGCAGGCCATGTGGCGGATGACCTTGCCCTTCACCATGTAGACCACCATCTCGGCAATGTTGGTGGCATGGTCGGCAATCCGTTCGAGATATTTGGTGATGTAGGTCAAGCGCACGGCGCGGGAGATGTTCTTGGGGTCCTGGAGCATATAAACCAGCAGTTCGTTGAAGATCTGATGGTTCAAATTATCGACGAAATCGTCTGCTGCGCAGACCTTGAGCGCCAGGTCCGCGTCCTTGTCCACGAAGGCGTCGAGGCTGTCCTTCAGCATCTTCTGAGAGGCCTCCGCCATGCGCGGGATGTCGATGTAGGGTTTCAGCTGGGGCTCCTCCATGAGCTCCACGGCACGCTCGCAGATGTCCACGGCCATGTCGCCCATACGCTCGAGGTCAGTGATGATCTTGATGGCCGTGGTGATGAAGCGGAGGTTGCTGCCCGTCGGCTGCCAGATGGCCAGGAGCCGGATGCACTCTTCTTCGATTTCCACATCATAGGTGTTGATCACGTGGTCCCCGTCGATGACGGCAAGCGCCAGGTCCCGTTCCCGTTCCACCAGGGCCTTGATGGATTTGCGGATGGCGTCCTCCACAAGGCTTCCCATCCCGAGGACCCGGTCCTTCAGGTCTGACAGGTCATGCTCTAATTTTCGTGCCATCGTGATCTCCTTCGGAGAATTCAAAATTCAAGATTCAATAGATACTCAATCCGCACTTCGCAATCCGCAATGCCTCTATCCAAACCTTCCGGTGATGTAATCGTCGGTCTGTTTCTTCTCCGGGTTCGTAAAGATATTCTTCGTCGGACCGTACTCGATGAGCTCGCCCATGTAAAGAAAACCCGTCATGTCCGAGACGCGCGCAGCCTGCTGCATATTATGGGTAACGATAATGATCGTAACGTCCTTTTTCAGGGAAACGACGAGTTCCTCGATCTTGGCCGTTGAAATAGGGTCCAGCGCCGAGGTGGGCTCATCAAAGAGAAGGACTTCGGGCTCAACCGCCAGTGCCCGCGCAATGACAAGACGCTGCTGCTGTCCTCCTGACAGCTCGTAAGCGCTCGCATTCAGTTTGTCTCTGACTTCTGTCCAGAGTGCCGCGTGTTTAAGCGCCTCTTCGATCCGTCCCACGAGTTCCGACTTGTTTTTGACGCCCTTCAATCTGAGGCCGTAGGCGATATTTTCAGCGATGCTCATGGGGAAAGGAGTGGGCTTCTGGAACACCATGCCGACGCGACTGCGAAGATTGATAAGGTCGATGTCGTTCGCCAGAATATTTCTGTCCTGAAAAAGGATCTCCCCTTCATACCGGTGTTTCGGATAGAGGTCGTGCATCCGGTTGAAACATCTGAGCAGCGTGGTCTTGCCGCAGCCGGACGGACCGATCAGGGCGGTAACCTTGTTCTTGTAGATCGGCAACGATATTTTCTGCAGAGCGTGCATATCGCCGCTATAGTAAAAATCCAGGCTTTTGACCTCGATTTCGGTCGTTGGTGTCACCGCTTATACCTCCACTTTAATATGAGCCTTGCGGCAATAGTAAGCATGAGAATGAAAAGGGTTATAACCAGGGCCGCGCCCCAGGCCTGGGAATGCCAGCTTTTATAGGGCCCCATGGCATACTGGAAGATCGTGACCGTCAGCGATGCGAGTGGCCGGTTCATGTCCGTTGAGAAAAAATTGTTATTGAACGATGTAAAAAGGAGCGGTGCCGTTTCACCCGCAACCCGGGCGATCGACAACAGAACTCCGGTCAGAATGCCCGTGGCCGCACCGCGGTACACGATCTGGATGATCACCTTGTACCGCGGGGCGCCCAGCGCGAACGCCGCTTCACGCAACGTCCAGGGCACCAGTGACAGCATGTCCTCCGTCGTCCTCAAAACCACCGGGATCATGATGATCGAAAGCGCGAACGCCCCGGCCCAGCCGCTGAAATGATGGAGCGGCCTGACAAGAATCGCATAGACGAAAGCGCCGATAACAATGGACGGAACGCTGACCATGACATCGGAAATGATGCTGATGACCCTCGCGATCGCTTTTCCCCGTGCATACTCAGCCAGGAAAGTCCCGCCCAGAACTCCAACCGGGACCCCGATCAGCGTGGCGGCCAGGGTGATCATCAGCTGCCCGACGAAAGCGTTTCTGAGGCCTCCGCCTTCAGCTCCCGCGGGTGCGGGGTCATTTAAGAACAGACTGATGTGAAGAGCGCCCAGGCCATGGATGAGAACGTCGGCCAGGATATACACAAGCCAGAAGAGACCTATTGCGGCGGCCAGGCCGCTCAGCGTGAGCGCGACGAAACTCTCTATCTTTCTTTTTTTCTCAATGTTCATCGTGAATACTTTCTTTCCGCCTTCAGAAGAAAGAACTTGGCTATCGCCAGAATGATAAAGCTCATCACGAACAATACGAGCGCGAGATAGTAGAGGGACGAGAGATAGATATCGCTGTCCGCTTCCGTGAATTCGTTCGCCAGGCTTACCGTGATGGTGGACGCGGCGTCCAGGAGCGAGGTGGCGATCTTGTGGTTGTTCCCGAGCACGAATGCGACAGCCATGGTCTCGCCCAGTGCCCGGCCCAGGGACAGCGCGACTCCCCCGAACACGCCCAATTTGGAGTACGGGAGCACGACATTCTTGACCACTTCCCACTTCGTCGCCCCGATGGCATAGGCCGACTCCTTGACCACGGAGGGGGTCAGATTGAAGGCGTCGCGAGCGATGCTTGCCGTGAACGGAATAACCATAATGGCGAGGATGACGCTTGCCGTCAGCAGGTCGATGCCCATGGGTGTCCCCTTGAACAGGAATCCGGCGAGGGGCAGCTTGCCGATGGTGCTCTGGAGCGCAGGTTCAATATACTTCGACATGATGGGTGCAAGGGTGAACAGGCCCCACATGCCGTAGATGATGCTCGGGATGGCTGCCAGCAGTTCTATTGCAACGCCGATGGGGCCTTTTAGAAAATTCGGTGCGATCTCGGTCACGAAGATCGCAATGCCGATGGCGGTTGGTATGGCGAAGAGCAGGGCGAGGCCGGTCGTGAGGAACGTGCCGTAAATGGTGGTTGCCGCGCCGAACATTCCGGTCACGGGGTTCCACGCCGTCGAGGTCAGAAAATCAATCAGCCCGAACTTCCCAATCGCGAGTGAGGACTCCTTCAAAAGCACTGCGATGATGCCGATGATGAAAATGATGACGGTAAAGGACGCAACCGCGGTAAGGGAGGAAAAAAGCAGCTCAGGGATATTTTTCTTCGGAGATATGGCCAATGAAAGGACCTTTCTGCTCTATCAAAAGATGAAGAAAAAAACATAAACGGGTCAGGTATCAGCAGCTGTACACCTGACCCGTTTATTTCAACATTTATTATTGGTGCTGCTGTTCTACTGAATACCGTTAGCCTTCCAATAACCTTCAATCTTGGTTGTCAGCGCTTTCGGGAGCGGAACGTAGATAAGTTCCTTCGCCTTTGCATCTCCGTTCTTGAATGCCCAGTCATAGAACTTTACCACTTTCACGTTGGAGTCCTTTTTCTCCTTGGCGAGCAGGATGAAGGTGGCGCCTGCGATGGGCCATGACTTTTTACCCGGCGCATCATTGAGCCAGAGATAGAAATCCTTCGCCGGATCGAAGTTGGCCGTTGCGGCAGCGTCCTCGAAGCTTTCGAAGCTGGGCTGTACGAATTTGCCTGCATGGTTTTTGAGTTCCGTATGGGTCATATTGTTCTGCTTTGCATAGGCGAATTCCACGTAGCCGATGGAGTTCGCCTGCCGCATAACATAGTTGGCAACGCCTTCGTTACCCTTGCCGCCTATTCCCGCAGGCCAGCTCACAGAAGTGCCGGAGCCGACTTTTTCCTTCCAGGCCGGGCAGACAGCGGAGAGATAATCGGTAAAGATTGCGGTCGTGCCCGAACCGTCGGAACGGTGGACCACAGTGATCTCGCTGTTCGGGAGTTTGAGTTTGGGGTTCAGTTTCTTGAGATGAGCGTCGTTCCAGTTCTTGATCTCACCCAAGTAGATCTTGCACATGGTATTTGAGTCGAGTTTCAATTCGCCTGACTTGATGCCTGCGACATTGATGACTGGTACGACGCCGCCGATGACGGCCGGGAACTGGATCAGGTTGTCCTTGGCAAGCTCTTCCGGCTTGAGCGGCTTGTCCGAAGCGCCGAAGTCAACCGTCCGCTCGGTGATCTGCTTGATACCGCCGCCCGAACCGATGGACTGGTAGTTCAGCTTCATGCCCGTTATCTTGTTGTATTCATGGGCCCACGCTGAGTATACGGGATAGGGGAACGTGGCGCCCGCGCCGTTCAGCATCTCTTCCGCCTGTGCCTGTTTGAACGACAGCATTCCGATTAACAGTAATGTGATTGTCAGAATTCTCTTCATGTATTTTCTCCTTTTCGTTTTTAAGTTGTTAAAGTTGTTACATTATACCATAGGAATTGTTACAGCATTGTTACAAGTTGATTAAGCTTTTGTTAAATTTCTTTTCGCATTCCACCTCCTTATTTACCGTATGGTTAATCCAAATGACGGGTTTCCGCGAACTTTCATGGCATGGTAGTCCTGATCTACATGAAATCGCAACCCTTCTTTATTAGACAGCCTTTCCTTCTCTCTCCAGAGAGCTGGACATTAAAAATTTACCCGTGCATCTCATTTGAAGGGCAGACGGAGATACTGATTGACCTTATTTCGCAGGCCGGCGACGTCGCCCTTGCAGACATATCCCCGCACGCCGTGAGTTTTAGCGAGCTCTCTCAAACTATCTTCGTCATTGGATGAATGGAATACGATCGGGACCTGGGTGGTATTGCCGTTGGCACGGAGCAGCGCCGCCAGGTTATCGCCGGAAAGCGCCGGCATGTTGATGTCGAGCAAAACGAGATCGGGCTGGAGCTCTCTCACGAGAGTCGTTACGCCGAATCCGTTCTTATGGGTAACGACCTCAATGCGCTCATTCTGGAGCAGTTCCTTCGTGGTATAGAGATGCATTTCGTCATCATCGACTACGAGTACCTTTTTCTTATTCCGCATTGTAAAGCCCTCTCTGTCTTTCGTATGATAAAGCCCCCTCTCCCTTATTCCCTCTCCCACCGGGGGAGAGGGGCAGGGGTGAGGGAAGTTGTCGTAGCGGCAGAGACACGGCGAAGGTCGTGCCTTTTCCATAGGCGCTTGTTATCGAGATTGTCCCGCCGATAAGCTCCGCCAGATTCTTGCTGATGGTCAGGCCGAGCCCCGTCCCCTCATGCTGCTTGGTTTTGGCATCCTCCACCTGGCTGAAGGCGGTAAAGAGCTTATGGAGATCCTCTTCTTGAATACCGATGCCGGTGTCGCTTATGCCGATCCGCAGGCTGCTTCCGAGGATGGAGAGCGTTATCCCGATCCTGCCGGTCTCGGTAAACTTCGCCGCATTGCTCACAAGGTTTATGAGGATCTGCCTGAGCTTGCCGGGGTCCGTGTTTATCATCACGGGAATTGCGGGCGCCGTGACCTCTACGGTCACCGGCTTTTTCCCGAGAAGGATACGGGTTGTCTCCGCAATTTCAGCAATAAGCGGCACGGCATTGACCTCCTGATGCGCCACTTCCATCTTTCCCGCTTCGATCTTGGACAAATCGAGGATGTTGGTGATGACGGTCCTGAGGTTTGTCGCGCTCGATATCATGAACGAGAGGCGTTCTTTTATCTGTTCGATCGAACCCTTTTCCGCCCCCACGCGCAGCAGTTCGGCAAGTCCGATTATGGCGTTTACCGGCGACCGAAGTTCATGGGTGACGTTCGCGAGGAACTGGGATTTTATCTGATTGATCTTTTCAAGCTCCTGCGCCCGCGCGCTGGCCATTTCCTTCTGGAGCACGCTATTTGCCAGGGCGTTGCTTTGCTGAATCACGAGCTGTTTGACCGACAGGAGGCCCCGATAGAACCCCTTGGGGCAGGTCACGATGATCTCATCGTAGATGTCCTGCGGCGGCCGCTCCAGGGCCTTGTCAATGACCACGTCGAGCCGTTCGTTCTCGGGCACGATGAGGGGAGTGGTGTCGGTTATGGCGATGACGGGGTGCTTTCCGTAGAGCTCGAAGCCGAACCTTCGGAACAGAGTGAAGAGCAGCTTCGTCCGCGTAACGAGGCCCACGGGCTCCTTCCCGTCGACCACGGCGATCGCGTCCAGCTCGGTAGTGTTGAAGAACCGCTCGGCCACGTTGTTCACGATGGTCTGCGGCGTTACCCGATCGTCCGATGTGATGAGCTTCCCTACGAGAAGCGCGTTTTCCTGGACAGTTACCGTCTGCATACTACCTCCTTGTTTGCCTCGTTCAGATGCCGTTTTTGCAGGGTCTGGAGATTTTGCACCCAGTCTATCAGCTCATCCATTTCGTTCGTCGCAATGTTCAGAATTCCGGCAATCTCTTTGCAGGTGTTTTTACCGGTTCCCATCCCGATGATTTCCCTGGCGGCCCATATCTTGTTAATCACAATATCCGTGATGCAATCGAGATGTTTGGCATTGGCGATAAAGCATCCGGACGTATCATCCCCGCATATGGTCCGGCATCTTTTCACCAGTTCGTCCAGAGGACCCTCCTGTGGTGTTATCACGCCACTTCCTGAATAGAGCGGAGCGCCGCGGCGTTCGTCTTTGTGAACGATACCGTAAACGTACTCCCGGCCCCTTGATCGCTCACCACCGTGATTTTCCCTCCCATGGCTTCGGTAAAGAGCTTGACGATGTAGAGTCCGAGTCCCGCTCCTTTGACCCGTTCGCTTCCCGCGGCACGGTAGTATTTCCCGAATATTTTGGGAAGTTCGTCGCAACCTATACCGCAGCCTTCGTCCTTAACTGAAACGGTTATCAAATCATCCTGTTCGTCGAAGTAGACCCATACCCTGCCGCCTTCCCGGTTATATTTCACGGCATTGGAAAGAAGATTTACCAGTACCTGCCTGACGGCGGTCCTGTGAGCCCTTACGAGGGACGGCGTGTTTTTCATGACAACCGTCTCAACGTGTTTTTTTGCCGCCGTATCGCGCGCCATGTCGGCCACATCCTTCGCCATTGCGACGATGTCAAGGGGTTCAACCGGTAAAGAGCCGCCTTCCTTCTCAAGCCGGAGGAGAAGCGAAGTGTCGTTCAGGAGGCTTTCAGCGTGAACGGCAGCGGTATGTATCGTTCTTAGATGCTTGTGGGCATCATCCTTCTTAAGCGCGAGTGATGAAAAACCGCCGATCACATTCAGGGAATTTTTCATTTCATGGACCAGATAACGCAGGGAAGTATCCTGGTCCTGTTCCCTTGCCCGAAGCAGTTTCGCGGCCTGATGCCGGTCGACAAGCCTGCTTATTTTGAGCAGGAGCTCCCTGACGGAGAACGGTTTTGATACATAGTCATCGGCGCCGAGGGCAAGTCCCTTGATGCGCGCGTCTTCTTCCGAGAGGGCCGAGAGCATGATGATCGGGATGGACTTTCCCTTCGAGCTCTCCCTCAGGATGCGGCATACTTCCCACCCGTTCAACTCCGGCATCATGACGTCCAGAAGCACCACGTCCGGGTTATGGCACTGGACGGCGTTAATCGCTTCCTCGCCGTTACGCGCGATGACCGGCTGATAGTTCGCTTTTTCAAGATTGTAGCGGAGGAGCTCTATGGTATCGTTTTCATCGTCAACAATGAGGACCTGTTCGTTCATAGGTGAGATACCATCCTTTGAGTCGCATCGTATGCAGGGTAGTACTTCTTTATTACAGGGATATTACGACTGTGTTACCTGTTCGTTAAGAGCGGCATTCAAAATGGCCTGCCGCAAACCAGCTGCTCTTTTTGCCGCATCCATCCGCCTGAACCTGATGGTTTTTCCCGCGGGCCGAGGGGGAGGGAAACAGTAACGATCGTGCCCTCCCCGGGCTTGCTGAAAACGGAGATGCCGCCATTCAGCTGTTTTACAAGGTTCTTGACGATCCTGATCCCCAGGCCGGACGTTGAGGCGCCATTGACCTCACCGTCATACTCATGATCGGAGGACGTAAAAACCTCCAGGATCCGTTCCGCGTTCATACCCACACCCGTATCCGTGACGGTCACTCTGATCCTGTCCTCGTCCTTATTGAGGATAAGGGTGATCCTGCCCCGGTCCGTGAATTTTGCCGCATTGCTGATGATCCCCGTCATGATCCGCCGGACCTTCGCGGGGTCTGAGAGGAACATGACAGGGCTGGGTGTGGAAACATCCATCACTTTGACCGGCTTTTGTCCGATGATCCGGCGCGCCGTGTGTGAAACCTCCTGGAGGACCGCTACGATATCGAAGTACAGGCAGTTTGTCTCTACCGGCGCCGCCTCGAGCTTCGTCAGCTCGATAATATTGCCCAGGGCGAATGACAGGCCCGCTGCTCCGGACAGAAGGAGCGCAAGACGGTTTTGTGCGCTTTCCATCTCGCCCTTCTCGTAAGCTACCCGCATAAGTTCCGCCATGCAGAGGAGCTCGTACATCGTTGATCTCGCGTCCCGGGTCGCCCGGGCGATTGCCGGTGATTTTATACACGACAATGGCGCCGCATCCCGCTTGCCGGCATGTGCGGCCGTTCCCGCCGGATGCGGGGAGGGAAGGGCGGCGGGCATGCCCTGTAACGGCATTTTTGTTAATGAAACTTCATTCCGAGCTGTTTTCATAATCATCTCCTTTGTTAAAATTCCGTATTGAGCCTTGATGAGATCCATCTATCGACCCCGCACCGCCACCGCATCGCAGGGAACAGAGCCGCTTCCCCGCTCTCCATGAGCGATATCCCGGAGCATCGCCGGTTGTGCCGGTGTTGCGTTATCTTCCGCCATTACCAGCGGCGCTTCCCGCGGCTCCCTCCCGAACAGCATGAAGAGGACTGCGGCCAGGAGCAGAAGAAAGTAGAACGTCAGAAAACGCCATCCCATGGTCACGACGCCGATCGTGTTTGCGGCGAGAAAGGGCTGGTAAAAGAGATAGAATACCGCTTCCGCTCCGCCCGCCCCTCCCGGCGCCGGAATGAACGACATGAGCGCGAAGACGAGCACCTGCAAGGCCATGAACAAAACGGGTTGTGCCGGGAGACCGAGGCCCATGAGCAGCAGTGAAATAATAGAGTATCTGCAGATCCACTGGACCGAGGTCAACGCAAAGGTCATCACAAAGACGGATTTCCCGTTCTTGATGATGTTTCGCCAGGTCAAAATAAAATCAGCATATGCTGACCGGATCCTGTCCGCGAGGCCGGTCAGGGGCCGGAACCGCGTGATCATATTTCGAAAGCGTTGTTGCGTCAGGACAAGGACAGCGCAGCAAGCGGTCCCGCTTCCCGCCAGAAGCATCCAGAGCGATGGATGCCTGATGCCGGATATCACACTTTGTATCACAGGAAGGTCCCATGATGAGGAAAGCGTGAGCGCCAGGGGCACCATGAAGAGGAAAAACAGGGCGTCCTCCATGCTTTCGAGCACGGTAAGTGAAAGGGCGGCGCCTCCGGAGAAGCCCTGCTGCGTGAGCATGCCGGCCTTGACCGCGCTTCCTCCGATCATCGGCGGGCTTATTGCCGCGCCGAGCTCCGCGCCGAGCGCGATTCTGAACACGTCCCGATAGCGAACTCTTTTTCCGAGGAACCTGCTCCAGATCAGCAGCCGGAGCGAGCCGGTGAACCAGGGCGCAACGCTCAGGAGCATGGCAATGATGAAGTATCCTGGAGAAAAATGGACCGCGGAGCGGAACATGGCGCCGTCGGTCGCAGCCAGGGAAAAAACTACATTCCCGATGATCCCGAGCGGGATGAGAAAGAACAGTTTTCTGAAGAGCGGATCAATCCATGACGCCTGACATGACCGCGCCGCTTCGACTGCATCACCACCGCCGCTCGCTGACACCTTACGCACAGGCGCCAAGCCGGTCCCGGTCCAGCGCTTCATGATAGGCCAGAAACATGCGGGCGCCATCCTTGCCCAGGTACCGCTCCAGCATCCGCGGTTCAGTCCGCGTGAGGTCGACCATGATCAAGCCGTCGAGCACGTTGCCGAAAGCGGGATCGACATTGAATCCGATGATTTGTCCACCCAGCTTCAGATATTGCTTCAGGAGGACAGGTATCCCCTTGTGATCGCTCTCGATGGCTGAGATCATATCCGATATGTCTTCGACGTCATCCTTCATCATCCGCACAGCCGCGCCGATGTCCCATCCCCTGAGCGATTGCTTACGGAGCGGCTTTCGGGGGCGCGCGAACGCGGCAAGGTCCTCCCGGTATCTGGTCATCTTGAGAAAGCGGACGATCAGGTGTTTGGACAACGCCTCATAGTCATCGGTAATGCTGACCGTGCCGAAGAGGATCTTGTACTGGGGATTGTCCACGATGAACCGTCCGATGCCCTTCCAGAGCAGCAGGAGCGGGGCATAGGATTTTTGATATTCGGGACGGATGAAAGACCTGCCCATTTCGAGTGCAGGCCCCATCCGCTCAATGAACCCCGGTTTGAACCGGAAGAGGGTGCTGGTATAGATGCCGCGCAACCCCTGATTCCTCACCAGTTCGTCGGTCCGGCCGAGACGGTACGCGCCGACAATTTCCTTCTTCACTCGGTTCCAGATGAACAGGTGAACATAGGAGTTGTCGAACCGATCCAGGTCAACGGACTTCCCGGTGCCTTCACCGGCAATGCGGAACGTGATCTCCCGCAGCCTGCCGAGCTCGAGCAGGATTTCGGGAACCTGGTCAACGGTCGCCTGGACCACGATCTGGTCGCCATTCTCGACAAGAACCTGGCTGGGCGGCAGTTGCCGTATCTCCTCAGCCATCACCTCTGGATTCCGTGGGAGCATGATGGCGTCTCCGGGGTATTCTTCGCGTATCGGGAAGAGCTTCTTGATGTTGCTCCCGGCTGTTTTCCTCGAGCGGCGAAGCTCCAGAATATAAGTGCGCAGCCTGAGGTACTCCGTCATGTCCCGGTCCTGTTCAAAGCTCCGCAGTTTCTCGAAGGGGATGAGGTCTCCGACGCGCACCTGGATCTCTTTGCGGTCCTTGTTGAAGAACTCCTTGGGCAGCATGGCCGTGCGCAAGAGCGGATGCACCATTCCCGCCATATGAAAAGCCGCGCTGTTCGTCCCCCGGAAGAACACGGGAAGCACGGGCGCCCCGGTCTTCCGTATGATGCGCGCAATGCTCGGGCCCCAGGCGGGATCAGTGATCGTGCCTCTCTGCGGATCAAAGTGAGAGACCGCGCCGGCAGGGAAGACCACGAGCATACCGCCGTCCTTCACCCACTGTATGCATTCTCTGATCGGCCTGATATTGTCGCGGACCGAGGTTGTTCCCGGAAAAGGATTCACGGTGATCAGCAAGTCCCGTATTTCCGGTATCGCATTCAGCATATAGTTGGCCATGAACTTGACGTCGCAGCGCATCGAGCGGAGGACCGATGCGAGGATGACGGTTTCGATGCCCCCAAAGGGATGGTTTGCCACAACGATCACGGGACCTTTGGGTATCATGACCCGGGAGAGGTCCGCCTCCGGAAGAGCATAGGATACGCCCAGCTGTTCCAGCACCTTGTCCGGGAAGGGCCGGTTGTCATGCAGCTTGCCGACGTCATCGAAGAACCGGTTCAACCGGGGAAAAGCGAGGACATGTTCGATCGGTCCCTTCACCAGGGAGAACAGTTTGTTTTGCAGCGGGTCCTTGAACTTCAGGTCCAGGGAGAAAATACGGTCTGTCTCTGTCTGGTTCATCATGAACTGCTCCTCTCTTAGTAATTCGTTCGTGCGTTCCGCTATGCGATCCGTTCACGGATCACGCCGGTGATGCGATAACCCCATGACCAGAATCCGGCCTCCGGATACGGCGCAAGCCGGGAATCTTTCCCGATGAGGTACCGGTTCCCGCGCCAGACGACCGATGAACTGATGAGCGGCACGAACCACACGATGCCGATGATGATATCTTTTATTGGCGCAAGGAAGTAGACGAGCGGGGACTGTTTATCCCAGGCATCACGCTCTGACCCTGACGCGAGGGTCCTCCCGATGATCGAATCACCCAGCACCTTGACCAGGCTGATGAGCGCCGCGAAAGAGAGCGTAAACCGCGACGGGCCGCTCACCACGACCGGAAGGACGGCAACGAACACCGGGTTTACGAGCAGTTCTGAAAAGTATTTTAACCCGCCGATCTTCCATCTCAGCTTGCCCCAGCGGGTGTGGCGGTTCAGGAACCGCTTGATGTCCCAGAATTCATTGACGTTGTTCACGAGGCAGCTGGACAGGACGACCTTTTTGCCGAGCTTGTGCATTTCCCTGCCGATAATGAAGTCCTCGGCCAGGATGTCCTTGAACGCCTCGAATCCGCCCAGCATCCGCAGGTCCGCTTTTTTCATGAGCATGGATTTGCCGATCACGCAGGGCATGCCCAGGAACCGATCGAGGAAACTGACGCTGCCGATGATGAACGAGTTCAAGTGGAGGTTTTCCATGAATGCGCCGATGCTGCGGCCGCCGACGCCCCGGATCAGATTGGTCACCAGGCCGACGGTCGGGTCCGCGGTATGACGCACGATCTCCTGTAGATAGTCCCTGCCGACCATCACATTGCTGTCGCTGATCAGGATGTAGGGATGACGGGCTTTGCGGCAGGCGGGGATGAGGTTGTTGACCTTCGGGTTGAGGCCGACGTTGCACCGTTCCACGACGATGGTGATGTTCCTGCCGGGATATTTGTCCTGGACCTTCCTGGCGACCTTGTAGGCAGGGTCGTTGTGGTCCTGCAGGGAGAAAAGGACCTCATATTCCGGATAGTCCTGTGTGCAGAAGCTTTCGAGATTGTCGAAAAGATTGTCGTCAAGACCCCGCAGCGGTTTAAGGATCGAGACCGGGGGGGAAGCACCCGAAGAACCGGATGGTGGGTCTCCCGTCCCGCCGCACGCGGGATTCCTCTTTACGAGTGAACACGCTGCGCCTGCCTGGAACAGGCAGAGAATGATCCCCACGGTCGAGATCGCCGCACATATAATGAATATCGTCATGTGGTTCCTCCTGTATGGTGATACATTTGTGTCGCAGTATGTATCATGGTCTAATTCCTGAAAAGCGTGATTGCCACGCCCTTATTATGTTTGATGCACTGTTTAACCGCCTCCGCGTTCTTTTCACAGTTGAGCAGCGTTTTCCACGAATAGAGATGGCGCGGCTTATGAAAATCGCTGTTTGCGATATAGGGATACTTTTTCAGGCTGATCACGTTGAAGACGTCATCCCGGTTAGCTATTTCCCAGGCGTCGATATATTTTGCGTACTTGTCCCGGTTGTTCCAGAGAAAGAGGGTGTCCTTGTTCATGAGCTCCGGGGTGTGGTGTGGATGGCATGCGACGGTCAGCGCCTGTTGACGCCTGGCTTCAAGGAAGATCTCTTCATAGTCAAGACAGGCAGGGATGAACTCTTTTACATCGAGGAGCAGGAGGTGGGCCGACCGGTCCCTGGCAATGTAATTTTTGCTTATTTCCACGCCGGGGATCACGAGCATCCCGTATTTCCGGAGTGCCCGTTCAGCTTCTTCTTTGATCGTGGCGAAGTACTCATCAAAATTATCGCCGCGGACGGATAGGTTGAACGTACGGGCGAATTTGCCGATGGAATTATCGCCGTTCACCACATGGTCCGTGATGGCGATCACGTCGAAGCCGGCCTGGCCGAACAGGTCGATCGTCTCCCGCATGCCCAGGGAACCGTCAGAGAAATCGGTATGTATATGAAAGTCGCACAGCAGCATTAGCTGGAATCATACGGTTCTTCTATTACGGGAGTATTACGGGAATATTAAGTTTCTGTTACAGGCTGGAGCGGCTTTGAATAAGGTAGGTGTAATAGGATGCGGCAGCAGTCGGCGACCGCTTCAGCGTTTCGAAGTCGACATGATAAAGTCCGAACCGTGCGTCAAATCCAAGGAGCCACTCATAGTTGTCGATAAGGGTCCAGTAGAAATAGCCCCTGATGTTGAGCCCGTCCCTGAGACATTTTTCTATGACATCGATATGTTTTTTCATGTATTTTACTTTTTCCTGTGAATCATGCGAGGCGATGCCGTTCTCGGTTATCATGATCGGAAGGTTGAGCCGTGATGCATAGCGGAGGACCTTTGCGAGGCCGCGTGGATGTACTTCCCACCCGATGTTCGTAAGGCCGTGTCCGTCGATGTCCAGATGTCTAAGCTCGACACCCATCTTTTTGAACGGATTGAACCTGAGATGGATGCGCGTATAGTAATTGACGCCGAAGAAGTCGAGTTTGCCCTTGATCGGGACCTCGATCTCCACGGCACGGGAAAAGGGGAATTTGACGATGAAGATGCCGGTCTGGAAGGCGGTGATGATGGAGTGGTTGTAAAAGTAGTTCGCCGATTTCTTCAGGAGCCGATCCAGCGGATTCCATTTTTTCCAGGGAGCGAACACGGACATGTTGTGCGCGATGCTCACCTGGGCATCGGGGACGTACCGGTGGATGATGTCGTAGGCCTTGCCGTGGCAGGTAAAGATGTTTTTGAGGGCAAGGAGAGAGTGGGGAACGTCCTGTTCACCGGGAGGCGTGCAGCCTTCGAGATATCCGCCGATAAGTATGACGTAGGGCTCATTGAAGGTGATCCAGTAACGGACTCCTTTGAGGGTCGAGACCATCATCTCGGTGAAACGGAGGAACTTCTCGATCGATTTTGACCGATGCCAGGGGTAACGCTCCGCGAACCACCGGGGGTTGGTAAAGTGGTGGAGGGTGATCATGGGCTCGATGTTGTAGCCCCGGAGGATGTCGATGATCTCCTGGTAGTGGCTGATGGCCCCGTGGTCCCAGGTGTCCTCTCGAGGCTGTATCCTGCTCCATTCGATGGAGAAGCGGTAGGCATTGACGCCGAGCTCCTTGAGAAGCTTAAGGTCCTCTCTGAAGCGTCCGTAATGACCCGTTATCGCCGGATTCCCGGCGAGGACCGGGTCCCAGGTTGCCCAATCAGCTGCCGGGGAACCCTCAAGCTGGAACGCCGACGTGGCGACGCCCCATTGAAAATCCATTGGAAAGATATTTTTCTGTTTTTGTTCCTTCATGGTTCCCGATATTCCCGTTTATTTCCAGTACAGCACCATGAAAAGGAGGCCCGCTATCGCAACCACGAACAGGACGAGCTCCTCGATTTTATCCGATTTATTGTTCTTCATGCTGTTATCCATGGTGTGCCTCTCCTTTTTCCAGATACTTTTCCGGTGAATAAATGACCGCCAGTGTCCTGAGGCCGCCGAGCACGAGGATCAGCGCCGAGAGCGCCACGATCATGCCGGACTCAAGGGTGTGCTGGTACAGCCCGATCATGATCTCGCGAAGCACGAATACCAGCGCGGCATCGGTGATGAACGTTATTTTGAGCCGGTGCACGGTGAAGTATTCTATGATGCCGCGCAGCAGTTCGATCACGATGAACATCGAAAGGATATTGGTCACCATCATATCGAAGGCCGCCGCGATGGTCTGGCTGCCGAACACGGCGCGCAGGTCCAGCACGACCCGCGCGATGCCCATTATCAAGGCAATGATCACGATGGGGATCATGAACTTGATCATGACGTCGACGATCTTTGTGAAGTATTTCATGGTAGGGAGGGGCGTTCGCAGACAGCGTGCTGTTTGCTGCCCCCGTGAGGCCATATACTGGCACAGCTGTATTACAGGGATGTTACAGAACGGTTAAGTTCCCGTGACGGCCGTATTATTCCTTGCCGAATAGCCTCCGGCGTGGTATTTCTGACAAGCGGGAACAGATCACCGGGAACGAAAATCTGTCAGGGAGGGGGATCATGAGGATCGCGGTATTCGGTGACATTCACGGAAATATTGATGCCTTATCCGCTGCGTACCACGAGGCCGCACGTAGGAAGGTGGACGCCATATACCATCTTGGAGACCTGGGTGGATATGCTCCGTTCGTCAACGAGGTCGTGGAATTTCTTGCGGCGCATGGCATCGAAGGGGTCCAGGGAAATTACGACGAAGCGGTGGCGAATGACCGGGAGCATTGCGGCTGCAAATACGAGGACCCGGTGCAGGCCGAGATGGCGCAGCTGTCCTTCGCGTGGACGAAAGGGCATGCTTCGCAGAGAAGCAAGGACTTCATGAAAGGACTGCCTCCTGAACGGTCGTTCCTTGCGGCAGGAAAGCGGGTGAAGCTTTTTCATGCCGCTCCGCATAAGAACAACCTCTACTGGTACGAGGACCGCCCGGAGAAGTTCTTTTTAGAAATGGCCGGGAAGGCCGATGCCGACATCCTGATTTACGGTCATACGCATAAACCCTACAAAAAAGATCTGAGCGGCAAGACCTTTGTCAATGCCGGAAGTGTCGGCAAACCCAAGGACGGTAATCCGCGGGCGTGCCTCACCGTGTTGGAGATAACACCGGACACCGTTGCCGTTGATTTCATCCGGGTCCCCTATGACGTCGAAAAGACCGCCGCGGCGATCGGATCAAGCGGGCTGCCGCCCTATTTCGCAGAAAGGCTGAAGAAAGGGATGTAGAGATGGCGCTCATGATGTTCGGTTGAAGAGACGTGATCTTGGCCTGGACCAGGGAAAAAAGAGAGGGCCCATGAGGCCCCCGTAAGCTATCAACTATCTACATTTGTAATGCGATATTAATGATATGAAGCCGGTAGGTTGGGTCGAGCGACGCGAAACCCGGCTTTTCACGAACCTTTCGCTTCAGCTGTTTACGCGAGCAAAATCCTCACCTTCGTCCCTTTCCCCGCCGTGCTCTCGATCTTCATTTCCCATCCATGCGCCCTGACCAGGTGCTTCACGATGGCGAGGCCGAGGCCGGTGCCGCCCATCTTGCGTGAACGGGCCGGGTCAACGCGGTAGAACCGCTCACCCAGACGGGTGAGATGCTTCTCCGGCACGCCGATCCCCGTATCTTCCACGAACAGCTCTTTCTGTCCGCCTGCCTCGCTCAAGGAATCTAGGGGGACTATAGGATGTCCCTAAATTTCTCCATTGACGACAGCGCATGATGGGCGTATAATCTGAATATCAGAAAATCAGAAAATTGGAGGTTTCCATGCCAACCGTCCGCATTCGTGAACGGGGTCAGGTGACCATACCTTCTTCCTTTCGGAAGGACCTTGGCCTCGGAGAGAACGACACCTTGAACATGGTGAAGATCGGTGAGATGCTCATTCTCACGCCACGCAAGCCATTCGGCGACGCTGTGGCCATGAAGGTTGAGTCCGCGATGAGGCGGAAGGGATTGACCCTCGACGATCTCCTGGTTAACCTGAAGGATCAGCGAAGAAAATACAGCCGAGAGGCCCATGCGAAAGCCAAGGCCTAAGGTCTTTCTGGATTCGAGCGCACTTATCGCGGGGATAGCTTCTTCAAAAGGAGCGGCCCGCGAAATTCTGCGACTCGCGGAAATAGGCCTTATAGAGATTATTGTCTCGCGTCAGGTGGTTGTAGAGGCCGACAGAAACATCACGGCAAAACTTCCTGAATGCCTGGACGATTTCCGGAACTACCTCGAAACCCTCGCCCCTGTTCTCGTCGCGGACCCGTCTCAGCGGGAGATTCTGCGCTTCTCTTCGCTCATTCAACCCCATGATGCGCCGATTCTTGCCGCCGCAGTCTCCGCGCAAGCTGACTATCTGGTGACGTGGGACCAGAAGCACTTTATGACAAAGCGTCCGCGCGCGCTTGCCCGTCCAAAGGTCATGAATCCGGGTGAGTTTTTGCATGAATTCAGGCAGTTGTTGCACGAGAGATCGTAGGTATCCGCCGGAGAACAATGGCTCCATTTAATAAGAATGGAAGGGAAAGACCGCCTTTATGGGGGCTTTTATCGCTCTTCAGGGACTCTCTTGGACAGCGATATCCCGATATTGGAGAGTTTCGCCTGGATATCATGCAGCGTGGCCTTTGATGCCGGCTGGTTCTTAGCGTAGTCGGGAAGCTTGCGGCTGGTATGCGGTTTGAGCGGCGTCTTTACAACGGTTTTGGTTGCCATTACACTTCTGTCTTTACGCAAGAATTATCCTCACCTTCGTCCCTTTCTCCGGGACGCTTTCTACTTTCATTTCCCATCCGTGCGCCTTGACCAGGTGCTTCACGATGGCAAGGCCGAGGCCGGTGCCGCCCATCTTGCGTGAGCGGGCGGTATCGACGCGGTAGAACCGCTCGCCCAGCCGCGCAAGGTGTTTTTCCGATATTCCGATCCCCGTATCTTCCACAAAGAGGAAGGTCCTGCCGTTCTCTTCGCCGATGCCGAAGGTCACCCCGCCCTTGTCGGTGAACTTGATCGCGTTGTCCACGAGGTTGGTCAGGATCTGGATCAACCGGTCGCGGTCGGCCATGATCGCGCCGATATCGGGCGCGATGGATGTCTTGAGGTCGATTCCCTTCGCCGCTGCTTTTTCCTTCAAGATGGGCAGGACCGCGTCGGCGATATCGTCAAAGGCCACCGCCGACTTGTCCACGCCGATGACGCCCAGTTCGATCCTCGAGATGGTCATGAGGTCGTCCACGAGGCTGTTGATGCGCTTGCTGTTCGACCTGATGGTCTCGAGGAACTTGAGGGCGTGCTCCCGGTCGTCCAGCGCGCCTTCGAGGAGCGTCTCGGCGAATCCCTGGATGGCGGTGATGGGCGTCTTGAGCTCGTGGGAGATGTTGGCAACGAAGTCCTTACGCACCTGCTCCAGCTTCTTGAGCTGGGTGATATCGTGGAAGATGGCGACGAAGCCCGACAGGACATCGTTTCCATGGAAGAGCGGTGAGATCCGGACCACGCAGTGGCGCTCCTCGGGCCGGTCGAGCGTGAACTCCGTCGTCCCTGCGGCGCCGCTGGTACGGACCTCGTCGAGCAGGGAGAAGAATGCGCTGTTCCTGAGGACCTGGATGAACGGCCTGCCCATGAGGGGGACATCGCCGAAGAAATTCCTGGTCGCTGAGCTCGAAAGCAGGACAACGCCGTTCTTGTCGAGGATGAGGAGGGCGTCCGGGATGCTCCGGAGGATCTCATTGAGCCGTTTCCGCTCCTGTTCGTGCTCCTCGATGACGGTCTTGAGCTCCTCGGACATGCTGTTCAGGCTTTCGGCGATCTCGCTGAACTCTCCCGCATCCGCCAGGAACAGGCGCTTGCCGATGCCGCGGGGGACGAGGGCCGTGGCGAAGTCCTTGATCTGCCGGGTCAGCCTGCGCAGATAATCGAGCTGCCACAACGAGAACGCTCCCGTGGCAAGGATGACGAAGCTCACGACGAGGATGATCTTGATCTTGGCCGCGGTCACAGCATGATCGACATCCTCCAACGGGAGGCTCAATCGAACATAGCCGGAAGGTTTCCCCTGTGCGGTCACCCGGTAGGCGACATAGAGGAGCTCGTGCTTGACCGTGTCGCTGTACCGGATGTACATGCCCGTGCCGTCCAGCGCCGCCCGCTGGATCTCCGGCCGTCCGGCGTGGTTCTCCATGCGTGACGCTTCGCTGTCGGAATCACCGATGACCGTTCCGTCACGAAGAATGATCGTGACCCGCGCCGCGGTCTTCGCCTTCACCTGCCTGCTCAGCTCGTCATAATTTCCCGGTGCGGTGAACGATACGCGGTCCGCTATGAGGGAGGCCTGAATGGCGAGGTTCTGCTTAAGACTGCCGAGATAATGCTCCCGGAGCGTGCCGGTAATGGAAAATTCGATGAAGAGGAGGGCAAGGACCAGGATGGCGGCGTAGAGGATGAAGATCCGTTTAAAGATATCGCGTTTCATGCGTTTACTCCACGTAATAGCCGATGCCCCGGCGCGTCCTGATGTAGACGGGTTCCGACGGGTTATCTTCGATCTGGGTGCGCAGTCTCCTGATATGGACATCAACGGTACGCGGTTCGACGTAGGTCTCGCCTTTCCAAACCGCGTCCAGGAGCTGGTCGCGGCTGAATACGCGTCCGCGGCGCTGGACGAGGTAGAGCAGCAGCCTGAACTCAGTGGCGCTCAGGTCCATGGGCTTGTTCCGCTTGGTGACCATGAACGTTTCCGTGTTGATGACCAGGTCGCCGAGGGGGATGGTCTTTCCCGCTTGCGCCTGTTCGCCTGTCCTGCGCAGCACGGCCTTCACGCGGGCGATGAGCTCCCGGGGACTGAAGGGTTTTGCCATGTAATCGTCGGCGCCGGTCTCCAGGCCCTTGATTCGATCCGCCTCATCCCCCTTGGCGGTCAGCATGATGATGGGGACCCGTTCGGTCTTGGGATCGTTCCTCAGGATGCGGCAGAGCTCGATCCCCTGTATCCCGGGAAGCATAAGATCGAGAATGATGAGGTCGAAGTTCTTCCTTCTGGCCTTTTCGAGCGCCGCACCGCCGTCGGAGGCCGTGGTGACCTGATAGCCCTCTTTCTTGAGATTGTAGGAAACGAGTTCGACCAGGTCGGGCTCATCATCCACGATCAGAACGTTCTTCATGGTCTCCACAATAGCTGATGAGGGCATAGAAAGTCAAGATGCTACTCGCCGGAAATCCCTGAGGAGATCGAACGTCATTTGTGGTAAACTACTAACATGATCGTCATCGAACCCTATAAGGGGCAACCCGTCACGGACCATCGGGTGGAGATCGTTGAACGGAAGGGGATCGGCCATCCGGATTATCTCTGCGATTCCATGATGGAGGCGGTCTCCATTGCACTGTCCCGGGAATATATGAAGAAGTTCGGGACCATCCTGCACCACAACATCGACAAAGGGCTCCTGGCCGCGGGGAGGGTGGAGAAACTGTTCAGGGGAGGGAGCGTGCTCGCGCCCATGGAGCTGATCATCGGCGACCGGGCGACCTTCGAGGCAGGCGGGAAGAAGGTCCCCGTGGCCGACATCGCGATCGCCGCGGCGAAGGACTGGCTCAAAAAGAGCATGCGGTTCGTGGACCCGGAGAAGCATATCATGTTCCGCGTAGTGCTGGCGCAGGGGTCCGAGGAGCTGACCGATATCTTCTCACGCTCCGGGAAGGTGCTGGGCGCGAACGACACTTCGGCGGCGATCGGCTATTATCCGCTCAGCCCCACCGAACAGGCTGTGCTGTCGCTGGAGCGGCATCTGAACGGAAGACCGTTCAAGGCCCGCTACCCCGAGACCGGCGAGGACATCAAGGTGATGGGCCTGAGGACGGGTAAGGACCTGGACCTCACCGTGGCCATGCCGCTCATATCGCGGTTCGTCTGGAACGAGAAGCACTACTTCGAACGGAAGACAGTGCTCCAGAAGGAGATGGAAACATACGTGCGGAAGTTCGAGACGTTCCGGAGGGTCCAGGTCCATTTCAATACGCTCGATGAGCCGGGGCGGGGCCTGAACGGCGTTTACCTGAGTCTCCTCGGCACGTCCGCCGAGGACGCGGACTCGGGACAGGTGGGCAGGGGCAACCGGGTGAACGGACTTATTTCCCTGAACCGGCCGATGGGCACGGAGGCGGCGGCGGGCAAGAACCCGGTAAGCCATGTGGGCAAGATCTACAATGTGCTGGCGCACCGGCTCGCGAAAAAACTGTACGAGAACATCGACGGGGCGCGGGAGGTGTACGTTCTGATGCTCAGCCGGATAGGCACGCCGATCAACGAACCGCAGGTCGCCACGGCGCAGGTCCTGCTGGAAAGAAAGCAGCGGGTCAGCGATATTGCCAAAAAGGCCGAGGGCATCGTGGCGCGAGAACTGGCTTCGATCAACAGGTTCTGTACGGAATTGAGTAAAGGGAAATATCCCATATGTTGAGGAGTCAGGAGTAAGAAGTAAGAAGTAAGAAGTAAGAAGTAAGAAGTAAGAAGTAAGAAGTAAG
>CAYILT010000015.1:0-4459 GCA_964364055.1 uncultured Nitrospiraceae bacterium | reverse complement strand
TAAGAAGTAAGAAGTAAGAAGTAAGAAGTAAGAAGTAAGAAGTAAGAAGTAAGAAGTAAGAAACATCAAGTAAAGGAGGAACTATGAAATACCTATTGAACATATTATCCATAGTGCTATTCGTGGCAGGAGTGGCGCTGGCCAAGGACAAGGCGGCGGACAAACGCTTTGTGGCGGCCATCGACAAGGACGGCTACCAGCGCGTGGAGATGACGGCAGGAGAATATTATTTCGATCCTGCGGCCGTGGTGGTGAAGGTGAACGTGCCGGTCGAACTCACCATCAAGAAGGCCGGCGGCATTACGCCTCACAATCTAACCATGAGGGCGCCTGAAGCGGACCTTGATTTTACGATCGACCTGTCCAGCGAGACGAAGAAAGTATCCTTCATGGCCACCAGGACCGGTTCCTATCCTTTCGAATGCTCAAAGAAGCTCCTGTTCTTCAAGAGCCATAAGGAGCGTGGCATGCACGGGGTGCTGGAGGTAGTGGAGTAGGGACAGGGGACAGGGGACAGGGGTCTGATCAACTACTGACGGCCGCGATTTGAAAGAAGGACGGACATGGTTGACAAAGAGTTCATTGCGTACTTCAAGCTTACCCACGGGTCCTTCAACCTGAGCATGATGGCACTGTTCTGCTACCAGGGGTGGATGGGCTTTCTGATCAGGCAGGCGAGGACATCAGGACTGCCGGCGCCGCTCGATGCAGTCCGGAGGCACCGGAAGGCCGGTCCGGTGTTCGCGCTGTGGGGCATATTGGGGTTTTTCGCCGGGGTCACCATGATAGTGCTTGATAAGGGCAGGGTCTTTGAATATCCGCTTCACTTCCTGGCAGGATCACTGATCGCGGCCGTCATCGGGTCGCTCTATGCGGTCTCGCGCAGGATCGCCGGGCCGGAGCCGCATTACCGGAACATCCACTTCGGCCTTGGGATGTGCCTGCTTGCACTCTATGTAATCCAGGTCCTGCTGGGGCTCGGCATCCTGCTTTAATCCTTCCTGTCCAGCGCCTCCCGGACCTTCCGCAGGAGTTCGGAGGGAGAGACGGGTTTGGAGATGAAGCTCAATCCTTTTTCCAGTATTCCTTCCTTGCTGATCATATCCGCACTGTAGCCGCTGATGAACAATACCTTGATGCCGGGCCTGAGCGTTCTTATTTCTTCGTAGGCGTCCTTCCCGTTCTTCCGTGGCATAATGACGCCGAGCAGCAGCAAACCGATCCGGTCCCGGTTCTCCCGGAACACACTCACGGCATCATTCCCGTCCTTTGCAACGATCACGGTATATCCGAATTCCCTGAGGAGGGAACTGGTAAGGGTGCGGATGACCTCGTCATCCTCCGCTACCAGGATGGACTCCGTTCCTCCCTTCAAGGCCTCTTCTGCATAAGCTCTATTCTTTGAAGCGTCGCTCTTTAGCGCGGGGAAATAAATATGGAACGATGTTCCCCGGCCCGGCTCGCTCTCCACCTCGATGAACCCCTTGTGCTGCTTGATAAGCCCATAGGCCGATGCGAGGCCGAGTCCGGCGCCTTTTCCCATCTCCTTGGTGGTGAAGAACGGCTCAAAGATCCGCTCGCGGGTCCGCTCGTCCATGCCCGCGCCGGTGTCGGTTATCGAGAGTCTGACGTAGGCGCCGGGTTTGCCGTAGCCATGGATCGCGATAAAGGACTCGCTCAATTCATCGATCGAACTGCTGATGGTCAGGGTCCCGCCACGCGGCATGGCGTCCCGGGCGTTCGTCACGAGGTTCATAAGCACCTGCTCGACCTGGACGCTGTCCGCCATTACGGTCGTGTCGTCAGGCACGAGGCGGGTTGTGAGCTCGATGTCCTCACGGATGAGACGCTTCAGCAGCTTCTCTACCCGCAGGATGATGCCGTTCAACTCGATGGGGATGGGATTGATGACCTGCTTCCGGCTGAAAGCCAGGAGACTCTGGATCAGCTGGGCAGCCCGCTGGGCGGTGATCATGATGTTCTCCGCATAGGACCTGAGCGGGTCGGTCTTCTCCATCTTCATCTGCAGGAGGTTGCCGTACCCGATGATGGCGGTCAGGACGTTGTTGAAGTCGTGGGCCACGCCGCCGGCCAGGAGACCGACGGCTTCCATCTTCTGGGCCTGCCGGAGCTGGTCCTCGAGCTTCAAACTGTTTGTGACGTCGTTCGCCAGGACGATCTCGCCACGCCTGCCGCCGAAATCCACCACGTGGGACGTGATCTCTACATGGATGACCGTCCCATCTTTCTTGCGGTGTCGCCAGACGCCGGCCTTGTCAATGCCCGTCGTGATGCGAGCCACATTCTCAAGGAGCGGCAAGATGTCCTCGGCGGGCCGGATGTCCTTGAGGGTCATGGCGAGGAACTCGTCGCGGGAATGGCCGTAATGCGCCACAGCGGCGTCGTTCACGGTAAGGAACTTGAGTGTTTCTATGTCATAGACCCACATCGGATGGGGATTGCTCTCGAACAGAATACGATACTTTTCCTCGCTTTCGATGAGCTGCAGCTGCTGACGCTGGATGTTCCGGGAGAACAGCATGATGCCGCCCGTCCCGATGAACCACAGGAACACATGGCTCAGCAGGAGCGCTTTCCGCTCCTTGGTCTCCGCCTCGAAGTGCGGCCGGAGCGGGACGGAAATGCTGATGCCGCCGCGGACATCTCCGATCTTATAGCCCTGGTGGCCGTGGCACTTGAGGCATGCCTGCTCGGTTATGAACGGCCGCATGATCCTCATGTAGGGCTCGTCATTAAAGACAGTCTCGCTGCTATGCTCCTTTAAACCCCGCTCGAACTCCTTGAGGGTCTGTTCTTCCCAGGCGTCGGGCCGGTTGCTCGGATTGAAGAACTTGAGGCTTGTGAGACGGCTGATGATCGGCAGGGTGGAATGCTTGCCGATGAGCTCGAAGACCTGGTGCGTCATCCAGACGGGGTTTACGAGCGTGAGCTTTCTTCCGGTCGTGGTCGTGATGTCGCGCTCCGCCACGGTCAGATAGGGATTGGGCTGCATGGTATCGGTTACCGGCACATACACGCCGCCGTGGAGCGAGCCCCAACGGCGGAACTCGATGGTCAGGTCGTAGAACGAACGGGCGACGATGCGCGCCTTTTCAATATTGTTCAGATGGGTGACACGGGAATTCCAGGACAGGGAGACGATAACGATAACGGTCCAGCCGAGGATGAGCAGCAGGATATATTTATCCATGCGGAGCTTCCAGCGCTGTTTCGGGTTCTTGAACATATTTATATAACATTAGCATATTACGCCGCTGAATGCCATTAGCATCACCAGCCTTCAGACTCAATCCTCATTGCCGCCCTGCTCACGATTTATTCATCTGACCTGAAAAGCATCATTGGCCTTGCAACCTGTCAGGCGCGGGAGGCAGGTGTGGACCGATAAATAGACCATGGAAACAGAGGATTATGCGATTCCTTTGCTTCGAGGGCGACTTGGCACAGGTGTTGCAATATCACCTGTCAAATCCCAGCGATCAGGAGGAAAAGGAATCATGAGACAGATAGCGATCTATGGTAAGGGCGGTATCGGAAAATCCACGACGACGCAGAACCTGGTCGCGGCGCTTGCCGAGGCCGGTCACAAGTGCATGATCATCGGATGCGATCCCAAGGCGGATTCGACGCGGCTTATCCTGAACCGGAAGGCGCAGAACACGGTCATGGACATGGCGCGCGAAAAGGGCACCGTGGAGGACCTTGAGCTTGATGACGTGCTGCTCGTAGGGTTCAAGGGCATCAAGTGCGCCGAGTCCGGCGGGCCTGAGCCGGGCGTGGGTTGCGCGGGCCGCGGCGTGATCACCGCCATCAACTTTCTGGAAGAAAACGGCGCCTACGGCGATGACACGGACTTCGTGTTCTACGACGTGCTCGGCGACGTGGTGTGCGGCGGATTCGCCATGCCGATACGGGAAGGCAAGGCCAAGGAGATCTATATCGTGACCTCGGGAGAGATGATGGCCATGTACGCGGCGAACAATATCTCGCGGGGCGTGCTCAAGTATGCTCAGAGCGGCGGCGTGCGGCTCGGCGGCCTTATCTGCAACAGCAGAGAGACGGACAAGGAGTTCGAACTTATCTCCGAGCTCGCGAAGAAGCTCGGCACCCAGATGATCCATTTCGTGCCCCGGGACAACGAGGTCCAACGCGCGGAACTCAGGAGAAAGACCGTGATCGAATATGCCCCTGAGCACAAGCAGGCGGACGAGTACCGGACGCTTGCCAGGAAGATCGCCGACAACAGGAACTTCGTGATCCCCACGCCGATCACCATGGACGAGCTGGAGCGGCTTTTGATGGACTTCGGTATCATGGAAAAGGAAGAAGCCGTCGCGTAAGCGACGAATGCGGATTTCGGAATGCGGAATGCGGAGTGCGGAGGGCGGAGTGCGGAAAGAAGGTAGCCGCAGGCTTTAGCCTGCGTGACAAGGAGATC
>CAYILT010000014.1:3681-28621 GCA_964364055.1 uncultured Nitrospiraceae bacterium | reverse complement strand
GGTAAATCGGGAGAAGTTCCTACGGTGAAGGGCAATAGTTCCTAGGAAGAAGTTCGTAGACAGCGGGCTATGCGGTAATTCGTTGCTTTGATCTACGGAAGATAATCCTCTCTCACCGGGGAGAACACTTCTATTGCCACGGAATTTTCACGGGCGACCGCATTGTGCTCAACATCGCCGGGAATGCACCAGCTGTCGCCGGGCACAGCCTGGTGCGTCACGTCGCCGATCGTCAGATCGATCCTTCCGGACACAAGATAGCCGGTTTGTTCATGAGGATGTTTGTGTCTTGGCAGGACCGCCCCCTGTTCGAGCTTGAACTCAGCCATAAGCGTCTTCGCGCCGTGAACGAGCGTCTTTAGCTTGATTCCTTCAAGGGCGTCCTTATAGCCGCTGACATCGTTCTGAGTAAACATGAAGAACCTCCTCGATTGCCATGAGCTCGGCACTTTTGTTTAACAGGCTGTTGAAAAACGCTTTTCGTTCCCTTTCCGTCATTCCCGCGTAAGCGGAAATCCAGGGTTTTCAAATCGCTCCTGGATCCCCGTTTGCACGGGGATGACGAATTAGCCTGCTGCGTAAGACGTTTTAACAAACTCGTAAGGAGTGTATCAGAATCCGAAAGGGATTGTAAGAAGGGTTCATGCGGGGGAAAAAACCGGACCTAAAAGGTTCCCTGAACTTTAAAAAAACGGCTGCCAATTATGCAGGCGGTTAATATAATCATAATGCCATCGCATTATGATTGCACATGGTTGGAAGGTTGTCATGAAAACATTGACGATACGCGGCATTGACGCCGAACTCGATCGGGTCATCAAATCCCGCGCCCGGCAGAACGACCTGAGCGTGAACCAGTGGATGGTCCAGGCCTTGAAAAAGGTCACGGGAACGGGCAAGGAGCCGGCGTTCAGGAAGCACCACGACCTGGGTGCGCTCGCGGGCGGATGGAGCAGGGAGGAAGCAGCGGCCTTCCGGAAGAACACGAAGATCTTCGAGCGGATCGATAAGGATGTCTGGAAATGAGACGCCTGTCCATCGATACGAATATCTATGCCGCCTTCAAGAACAATGACGCGGATGTAGTTGAAGCGTTCAGGAGTGCCGACGTTATCGGCGTGGACATCGCGGTCATCGCGCAGCTCTATGCCGGTTTTTCCCTCGGTACCCGGGAGGGGAAGAACCGCCGGGAACTGGAAACATTCCTGAACGCGCCCCGCGTGGAGGTGCTCACCCACGACCTGGAGACCGCCGAATTCTATGCGTTGATCGTGAAGAAGTTGAAGGCAAAAGGAAAGCCGGTCCCTTCCAATGACGTCTGGATTGCGGCGAACGCCTTGAAGCACGGCATGGCGCTCTATTCATTTGACCGGTATTTCGAGGAGATCGACGGGTTGCTGTCGTTGGGAAGGAAATGACGCTTCACTATCTCCCGGTCGTATAGCTTTCTTGAACCTTAAACCTTGAATCCGTCTTACTTCCCCTTGCCCCCGGCCCCTGGACCTATCAGTTCCCATTCCGCACTCGCCACTCCGCACTGGAAAATACCTATCTTTGTATCTTGACAATACCTCGCTTCCGCATATAATCAGGGTAATCCTCCTTGTAAAATCACTCTCCACCAGGCACAAAGGCATTTGGATTGAACATTACAATGTTAAGTCCGTCATCTGACATCTGTAATCTGCATTCTGTTGTCTATCGTCGTGCATCACGAATCTGTCTATTAAAGTTGTCTTGGTTTTGCAGAAAGCAAAGAATAAACAGCAGATCTTGCGGAGGCAACTTCGCAACGCCACGGGTGCAACAACGTCCCCCTGGCGGTCTTGAATATCTCATGTTTTAAGTCTGACCCCGAGCGCTCTGTGCCTCTCGCTCAACGAGGCAAGGCCCGGGGCTTTTTCGGACAGGACGAACGCCATGTTGTTCTCCCCGGGATTCATGAGCTCCATGTGGGGCTGGTTTCCGAGCGAGCAGTAATGGGTCATGGTTAGTTTCCCGTCGAGCTAATAGGGTCTTTCTTCTTGCGAATTAGAGCGAATGCACAGAACAAGACTTGAACCTCATGATCCCCGATATTTGATCAACTGCGTCCATCCGTGATGCTGTGGCTGTCTCGAAGGGCCGGGGTCGGATCTGTCGGGCTTACCGCTCTTCTTCTACTTTATGACTACCCTTAAATTACCCTTGCTGGGTGATATGCTTCCTTGAAAAAATATGATAGCTTAACGTCAACTTATCTTGCCCATACCAAGGATATCCTTAGATATCCCTTGGTCGTGGAGAATGATTAATACTGAGCTGCAGAGGTCGGCGTCGTTCCAGAGAAAGAGAAACGAAAAGGAGGCAATCTATGGCTCTGCCAAAAAGGACAGGAATTCTGGCTGGGAAAATCTTGGTTATCACTGCTCTTCTTTATTCTTTCACGCTCGTCGCGGGATGTTGCCCGCCGTTTTGTCCGCCGCAACCGGGACCTGAGGGAAAAGCGAGACTGTCGCCTCCTACGGTAGATGCGCCGTTGTACGAATGTGCAACTGCGGTGTCCGTCGGGGGATTCGTGCCCGGCGCAAAGATCGATATTTACTCGAACGGGACTACAACGATCGGCGGCGGGGTGTCCGATGCGCCATGGGGACAGAGCTTCTCGGTGAATCCGCCGTTGATAGACGGACAGGTAATTACGGCAACCCAGACAGCCGGAGGAGCAGTGAGCCCGCCCTCGAAAGCGGTTACCGTTCAAGCCTTCTTCAAGACCCATCCTGAAGGACTTCCCAAGCCGCGTCTTGACACCCCCGTATACAACTGCGGGGGCGCCATCGGAGTCTCCAACCTGGCGCCGGGAGGACTTCTTGAGGTATTCTCGGACGGCGCTCTTGCAGGCAAGGCGCCGGGCTGCGGCGCAGGCCAGTGGCTGTTCGTGAAACCCCCGTTCGCAACCGGGCAGAAAGTGTATGCTGCTGAAACGCTCTGCACGACAACAGGCCCGAAATCGGACGCCGTTGCAGTCGTTCCCGAGCCGGCATCGCTGCCGGCGCCGGTCATGGGAGCTGTGTACGAAGGGGGCAAGTATTGCACGGTGTCCAGTATCACCAATGGGGCGACGGTTACCGTATATGACGGTCCGCAGCCGGTCGCGAGTCATGCCTGCTCCGGGGGAAGCCAGGCATTCCGTCTGAATCCTCAACCGGCGGCAGAGGATTCGTTGCGCGCCGTGCAGAGCCTCTGCAGCAGCATAAGCAATACCTCTCCTCCCATAATCGTCAAGCCGTGCAATGAACTCCCGGCGCCCAAAGTCTCGCCGGTCTGCATCGGAGACGACTCTGTCACGGTTACGGGCACCGCCCCTGATGCACGGATACGGGTATATGCAAACGGAACCCTGATCGGGGACGGAGGCGGGACGAAGATCAATCTGTTCCAACCCGCGCAGGCCGGAGATTCCATCACCGTGACCCAGTCCCTGGGAAACTGCACCAGCCCGGCATCCGCTCCTTTCGCCGTGGGGAAAGTGGCCTGCAGCATACCGGGCTATGATCCGGGATATTGGAATGACGGTTACGGGCCCAACACGATCCAAGATCACAATAATTGCTACAATTATTCCAACAATAAAAGGACGGACACCTTCGCGCAACCCGGCAGGGCCGCAGGCATCTCCATGAGCTGGGACGATATGCACTGCGACAGGGTCTTTAATGCCGCCAAGGCGGACGGCATTTTGCCGCTGCCTCCTTCGGGGATCTGCCCGTGCAATAAAGACAAAATCGCCCTAGTGGTTGCGCCGGATGAAGATTATCACTGGTACCGGCTGGACAGCGGAGGGAAATGGTCACACAAGCCCGGACATACCGAGGCCACCAATCTCGACAACTCGCATCATACAATTTCGAGCCCCGAAACCGCTGATCGGGGCGGATACACCGATTTTTGCGGCTACTTCTGCTCCTGTTCGGATGAGCGGCAGGGTCAGGGACACGAAAACATTCAATAAGGAGACAAACATGCTGAGACCCAATGCAACAAGGTATCTCTTACTGTTCCTGCTCGTCGGCACCGTTGTCTTTTCATGGATCAGCAGCGAGGCCCAGGAGACGGGCAGCGCCAGGAAAGAGCTGAAAGTAACGATCTCGGTCTATTCCGGGCGCCCGGATCCGTTCTTTTACCTGGACAATGAGGCCGACATAGAACAGCTCAGGACGTTCTTGAAGAATTCGGCGGTCAACAAGGCTTTTGAAAAACATGCCGTCATCCCGTCAATTCTCGGTTACCGGGGCATCGAGGTGGAAAACCGGAGCGGGATCAGAGATGTTCCAGGCCATATGGCGGTATATAAGGGCAATATGGAAATAGGCGACAAGGAAAAAACCTTTTTCATCGATAAAGACAGGGCACTGGAGCATTATCTGTTGAAAATGGCGCGGGAGAAAAAGGCAATCGATGAAAAAATGTACAACAAGCTCAAGGCGTCGGAGCGGTGAGCGGGGAAGGCCGGGGCGCCAGCGTTCGTTTGCTGACCGCTGCGAGGAACCCGTAGGGAAACCGTAGACATAATGGTTGACAGTTGAGAAAGTGACCTGCCCCTTGTCACCGTGGGTTATACTTGGATTCACAGGGAGTCCAAATACAGAGCCACAAACAAGGAGGCAGGTCATGCAGAATTCTATCACAATCGTCGGTCTTGATTCAGCAAAAAACTCAATCGCGGTAGCAACCGCAGAAACCGGCGGCAAACAAGAACTTCGGTACTACGGCAAGATCGGCGGCGACATGGCGTCATCAGGAGACCCAATAGGGTCAGGTCTTGCGGCTTGACAATGCACCTTTTTAGATTACCCTCGCCCACCAATCTTCATGTCAAGTCTTTCTTCTTGAAATCAAGGGCGGGCCGGACACGTTTTCAGCCCGCAACTCTCCCCTGGTGTGGCCTTTTCGATCGCTGCGTTCCCTCGGTTTCAGGCTTGGCCGTTCTATGCAGCGGGTGTCTGCGATGGACTTGCCGGCCTCGGCCCCGAACCGGATGAACGGGCGCGCTTGAGGATCTTCCGCCTTCGCTTCTCCGCCTCCAGCCGTTTATTATTTTTCTTAACCGAGGGCTTTTCGTAATGGCGCCGCTTCTTCAGCTCCCCGAACAGCCCGTCGAGCTGGAGCTTCTTTTTCAGGTTGCGCAGCGCCTTTTCGATGTCCCGGGACAGGACCCTTATCTCCAAGACCTTCCTCCTCCTCCGCCACCGTATCCGCCGCGGTCACCCCTGCCACCACCGGACCCCGAGCGCTCGGTCTTTGGCTTGGCCTCGTTCACCGTGATCGTCCGGTCCATGAACGCTGTGCCGTTCATGGCAGTGATCGCCTTGGCCGCATCCTCATCGGACGCCATCTCCACGAAACCGAACCCCTTGGACCTGCCGCTTGACTGATCGACGATCAGCGTGGCGGACAGGACCTCGCCGATCTTCGAGAATGCCTCCCGCAAATCCTCTTCTACGGTGTTATACGACAAGTTCCCAACATACAGTTTCTTCGCCATGTTGCCTCCTCGGTGATCTCAAGTTCGCGCTGACGGTTCTTGCCGTACAGCGCGTTACGTCTTCTCCGCGGTCACGCCGCGAGTCTATGGGGTCAGACATGATATCGTGATCTGTTGATTTGTCTGAGAAGCAGGACCGCTCCGGGGGTCAGATTTAAAGGCCGCCGTGCCCGCTCACGGTACGAACTTCCGAACCTCCAAGCCGGCTATTTTCTTGAAGTGTTTATGATTCGCGGTGACGAGCGTGTCATCTGCCCGCAGCGCTGTTGCCGCCACAAGCGCATCGCTCGTCCTCAATCCGTCCGCTGACGCATGTCCTTCGAGCAGCGCGATCGCCTTTTCAGAAAGGCGTTCATCAGGATGAATGACAGTCGCGATGTTCTCGCGGATGAATTCCTTCACCGCACGCAGTTCCTGCCGGTCCCGGCAGCCCTGCACCAGCTCCATAATGCAAAGGGAACTCACCTGCCGGTCCCGGTAGGGAACGCCGGAGATGATCTCCCTCGCTTTTTGGTTGCCCCGGAAATACCAGATCAGCACGTCGGTGTCGAGGATCATCGCCGATACCGCTCTTTTCTCCGTTCATCGAGCCACTTCGTCACGTCCATCATTTCCTTCCGGCCCTTCCATATGCCGAACCCGACGGGACTGAACGGTTTTTCAATTTTGCTCATGGGTTTCATGACGGCGATGGATTTCCCGCGCATAGTGATGACCACCTCATCACCCTTCCTGACGCGTTCGAGGATTGCCGATGCGCGGTTTCGAAGCTCTTTTGCCGTTGCGGTCTTCATGGCGTTCTCCTTAGTGTATACATTAAAGTATATACTGTCAGGCTGCGCCGGTCAAGGCCTTCTTCGGCAGCGTATATTCAGGGGTGCGTTGGGGTGTCTTTGGGGTCGCCTATATGGGGCCGCTGGGGGTCAGACTTAAAATATGAGTTATTCACCCAATCCGCCCAACCCCATAGCTCTGGTCTAATTTCTTGTCATCAGGCCTTATACTCATTCAACGTCTTCTTCGCCTTCCCCCTCTTCTCCGGCAGCGATAAAGTAAGAAGCAGGAAAAGTAGAAGGAAGAAATCAAGCTCCCTCATCGCTTCCGTTTCGTTCGATACACTGCCCTGCTCTCCTTGATGAACCCGATCTTCAGCCTTGGCTTCTCTTCAATCTTGATGCATTCGTAAAAAGTCGTCTCCCCGGTGAAAACCGGGGTCCAGTAAACATCGAACACATTGAAAAGACTGGATACCGGCTTTCGCCGGTATGACGAAATAGGGCGTATACGGACTTCTTACGAGATCATCAATCTTGATCAACTGATGAATGGCCTCAAATACAACATGAAATTGACCGTCATATTTTTTTTCAAGAGCATCGAGTTTCCGCGCTAGATCTTTATGCGATGCGATCATCTCGCGCAATCTGGTAAAGGTTCTCATGATCTGAATATTCACTTGGATCGCCCGCTTGCTATTCAATACGCTTGAAAGCATCGCTACGCCGTTTTCCGTAAAGGCATACGGGAGATACCTCCTGCCTCCCCATCTTGAGGCGCCAAAATGGTACTTCAAGTTGTCGAACTCTTCTTTCGTCATCTGTACCATAAAATCGTCAGGGAATCGCTCACTATTTCTTTTGACAGCGCGCAATAGCATCTTCGTTTCGACGCCATAGAGCTCTGCCAGGCCGCTGTCCAGCATGACTTTCTTGCCGCCGATCAATAATGTCTTTTTCTCGATTACCTCGATTGGCACAATTGATTTCATGTATTCTCCGAATGACAACCCCGTGTCAGGTCTTTCCGGAAGTCTGTGGTCCGCTTTGTTATTGCGTTTAGCGTATCTTTCATAGCAATGTCGGCCTCTGTTTGGCTATGTCTTCGGGGCCTGGGGGCATAAGGCCTTTCGTAAAAGCGGGATTGCGATTGCGTAAGGTAAATCTTTGATGAGGGACCCCCGCAGGGTCAGGTCTACTTTCTTTTTGAATGGCGTTCCTTAATATCGTCTGCACCGATTTCTGTCCGGAATAATTGTCAGCGGCAACCGCGATCCGTACAGGGACCTCTAAGCGGGGTAAGTCAGCCATCAGGCCCCCTGGACGGCGGCTAGCCTTTACTTGTGCAGACATTACTATATGTTACTACAAAAGGCAAGAATCGGATTACGGTGTGTCACGGAGCAATTGTGATGTTTGGCGGCTCTTCAAGGCAGCCATGTTTTTTGCCGGTTGCGGTTTTCCGCGGGATTGTGTAAGATTTCCGCAATCATGCTTTTTTACATCGCCAAACGGGTACTCCTGTTCATCCCCACGCTCCTCGGGATCACCCTCATCACCTTCCTCCTGATGCAGGCCCTTCCCGGCGACCCGGTGCAGGGAATGGCGGGCGAGCGCGCGAATCCCGAGACCCTCGCCCGGATTCGGGCCGAACTGGGCGCCGACCGGCCGCTTCCGCTTCAGTACCTCGGCTACCTCAAACTCCTCGCCCAGGGGGAGCTCGGCAGGTCCTACTACACGAACCGGAAGGTCGCCGATGATCTCCTTCAAAAATTCCCGAACACCCTCAAGCTCGCGGTCACCGCTATCCTGTTCGCCTCGGTAGGCGGCATCCTCCTCGGCACCCTCTCCGCGGTCAAGCGCGGCACTGCCTGGGACAGGATCGCTTCGGTCATCTCCGTCGGCGGCATCTCAATACCCGTGTTCTGGCTGGGGCTTACGCTCATGCTCATCTTCGCGCTCTACCTCCGCTGGCTGCCGCCGTCAGGCATGGGGAACGGGGCATTCGCCTACCTGATCCTGCCGGCAATGACCCTCGGCACGTATTCTCTGGCCTACATCTCCCGCATCACCCGCTCGTCGATGATCGATTCGCTCTCGCAGCCCTACATCGCCACGGCGCGGGCAAAGGGCTTGTCTGAGTTCACCGTCATAACGAAACACGCCCTCAAGAACTCGCTCATCCCGATCGTGACCATTATCGGCCTCGATCTCGGCTCCTACCTGAACGGCGCGGTGCTTACCGAAACGATCTTCGGCTGGGACGGCATCGGCAGGTATGCCCTCGACGGCATCATGAAACGGGACTATCCCGTCATCATGGGCGTCGTGCTCTTCGGCGCCGTTGTCTTCGTCGCCATGAACCTCCTGGTCGACATCACCTATCGCTACCTCGATCCCCGGGTCCGGGTATCGGGGACGGAATAACGCCTATGACGAAGAACGAAATACGGCAAGAGATCACATCCAATAAGCTGGTGCTGACCGCAGCTATTGTACTGGCACTGCTCATCATGACCGCGGTCATCGGACCGCTGTTCGTTCCTTACGACCCGCTTGCCATGGACCTTGACAGCCTCCGGCAGCCTCCGGGCGGCTCGCACCTCCTGGGAACGGACAGCAAGGGAAGGGACATCCTTTCCCGCATCGTTCATGGCGCGCGCGTCTCATTGGCGGTCGGCATCGCGGCATCGCTTTTTTCTCTCTGCATCGGGACCTTTGCCGGCCTTATGGCGGGCTACTTCGGCGGCAAGGTCGATCTGGTCCTGTCCCAGGTATTCGATATCTTTCTCGCCTTTCCCAGCCTCCTTCTTGCCATCGGGATCAGCACGGTCATGCTTCCGGGTCTCGCGTCTGCCATGCTCGCCATCACGATCGTGAGCTGGGCCGGGTTCGCCCGCCTCGTGCGCGGGCTCACCCTTTCCCTCAAAGAGCAGACCTATGTTGAGGCCTCGCGAGCCATCGGCGCCACGACCGGACGGATCCTGCTCCGGCACATTCTGCCGAACGCGCTGCCGCTGCTGCTGGTGGCGGGCAGCCTTCGCGTGGGAGGGTTCATCCTGCTCGAGGCGGCCCTCTCCTTCCTCGGCCTCGGTGTCCAGCCGCCCACGCCCACCTGGGGCTCGATGATCAGTTTGAACAGGATGTACATCAATTCCGCGCCCTGGATGGTCATTTTCCCCGGTCTCGCCATCAGCATTACCGTGATCTCCTTCAATATCCTGGGTGATTTCCTCCGGGACAAACTTGACCCCCGGTTCCAGGGGTAAACCATTGCGGAGTGTGGATCATTCGACCGGCTCATGATGGTGAGCAATGTCGAACCATTGCGGAATAACGTCTCGAGTCGCACATCGTCCGATACGTGCTTTTCTCATTCTAATCGTCATCCTTTGAACGATGCTGTTGCTACGATCAGTAAAAGGAGCAGAGGGCCATTCGCATGAGCAGCTCGCATATCTATCCCAAAAAATCGCTCGGGCAGAACTTCCTGAAGGATCCGCACTATCTCGGGAAGATCGTCGACGCGGCGCGGATCGGGCCCCAGGACCAGGTGATCGAGATCGGTCCGGGGCTGGGTCATCTGACGAGGGCCCTTGCGGAGACCGGATGCAGGCTGCTGCTCATCGAGCTTGACGACCGGCTCGTCCCGCGTCTCCGCGAGGAATTCAGCACCCGCCCATCGGTCCAGATCGTTCATGCCGACGCCCTGGTATTTGATTACGGCGGACTTTCCGGCGCCTGGAAGGTAGTCGCCAACCTTCCTTATTATATTTCTACCCCCATCATCCAGCGGCTCATCGCGCAGCGCGGACGGTTCACCACCCTCACCTTGATGCTCCAGAAAGAAGTGGCGGAGCGCATCGCCGCCGATCCGGGCGGAAAGGAATACGGATTTCTCTCCGTGCTGGTGCAATATGCGGCGGTGCCCCGCCTCGAATTCTCCGTGCCGGCCGGCGCGTTCACCCCGAGACCGAAGGTGGACTCGACGGTCCTGACCCTGACCATGCGCGAGCGGCCGGTAACCATCGCGCACGATGAAGCGCTTTTTCTGCGCGTGATCAAAGCGGCCTTTTCCCAGCGGCGGAAGACGCTCCGGAACTCACTGGGCCAGCTGGGCTATCCCGGGGAAGTGATGAGCGCGGTGATGGACGGGACGGGGATCGATCTGGGACGCCGCGCCGAGACCCTGAGCGTTTCCGAATTCTGCCAACTGGCGAATTTTTTGGGCAGCAGGAACGGTGAGAACGCGGGAAAACCGATATAAACATTGATCGTCTCGTAAAAAGTCGTCTCCCCGGTGACAACCGGGGTCCAGTAAGCATTGAACTCAATCATTCGACATGCTCATGATGGTGAGCAACGTCGAACCATGAAAAGACTGGATACCGGCTTTCGCCGGTAAGACGAAATAAAGAGAATTCCGACTTCTTGCGAGTACATCAACATTGCGTCGCTGTGGTCATCATCGATCCTTCGGCCTTTTACCTTGACATTTCCCGGTTGTATTTTATAATACTCCATCAATTTGCATCGGAGAGCCATGAAAGAAGCGGTGATCAGGATATTCGAAGAAGGCGCGCGGGTCAAGATCGCGTTCGCGAAGGAGAACGCGGACAGGATCGTCGAGGTCGTTCATCTCATTGCACGGACCTTCCGTGAAGGGCACAAGGTGATCCTCTTCGGGAACGGCGGGAGCGCGACCGATGCGTCCCATATCGCCGCCGAGTTCGTGAACCGCTTCCTCATCGACCGGCCACCGCTCCCCGCCATCGCGCTGAACACCGATATCGCCGTGCTCACCAGCATCAGCAACGATTTCGGCTATGACCAGATATTTTCCAAGCAGCTCTCCGCCCTGGGGCATGAGGGCGATGTGGTGATCGGCATCAGCACCAGCGGTAATTCACCGAACGTCATAAAAGCGCTGGACGTTGCCAAAAAGAACGGCATGAAGACCGTCGTCTTTACCGGCGGCGCCGGCGGCAAGATGGCCAACATTGCCGACTATACCTTCGTCGTCCCCTCCAAGCATACTCCCCATATCCAGGAGACGCACATAACCCTGGGCCACATCATCTGCCAGTTGGTGGACGAAGAGCTCTTCGGCAAGAAACGGTGAACTCATGAAACCCTTCGACCCCTCCAAGATCAGGACTTATTCCCTCAAGGACCGCGCCAGCAAGGTCCGCATCGACGAGATCGCCTCGCCGCACAAACAAGGCGGCTCCTTCAAGGACTTCTTTTCCTCCCTCCCGAACATCCTCGCGGCCAGGGACATCAAAGAAATTGCGGCGGCCGTCGTCCAGGCGCGAAAAGATGGACGTCCGGTCATGCTCGGCATGGGCGCTCATCCCATAAAGGTAGGGCTCACGCCGGTCCTCATCGACCTCATGGAGCGCGGGACCATCACGAGCCTCTCGCTGAACGGCGCAGGGATCATTCATGATTTTGAGCTGGCGTTCGTCGGCCAGACCTCGGAAGACGTGGACAGGGAGATCCTGTCCGGGGCCTTCGGCATGGCCGAAGAGACCGGCAGCATGATCAACAACGCGGTCAGGGACGGGAACGGAAAAGGACTGGGCATCGGCGAGTCCGTGGGCAGGATGATCCGCGACGGTGAGTTTCCCTACAAGAACAAAAGCCTTCTTGCGGCAGGTGCACGGCTCGACATCCCGGTGACCGTGCATGTCGCCATCGGGACCGATATCATCCACATGCATCCGTCCTTTGACGCCAGGGCGACCGGCGAGGCTGCGGGCCGGGACTTCCAGAAATTCTGCTCTCTCGTCGCGGAGCTCGAGGGCGGTGTGTACATTAACCTCGGCTCGGCGGTCCTGCTGCCCGAGATCTTCCTCAAGGCGGTGACCCTCTGCCGGAACCTCGGCCACACGCTCAAGCACTTTACCACCGTGAACATGGACTTCATCCAGCACTACCGGCCGAACGCCAACGTGGTCCGCCGTCCCACCCACGGAGGCGGCAAAGGCTACGCACTCACCGGCCACCATGAGATCATGCTCCCGCTCCTCGCCGCGGCGATCAACGAATTGTCCTCATAAGTCCACTGCCCGCTCTTCCCTGGAATTAATGGATCATCTCCAAAGCAAGTGGGTAAAATAAGGCCGCTTGCAAGCCTTAACTGAAGCCCATCTCAGCAAGTTCAAAATCCTTTTTTTCTGCACCGCCGATCACAGGTCCGCGCAGGCATGACCTGTGGTGAACGGGCTCAGTTCCGGGCATGCTTGTGCGCAGCCCTGTTCACGGGATGCAGGGTCCTCTGGAAGAGCAAGGTCTTAAGCCTTTACCCAATCCCGCACGTCCCCGGAGCGGCCCTACGAAATTATTGGGCACCCGTCTTGGCCTAAGGAAGCGTCCCCCAGGGCGAACGCGCATGTCTGAGGCCGAAGGCCGAGTTTGCGCGGGCGAGCGAACGTGGCCCACCCCACCCAGCCTCCCCTTAACAAGGGGAGGTGCGGAGGGGTCCGTTCAGGACGTGAAGGGGATGTGCAAAAAAAGAACACATCGGCAGAACGAGGAGAAGACCGGAATTCATTAAGCCGGCAGGCGCGACAGGGTTTCTCTGATCATCCGGCATATGCGATGCCAATGCCAACCTGTAGACTGCTGCCCGGGCAGCATCTTCTTCGTCAAAGGGAGTTTTTTCGGAGGAAGGTCGCTGGTACGGAGAGTGTCGGGAACGATCTGAACCTCATTGAAGAACAGGCCGGCTGATCATTGGCTTCCTTCGCGCATGACGGCGCCGGCGATCGACAGCAGCGGAAGCACCTTGTGTACGGCGCCCAGCTCGATGGCCTTCTTGGGCATGCCGAAGACGACACAGGAATCCTCGTCCTGGGCGATGGTCACTGCCCCGGCCTCCTTCATTTCCAGCATCCCCCTTGCGCCGTCATCCCCCATGCCCGTCATGATCACGCCGATCGCATTAGGCCCTGCATATCGCGCCGCGGACCGGAAGAGCACATCGACCGAAGGCCGGTGACGGCTGACGAGGGGGCCGTCCTTCACCTCGACGTAATAGCGTGCGCCGCTCCGTTTGAGCAGGAGATGGTGGTTTCCGGGAGCGATAAGGGCGCGGCCCCGGATGACGGTGTCGTTGGTCTCCGCCTCCTTCACCGAGATATGGCACATGTTGTCAAGCCGCAGCGAAAAGGCCGTGGTGAAGATCTCGGGCATGTGCTGTACAATGACGATGCCGGGCGCGTCCAGCGGCAGGGCCACGAGAAAGTCCTTGAGCGCCTCGGTCCCGCCCGTTGACGCGCCGACCACAACGACCTTTTCCGTGGTCTTGAGCATGGCGTCCCGGCCGATCCTGGCCTTGGCGAGCACCGCATCGGCGGTGAGCTTCGGCGGCACATCACGCTGATGGAACGCCAGCCGCTTCACCTGGGCCGCAGCAGCAGCCTTCACCGCGTCGCAGATACTGATCTTCGCTTCCTCCAGGAACTGCTTTGCGCCAAGACGGGGCTTCAGGATGATCTCCACGGCGCCATATTCCAGGGCGCGAAGCGCCGTGTCGGAACCGCTCTCGGCGAGGCTTGAGCAGATCACCACCGGGATCGGATGCTGCGACATGACCTTCTGGAGGAAGGTGAGACCGTCCATGCGCGGCATTTCCACGTCCAGCAGGATCACGTCGGGGACCTGGCGTCTGATATGCTCCGCCGCGAGGAACGGGTCCGAGGCCTTCGCCATCACCTCGATCTCCGGGTCCGAGGACAGGATGTCCGCAAGGGTCTGGCGGACGATGGCGGAGTCGTCAACGATAAGTACCGTGATCTTCTTTGTTGTCATAGTCGGCTCTCGTGCGGGGATGCTCAGTCGATCTTCCGGTACACCGTGGACGTGAGCCGCCGGAGCGGCAGGGTGAAGCCGTGGATGCTCTCGGAATGGCCCAGGAACAGATGACCGTTCGTCTTCAGTACTTTGCAGAATCGGGCGATCAGCTGCTCCTGGGTCTTGCGGTCAAAATAGATGATTACGTTCCGGCAAAAGATCACGTCAACCGGCTCGGAAAAGGAAAAAGCCTCTTCCATGAGATTCAGCCTCTTGAACTGCACGATCGACCGCAGCGCGGGTCCGATCCGTACGACGCCTTTGCCCGGGTCCTTGCTGCGGAGCAGGTACTTCTGCTTCATCGCCAGCGGGACGGCGGCCACCCGCTCAGCATCGTAGACCGCCTCCCGGGCGCGGTCGAGCACTTTCGTGGAGATATCGGTGGCGAGGATCGAAAAGCGAAACGAAGGGTGCAGACCGGCGAAGTCCGACAATATCATGGCGAGCGTGTACGGCTCTTCGCCTGTTGAACAGCCGGCGCTCCAGACCACAAAGGGCTTGCCGCTCCCTTTGGATCGCTCCCGCTCTTCGATGAATTCGGGAAGGATCGTCTGTGCCATATAGTGAAAGTGGACCGGCTCCCGGAAAAAATCCGTTTTGTTCGTGGTCACCGCATCGAGCATGTGGACCAGCTCGTCGCGCCCGCCCTCGCCGAGCACATGATCGTAATACTCCCTGAAATTCGATATTCCCAGGGTCCGCAGCCGTTTCTGCAGCCGCGCCTCGAGCATGATCTTCTTGCTCGGCGGCATCTTGATGCCGCACTGGCCGATGATGAACTCGCTGAAACGGCCGAACTCGGCCTGCGTCATGGGTTTCGCAACCCCGGCTATAAAGGTCTTTTGTTCCATGCGTTGCACGTGCTCGCGGCTGGTCTGCTCCCTGTTTGCCGCCCGGATCACCGGGCCTTCGTGTCCTCTGCGGCCGTTTCTTCCTGCGTCACCATCGCCAGCTCGTCGGACGAGAACACCTTGTCGATGTCCAGGATGATGATAAAGCGGTCGTCCCGCTTGCCCATGCCCTTGATGAACTCCGTCTTGAGCTTGGTCCCGATCCTGGGCGCCGGCGCGATGCTCCCCGGCTCAAGGTCCAGCACCTCCTGCACCGAATCGGCCAGGGCCCCCAGGATCGTCGTGTCGTTATCCACCGTCACCTCGGTGATGATGATGCAGGTGTTCACGCCGCTCTCGGTCTTCGTCATCCCGAACTTTAGCCGCAGGTCCACCACCGGCACCACGCTCCCCCGGAGATTGATCACGCCCCGCATGAACTCCGGAGTCCGCGGCACCTTGGTCACGGTGGTGAAATCAAGGACCTCCCGTACTTTTGTGATGTCCAGTGCAAACACCTCATCGGCAAGCTTGAAGGTCAGGAACTGTGTTGTTTCGTTAATAGACGTTACTGCCATGGCAGCCTCCTCTTCGATTTCGGATTTTAGATTTCGGATTGCGGATTTAAAAACCGGGAACCTACCCGCCAAGTCTTTTACTCGATTTCATTCCGCACTCCGCACTCCGCACTCCGCAATTCCTAAAATTTCTCAAACTCCGAGTCCCTGCTGTCTCCCCTGGCCTTTCCTTCATGACCCAGGTCCAGATGGACTCCCTTTACAAAACCGCCCTGCTTTGCCGCTTTGGGGGCCACATAAGCGATCTGGGCATGGTGCGCCGGCCTCAACGCTTTCCGCGTCGTCCCTGCAGCAGCCCGGTCAAGACCATTAACTTTGAAGAACGAGATCGTGACCTGGAGCTGGTCGGCCTGGCTGGACAGCTCCTCGGCGGTCGACGCCATCTCCTCGGCCGCGCCTGCGTTCTGCTGGACAACTTGATTGAGCTGCTGGATGGCGCCGTTGATCTGGTCCGCGCCGCCCGACTGCTCCTTGGACGACGCCGTGATCTCCTGCACCAGCTCGGCGGTCTTCTGGATGTCCGGCACGAGCCTCGCCAGCATCTGGCCGGCCTGCTCGGCGATCTGCACACTCGACGATGACAACTGGCTGATCTCACCGGCGGCCGACTGGCTCCGCTCGGCGAGCTTCCGCACCTCGGCGGCCACCACCGCGAAACCCCTGCCGTGCTCCCCGGCGCGGGCCGCCTCAATGGCGGCGTTCAGGGCCAGCAGGTTCGTCTGGCGCGCGATTTCCTCGATGATGGAAATCTTCTGGGCGATCTCCTTCATGGCGGAGACGGTCTGGGACACGGCTTTGCCGCTCTCCTGGGCGTCCGACGCCGACTTAAGGGCGATCTTCTCGGTCTGCATGGCGTTGTCGGCGTTCTGTTTGATCGTTGCGTTCATCTCCTCGATGGAGGATGACGCCTCCTCCGTGCTTGCCGCCTGCTCGGTAGTGCCCTGGGACATCTGCTGGGCGCCGGCGGAGAGCTGCTCGCTGCCCGACGCTACGTTGTCCGATGCGGTCTTGACGTCCACCGCAACACTCTTGAGCTTGTCCACCATCGTCTTGACTGAAAACAACAGGCTTGTTTGGTCTTTTTCCCGTGTTGCAACGGCAACGGTCAGGTCGCCTTCGGCAACCTTTCTGGCGATTGACGAGACGAAGGCAGGCTCTCCCCCGAGACTGGTGATGATATCGCGTGTGATGATTATGCCGAGCCCGAGCGCGAGGCCGAAACCGATGAACGAGACCGCGATCAGGAACGTCTGGGTCGAAGCGTGGTTCGCTTCGGTATCTTTCATATGCGCCTGCAGTTCCTTTTCTAGGGTGGCCTCCAGCTCCTCAAGTTTCTTTTCAAGACTGTCCCCGACCGGATCGATCTTTTCTTTCATTGCCCAGACAGCGGCCTGCTGATTGCCCTCGCGCTTGCCGCGGAACAGGGCGATGGCGCCTTCGTAAAGCTGCTCCCCGGACCGCTGCAGTTCGCGCCCGGTGGCCGCAATCTTTTCATCCTTGCTCGCGGACAGGACCCCTAGGCTTTTGTACAGCTTGTCCCTGTATTCCGCAAGGCGCTTCTCGTCCGCTTCCAGGACCTTCTGATCGGTGGTCATCAGGCTTTCGGCGGTCAGGTCGCGGATATGCAGATGTGCGATGTTCGCCTCCATCGCGGCGTCGGCCAGCTTCTTGTCGACATCGAGGATCCTGTCCGCCATTGCCATCAGGCTGTTCATATTGATGATACCGATGGTCCCGACGAGGCAGACCAGGCAGGCAATGACCAGGAACCCGCCGATCACCTTGGTACCGATCTTAACATCCTGTAACTTCATGTGGTCCCCCATTGTGAATGAAATGATCTCTGGTGCGTGAGTAACATTGTTTGTTATTGGGTAATGCGTTCGGTCGTGTCAGTGGGACAGATCCTCTCGCTCCACCGTCTGGATCAGCCTCGGCACATCAAGGATGAGCGCGACACTGCCGTTTCCCAGGATCGTGGCGCCGGAAATGCCTTCCACGCCCCTGTACATCCTGCCGAGATTCTTGATCACCGTCTGATGGCCGCCGACCACGTGGTCTACCACAAAACCGACCCGGAAGTTGTCCACTTTGGCGATCACGACCTGTTCGATGGCCGGCCGCTCGCTTTGCATGCCGAACCGGTCCCGCAGCTTGATATAAGGCACGATCTCGCCCCGCACGTTCAACAGGTCGCGTTTTCCCATCTTTTCGGACTTCGCGGCGGTAAGTTCGACACACTCATCAACGAGGGACAGGGGGAACACGAAGTGATCATCGCCGATCCTGGTCAGGAAGCCGTCGATGATGGCCAGGGTAAGCGGCAGCGACATGGTGATCGTTGTCCCCGCGCCCTGACGGCTGGTGATCTCGATCGCGCCCCGCAGGGCTTCGATGGCCTGCTTCACCACGTCCATCCCGACGCCGCGGCCGGAGACATCCGTGACCTGGCTGGCCGTTGAGAATCCGGGCGACAGAACAAGGGCAAAAAGCTCCCTCTCCGAAAGTTCGGCATCCTGCGGGATCATGCCTTTCTCGACGCCCTTGCGCCGGATCGCAGCGATGTTCATTCCGGCGCCGTCGTCGTCGATCCGGATGATGACATGGGCGCCGGAATGGGCGGCGGAGAGCCGGATGGTTCCCTGACGCGGCTTCTGGCGGTCCGCCCGGTCATCGGGCATCTCGATGCCGTGATCGATGCAGTTCCTGATAAGGTGGACCAGCGGATCGTGGAGCTTCTCGATGACGGACTTGTCCAGTTCCGTGTCGGCGCCTTCCATGACGAGCTCCACGGACTTGCCGAGGTTCTGGGACAGGTCACGGACGAGCCTCCTGAACTTATTGAAGATCGTGCCGATGGGAAGCATCCGGATGCTCATCGTGTTGTCCCGGAGCTCCGCGGTCAGCCGCTCCACTTCCTCGGAAATGGTCAACAGCAGGGCGCTGGTCCCTTCGGTCGCCACTTGCGTCAACCGCGCCTGGACCGTCACCAGCTCCCCGACCAGGTCCACCAGCTTGTCGAGCTTTTCGGACTGGACCCGGATGCTCGAGAGCTCCTCGGACTTCTGGCGCTCCCGCCGCAGACCGCGCACGTGCTGCTGCTCGGTGAGCGCCGCCTCCACCCGGTCATTATTGACCAGGCCCTTTTCCACCAGGATCTCGCCGAACCGCTTCTGTTCCGACGCGATCTCCTGGATGTCCGCCGGGGAAAGATCGCCCCGCTCCACAAGGATCTCTCCCAGCTTTTTGTACTCGCTATCCTCGAAGATCTCCATCTCGATGGGTTCGATCGAAAGTTCACTCGTATCCTGAACGAAGATAAAAACATCCTTGATGGCGTTCAGCCCTTTGTTGGTCGTCAGGATCACATCCCAGTAGATATAGCAAAGCTCGGGGTCCAGCGTTTCCAGGGGCGGGATATCGTCGAGCTGGGCCACCACCCGGCACGTGCCGAGGGCGCGAAGCTCGTCCAGGAGGAATTGCGGGTTTGCTCCGGTGAGAAATATGTTCCGTGCGGGGCGGAACCGTATGCGGTACGTCGCCTGCGGTTCCTCGGCGGCCGGGACCGGCTCCGCGGGTTTTTTCGTCTTGGGAGCGACCCCTTCGGGAAGCAGGCTCCGAAACCGGTTGATGATCTGTTCCGTCACTTCGCTTTCGGCGGGTTTCTTCTTGTAGGACTCGTCGAACAGCGCGGCGATCTGGTCCCGCGCCGCCAGGGTAAGGTTGATGATCTCCCGCGTGACCACCATCCTGTCGTTCCGGATGGCATCGTAGACGGTCTCCACTTCGTGGGCGAAACGGGCAATGGCATCAAATCCGCAGGCGCCGCCGGACCCCTTGATCGTGTGCAGAGCCCGGAAGACCCGGCTGATAACGTCCTTTTCCCGGGGGGACTCCTCGAGGGCAAGCAGGGCGTTCTCGAACTCGCCCAGGAGCTCATAGGCCTCGCTCTTGAACATCTCCCGCAGGACATCCAGATCAAAGGTTTCGTTCTGTTCGCTCATGCTTGTTCTCTCCGTTCCCCGTGGGGCGGTCTTGCTCTTACGGGGCCTCCTGGCCGTGCAGCCACAGACAGGACTTCCTCGTGCTCTCATGACAGCCGATATGGCGGAAGAACCCGAAACGGCCGAGCATCCGGCTGAACCGCTCCTGCTCGAGACCGGTGATCGTCATCTGTTTGTTCAGATCGGCGGCCATTCGATGGGCCGAACACACCAGCTGGGCAAACGAAATGTCAACGTCGTCGATATTTTCCACGTCCACCTCGACTGCAGGTGCGCTCCGTACGGCTTCTAGAAGAGCCGCGTTCAAAGCCTTTGCGTGCTTCACGGTCAGGGAGCCGCTGACGGTCAGGACCTCGCGGCCGTTCTTGTTTGCATGACGGATGTCTGCCATGTCATTGCCCCCGCTCTTTCACGAACTTTTTCACGACGTCCATGAGCTGTGATGGAGAAAAGGGCTTCACGATCCAACCGCTGGCGCCCGCCGCCCTTCCCTCCTGTTTTTTCGCTTCCTGGGATTCCGTGGTGAGCATGACGATGGGAATGAACTTGTAGTCCGCCTTCCCCCGGAGCTCCCGGATGAACGTGATGCCGTCCATTTCCGGCATATTGAGATCGGTGATCACCATGTCGACCTTTGCACGGGATATTTTTTCAAGGGCATCCCTGCCGTTCTCCGCCAGCAGAACATCATATCCCGCGTCCTTGATGGTGAACGCGATCAGCTGGCGCATGGAGGCCGAATCGTCGACGATCAGAAACGTTTTAGACATGCTCCCTCCACTGGTCCGCAGAACGCTGACGCGCCGTCCGGGATCGCTGACGTCCCTCCGTTGCAAAGCATGGCAGGCGTTCCTGCCGGTTCCGCATGAATCCACTTGCTCGGCGAATGGCGGGCATCAGCATCGTGAGAATATTGGGATACTCGGCATCCTCGGAAAAAACCGCGGCCCGAGGAAAACAATGGTCGGTCGCGACCAAGCGTCGCGAAAGGAGATGACATTGCCGACATGATGTATTATAGCAAAATATTGAAAAATTAGCACCCGCTGTGGCAGGATATCGCGTTGATATTCAAAACGAAGTTCCTCGCGCAACCGGGCGCGCACATCGGGAGGAGAGACTGGTTGAAGCTGCAATTACGGCGAAACATGCTGTTGCGGCGGCAGCGCCGGTGGAATGCTGGGAATGGGGGGGCGATGATACCGCCGCAGATGGACTGATCTTGTTGGAGCGGAGCGAGCTTCCGTGTTTATCCGGGTAACGGGATCAGACGGCATCAGCAGAAGGCAGGAGGAACAAGGGCCACTTGAGCCGATCGGCCTCATCCAGCAGGATCGCCGCTGCCTTCGAAAGCTCGGAAGGCACCGTACTGCCCGACGGCAACAGTATGAGCGAAACCGCATGCTCTCCGGCCGCTTTCAGGATCTCCTCATCGGGATACCCGGAGCGCACGATCTCGGAGACAGCGATCCCCTTTTCAATAAGCGTTTTTTTCAACTTCTTTATGGCGGCGGTTATTTCCTTTTTTACCCGCTCCAGGTCATTTTTTTCCTCCCTGCTGTAAAGGTGGACGGGAACGACACCGAGGAGCAGGACCCTGGAGCCTGTCGACGCTGCTTCGTAAACGATACGGTCAATGCTCGCAGCGGGACTTCCCGTATTATCCATGGGCACAAGGATGGTTCCGGGGACCAGCGTGAGCGGGCAGGTCAGTGTCTTTGTCAGATCCCGGTATCGGGGAGAAGCAAGCACAAGGCCTGGACGTTCTGCTTCGGCATATTCCAGGACCTTCTGAGCGGCATCACCTTCGTCCGAAATGAACCGAACGGCAATACGCGCAGCCTGCTCGCTGACGATCTGTCTTGCCTCAGCAAGGCTCTGCGCCGCCTCTTTTCGGGCCATCTCTTCGGCCCGCGGTCCGGCGTCATAATCAATGAACGGTCGCGGATCGAATACCTGCAATACCGTCATCTCACCGCCTGCCTCCTGGATCTTCTTGAGCCCATAGAGCAATGCCTTTTTCGCGTGTAATGTACCATCATAGACGACGAGGATATTCATAGTCTCACCTCCTAACTCTTTTCTTGACCATCTACCATCTCTATAATGCATGTACCTTGCCATAAATATTATTATCTATTATCAATGCATTAACAGCATTGCGCAGCGTTCTGACTGCACTAATGGCTGCAAGAAAATACTTCAATAAGAGCAACAACTTTTTTCATGCCGCTAACCAGCATCAAAACATACCCATGCAATAAATGGTTGCATCAGATTTTCTTTATTTTATGATTAGTTACAATCAGAGTAAATATATTCAACCACATATGTGCACTATGGAATTGCACCATGAGTCGTTAATTAAAAAATATGTCTACTAAATCAGCATGTTGACATATGGCATGGCCATTGCTTTATATCAATACAGATTACGACCAAGGAGGATAGCCATGAAGGAGCTGATCAGGATGTTCGATAATATTTGGATCTCCGTTGCCTTTGCCGAGGCAGGCGAACAGGAAACCGCCCGGAAATTCATGGGGCCGGAACTGTCCGAGGCAGAAAGCGCTGAGACCTGCCAGGCCATGTAACGATCGCTTAACCGAGTCCGAGTATTCCGGGAGGCCCTTTGATGGATATCGCCCTGCTCGCTGATATGTGCTTTGCCGTTATGTACGGCATGCTGTTCACATCGATCCTTCTCATGACCGCGGAAGAATCCGCCACGGTCCCTCCGGTCTTCCTGAAGATCTGGCGACGCTATAGAATATATCAGGAGATGAACAAGAAACGATCTTCAGACAAGCCGTCGAATGTTTTCTGGGAAATAGACATGACCGATTTCGAGCCCTAAGCGTATGATGACCCCTGACTATAACAGCCGGGAAACCTCAAACAGGACATAGACCAATAACGCCACCGGTCCAAAGCTCACCACATATGATGCCGTACTTCTCACGAACGACCGGTACAGGTCCATCCTTCCGATCGCGGCAGGCACCAAGAGAGAACCCATCATGAGCTGCAGGATCATGAACGATGCCGAATGTTGATAGAGATATTCCAGTTCCATCTTCTTTCTCCCTAATTCTTGAATTTTTTATCTCGCATCAGAAAGGTTCAGCCTCTCCCGCGCGGGAGAGGCTGTTTCGTTTCGATGGCAGGGCATCTACATCGTCTTCGTTGAAAGCGCCGCGACATTCATTTTTGCGGTCTCACCGGCCAACTCGGATCCGGCAAGCGCCTTCTGATACTTGCTGATGATGGTCTTGAACTTCGGGGGGCAGAGGAGCACATCGACCTGCTCGGCCTTCGCGAAGCCGATCACTTCCTCTTCCGGATTTCCCTCGGTGGTATAGAAGCTCGCCTTGACGCCTTTGCCCTTCTCGCGGATGATCGCTTTCGCCTCGTCCACGAACGTAGCAGCCTCGGTCCTCGCCGCATCCCGCGTGTTCACCGTGGCGTCGTAGTCCGCGAACATCGGGCTGTTGAACACATGGAGTGCGACCATCTCGCCGCCCTTCGCGCGCGCCTTCTCGATCCCGTAAGCCAGAGCTTCCTTCGCCTGCAGCGTCCCGTCATAAGCAACCATGATCTTCATTTTTGTATCCTCCTTAAGAATTATTGTTTTTATTTTGTCGCTCTTTGCCTTTCTCTATAGCAGGACGCGTGCCAAAATAATCGGCCTGTAAATACAATGAGCTACTGGAGCGGCGCAGTATTTCTACTGCGGAAGGATATGCAAGGTATTACTGCGGATTGGAATGCAGGGGATCGTAGCGGAATTGTTTTGCCGAGGAGTCGGACATTCTGAAGAGACGGTGTGGTAATAGCTGTTCAACAGCCTATAGTGCTAATAAGACGGATGAACTTTCTGTCTATTATGACCAGAGAGGGCTGATTATAGCTACATGGCCCACTCTAGTCCACATGAATCCCGATTAACGTCGTCGTTACTCGCGCCCGTTTCTGACGGTCCGGGATCCACTCCAGGATAACACTCTTCATCGTTTCATCAAAACGCGACTGAAGTCCGCTGATATCAAGATTCGCAAAGGATACTGGCTTAGCAACGCCATTGGTCTTTGTCCACTCAATGCGCTCACAGACTTCGATCGTTCCCTCAGGCGTGCCCCGAAGCGTGAGAACTCGGGCGGTTGCATGTCCTGGCTTATCTTCATAGCGAACAAGATAACGAGCGTATATCATCCCTTCGCTGCCCACCTGTGACACCTCGCCGGCAAATCCCGGTTCAATAACCTCTTTGAGAAGAGCATCTTACTCCCACGGCATATCTTCCCAGAGCAGGAGCTGCTGAGCAGCTTCCTCCGCGATGCTGTACCCCTGACCTCGCCGATTGGCCCGCTTAGAGCTCACGCCCGCGTCTCTGAACAGCTCCTCGGCAAGGCTGGCCAGCTGCCCTATTCCGTCTTCTTCTCTTTCGAATGCATTCTCGATGAGCTCCGCGAGCTTTTTCGCCTTTACATTTGATTCTTCTTTCTCCCCTGCTATTTCATACGCCACCTGCAGCATACCGGCTGCGACGATGGAAAGCCGGTGCGTTCGCCCGCCGGGCACCAGTCGCTTCAGCATGTCCGTCCATACAGCATAGGTTTTCGCTCCAACTACTTCCTTTATCATTTCACCGGTCCTCTCTTGCTCTTACCTGTACTCATTTCATCTACCTTGTCCCGGAACAACCGATAATGTCGTTTTATGCGCGCCACATGATCCGGATCGCGCAAAAGCAGATTCCGCGCCAGATCGAGAATCGCGGGTGCAAGGGCCGTCTGCGGGCTCCCGAGGTTCAGAATCGGGCCTTTGAGCTCCGCCACGTCATGCGGATCATCGTGGCCCAGCCATTTTGCATAGAATTCCGGTTTTTCCCAGCCCCAGGCGACAACCGCTTCCACGTCTTTTTTCACCGAAGATACGACGAAGAAAAACACGCGCCGGCAGTCGCAACCTTGATCGTTGCAGAACATCTCCTGAAAGAAGTAATCACCGGGTGGCAATTCGAGCTTGGAGCGGCTTATCACGGTGATACAACGGGTCTCCCGCTCGGCCAGGGCAGGAAATAGATCGTGGAACATCTGAAAAGGCATGGTTTACCGTCTCCCCGGCGCATTCATTTGATTGCGGGTAGTCTCTGCAATGTTTCGGCTTCACGTCGTGAATCCGGCAAATAAATTTATTCTTGCGAGGCAGTTTCCGCAGCCAGCCAGGGGCAACGCTTGACTTCGTCTCCCGTTCTTGGATTAAACCAGGCGTCAGCGACCACATGATCCGGGTCAGGCCCGAGCGGAATGAAACGAACCCATTCCAGGATATCGTCACGCCCCTCTTTTCTCCAGAGCGCTATGTCTTC
>CAYILT010000014.1:0-3581 GCA_964364055.1 uncultured Nitrospiraceae bacterium | reverse complement strand
CTTGCTGCTTTCATTATTTTGCAGATAAAATTCCGCCAGCGCCGTCTTCCCAAACAGGTAATCGGGGAATTTCCTTGTTGTTTCCTGGAGGATATTCACCAGCTTTTCCATTTGCCTGGTATTTTGATAAATCACGCTGATATAGTTGTAAATGCACGGTACCCTGGGGTATTTCTCTCTCAACGCAAATAACACCGCAAGATCGCATTCATAATTTTCTCCCATGGTCGGCAGCCTGCCGTATATATCCCAAAGCTTCTCTTTTTCCTGTTGAGGCATTAACGATAAATTCTTTTCCTCAATGGGCTCATCCGTATAAGGAACAGGCTTCGGTACGCCTTGTTTGCTTCTTTTAAGGGCGCTGAGGACTTTTTGTTTATCGACCTCGGCGATCAGCGCTTTCGCGTCCAATTGTTCGCCTCTCACCGCCGCTTCGATTAATTTAAAGGTATTGAGATATGCCACGCATCCCCCCGCAACGTCGCACACACTAATAAAACTTTCATCTCTATAAGCGACATGGCACAGTATAAGTGACCTCTTGAGCTCACCCGCTAATCCAGATAACATGCGCCAATCTCGATCGCCTGTTCGGGCGTCCCGAACCATTTACCGTCATTAAAACAGCAGGGCTCGTAGCGCTCATGGCTATAGGTGTAAAACGCGACGCTCCATTTATCGGCGTTGAAATGCCGCAGCCGGACGAAGTGCGTGGGCGTGTTTCGCAGGCGTTCCATAAACTCCTGACGGGTTTCACCGCCAGCGGGACGAAATCGTTTCGGCGCAAAAGGCTCCCTGTAAGCATCGATATAGCAAAGCGCGCCCTTGAATCTTACATCGATCCTGGTGAACTTCCCGGCATACTGTTTCTCCGCATATGCAAGAATTCGCTTCCTCGTCGCTTCCTGCGTGGCAGGCGGTATCTTTACCCCGCCCGTGTGGGGACTAAACATCCACGCCTTGCTCATAATCCTTCCTCCAGAGAAAAACGCCCCTTCCGGAGCTGTCTTATTTCTGCGCGTGTCCGCCGTCCTGTTCCTCTTCATGGTCCGCAGCGGTTTCGGCATGTTCCACGCCGCTCTTCTCCCAGGCATCGACCCAGGCGCCCGCTTCCTGGTACCACTCCTGAAAGCGGATCAAGCTGTCGCGGCCGATGTACAGCGATTGCAGATACTCCTGGGTAATGTCCGCGGGCAAACCAAGGGTCGGAAGGGTCACCACCGATTCATGCCCTGCGCCTCCAGCTTTGGTATGCGGACCGGGTGCGATGGGCATCCAGAATGCGTAGCGCGGCAGCGGCTTGCCTTTCGGCGCCTGCCGGTTGGCCGCCTGTACAACCTTTGCCGAAAAGTCCTTTAACACTACTTCAAACGACTGCGAGGCTTTTCCTTTGAACGTGATGACGATCGGCTCAGCAGCCCCTTGCACCGCCGCAAGCACCTGCAAGTGCCCCCGCATGTTCGCGCCCATGACAAAGGCCTGGCGCGGATAATAGGCTGTTTCCGCGCCTTGCCGAACGAACCAGCGAAAGCGCGTGCGGATCGGGGCTATGCTGACGTTATGCGCCGTCAACGCAGTTTCTTCCTTCCCGCTGCGAAACGTTATCCGCTCCTTTGTCCAGCCGGGAAAAGAAGAACCCTCGGACAGATACTTTTCCGGCAGAACCACTCCGCCGGAGAATTGCACGCCCCCAAGGGCCTTGAGCGCCTGCTGCCCATTGTGCCACTGTGCAACAGGGTAAACGGGAACGGTTTGCTCGGAAGCGTTCGGGTCCACGACATCGTAATCGAAACCAGATTCACTCATAACTCCTCCTTTGACAATTCATTTGAAGTCTTTTGAGGGCATTTTGAAACGTCAACTCCGCAAGCTGTTATTTCTAAGGCCAGGATTGCCGCTCCTGCTTAAATCATGCTGGGGCAGGCTCGCAACGACAACACGGGCCTTTTTACGAATGCATCATTTTTTTTTCTTGCCGGCGTTTGCTGGTAGTGAATTCTTTACACCCGGCGGCAGGAAATTCTCGCCGGTCACGACCTTTTTACCTGTTTTTGCTTCCAGTTCACGCCTTGCCTTTTTAGCGATTCCGCCGCCTGTTTTACCGGCGACCTTGTTTTCTTTCATGCCGACGGCCTTCATGGTCTCCGCTATCTGCCGTGTGGAAAGCTCCGCAAGAGCGGTAAAAATCAATTCTGCCTCGCTCATATGGTCTCTGAGGTTCTGCGTTTGCAGCCCCTTCATTGCCTTGTGCTTTTTTACGGACACATCTGCCCATTCCTGATGGATGATGTTGGTCAGAATGCCGTATTCCTCTTCTTCTTTTATGTCATGATCTTTCCAGTAATCCGTCAGCTTGTTGCGGGTCTCCTGCCCCATCATCCTCTGCTGAATCCATTTTTCGCTTCTTCCATGCTGCTGCCAATATTCCCTCGCCCGGTCTAAAGACCGCACGGGGTCCGCCATGTCCTGCATCCGTTCATAACCGACCTTGGCCAGCCACAGCTTGATCGGCTCCGCCTTAGGACTGGGTACGGACTGTATCAGACGGAGAAGCGTTCCAGGATCAGCGACATCGGTAAGGTATTTTTTACCATCAGCAGCCTCCATTTTCAGTCGGTGACAATTTGTCACCGACTGACTTCCTTCTTTTTTCAGCCGTTCCTTCAACTTGTTCCAGTATTTCCGCGAAGTCTGATAATCGGGCTGTTGAATCAAAGCCTGAACAATATCCACGACGGAGAAATACCAGGTTTCGGATTCCTCATCATATATTCTGCGAATCTTGAAATTTTCAAATACAGCAAGCGAGTTGTTTTTCATCTCTGCCTCTTATACCAGTTATCTCAAATATTGATATAGTCTTGCAACCCGATGCGGAATTGGTAAGGTTCTCCTCTGAAGCCAGATCCTTTCAAAACTCATATCCCATCGACACCCAATAGCGCCAATCTTCGACAGCCTCTTTGGTCTCCCTGCTCGCCTTGATGCCTTCCAACTGCGAGAGCGGCGCGCCGAATTTCCGTTTCTCCCATCGGATCATTACGAACATTTCCCGTTCGCATTCATCCTCCGGCGCCATGCCGACAACCTCCACGACCTCGCCGGTTTTTAAAGGGGAATTTGATCTGGCGGCAATGCATTTGGCAGTAAAGGGAAACTCTAGGCAATCCACAAGGTAGCAATACCACCCCATGGCGCGCTCGGCTTCGCCGTAGCAATCCACGATGATTTCATCATCAATGCGCTTTTCGCGAGATTTGTTTATTTTGGGATTGGCCATAAACGACGTGGTCCTATCTGATCCAAGTACAATATTATAGGCCTGGTCCAATGAAGTTCGGGCGCATTCAATGCGCCGCTATATCACGTTATTCTTTTCTTTCCTTTACCGCCCAACCTCTTAAAATTCCCGCTCGTCACCACCGGTTTGCCCGACCGTTTCTCAATATCCCTGCGCGTACTGCCGGCAACAGCCCCGCCTTCCTGGGCATCTTTCATCAGCGGTTCAAGCCCTCGTGAATCACGGTGTAGCCTTCCGCTTTAATATATTCCTCTAGCCTTGCCTCATTCAAAATAAACCA
>CAYILT010000013.1:22761-29324 GCA_964364055.1 uncultured Nitrospiraceae bacterium | reverse complement strand
AATCTTTTCAACGGTCCTTTCCGCTATTATCGGCATACCGGTCACCGACACAACATCAGGATTTCGAGCGGTAAACCGCCGGGTGATCGAGTTTTTTGCCCGTGTCTATCCCGAGGATTACCCCGAGGTAGAAAGCCTGGTACTTCTCCACCGTGCAGGGATGACCATTGCGGAGGCGCCCGTGCGGATGCGTGATCGTACCGGGGGGCGTTCCTCAATCACTCCCATTCGATCCGCATACTACATGGTCAAGGTCCTCTTGGCGGTTTTCATCGATCTGTTGAAGAAGTGAGGTGACCTATGGACATAGTCAAAATATTGGCGATCGCCGGCAGTGCGACGCTCCTGTTTTTGGTCCTTGAGTTGATCCGGCGGGGCCGGTTGAAAGAGCGGTACGCGCTGCTCTGGCTGTTCTCAGGCATCGTGTTGCTCGTCCTGTCCTTGTCGAGGAGCCTTTTGGAATATTTTTCCCGGCTGATCGGGATATACTATCCGCCCTCACTGCTCTTCCTTATCGCATTCGTCTTTCTGCTGCTGATCACGCTCCATTTCTCGGCGGTAATCTCGGGACTCTCAGAGAAGAACAAACGGCTGACCCAGGATATCGCACTGCTTCACCAGGCCTTGGAGGAATTAAAACAATCATCGACGGAACAGGTGAAATCCCTTGATGAATAAGGAGGGGCCGGTTACGTTTGTTAACGTTCTTTACTTTCCGGAGTATCCGTGGTAAATTTCAGGCCGATCCTTGAGGGGAGGTAATACTGTATCTATGGGGAAACTTCAAGAATTCATTTCGAAGATCTTTGCCGGCAAACGCTTCAACCTGATTGCGTTCAGCGTGATTATGGCAATGGTCCTGGTCGCCTACGCCAATACCTTTACCGCCAGTTTCCATTTTGACGACAATCCTTCGATCATTGAAAATTCCGCGATCCGGCATATCACGGGCGAGAACATACTCTCAATTCTGAAGGGTAATCGTCCCGTTGTATACCTGTCAATCATGCTTAACTACCAGTTGAGCGGACTCAATGTTATCGGCTGGCACATTTTCAATATCGGGACCCACGTCATTAACAGTATCTTCGTCTATCTCCTGATCCTCTGGACGCTCACCCTGCCGTCGTTTGGGAAGGCATACGCCGAGAAGGCAAAGTGGATGGCGCTCTTTGGCGCGCTCCTCTTCGGTGTACATCCCCTACAGACCGAGTCGGTGACGTATATTATCAGCCGAAGTGAACTGCTGGCTACGTGCTTTTACCTGGCGACGTTCCTGCTCTTTATCAAGGGGATTCCCACGACCAGGTTCGGGTATGTCATCGGAATGCTGGTCACATCGCTCCTCTCCATGAGCTCCAAGGAATGGGCGGTGACGCTCCCTGCGCTCCTGCTCCTCTACGATTACCTGTTCATCGCGGAGGGAAAGATCAAACCGGTGCTGTCCCGGTGGTACGTCTACGTTCTGATAGCGCTTCCCTGGGTATTGGTCTTGAGGAATCTGGATCTCACGTCAAAAGGCGGCTCGGCAGGCGTGGGATTTAATCTGGTCAGCGCGACCGGGATCACCCCGTGGACCTACCTGCTCACGTCTCTGAACGTCATCTGGACCTATATCAGGCTCCTGTTCCTGCCGATCCATCAGAACCTCGACTACGATTACCCGATCGCCAAGACGCTCTTCGAGATGCCCACACTCCTTTCGCTTGCAGGTCACCTGGCCGTTTTGATCGCCGCATTCTGGCTTTACCGCAAGAAAGGATGGAAGGTCATGGCATTCGGCGTCGCATGGTTCTATATCGGGCTCTCGCCGGTCCAGAGCATCGTACCGGTGGTGGACGTGATCTTCGAACACCGGGTCTACATGCCCTCGATCGGGTTTTTCCTCGTATTTATCGCGGGATATGAGATGGTGTTCGACTGGATCGAGGCGAGACGGACAAAGCGGGCCGCAGCGAGCGCAGCATAAGGACGCGGTCAGCGTTTGTTGAAGATCTTTCCCGGCGCGTTGAGGACAAAGTAGGCTGTCGCGATGACGGCGTAGTTGATCCGATGAAGGCCGTTCAGCAGACGCGAATCCGAATATTTTCGGGCCAGTTCCATTTCCCGTTTGAAGGTCGTCAGGAACGATCTCGACGTCTTTGACGAGGCATAGACCCGGAACCCCGCCAGATACCCATCCAGCACCGCCAGGGGATACTTCTTCCCGATCCTCAGCCAGTAGTCGTAGTCCATCACCAGGTGTTCGTTCTCGTCGAAGAGGCCGAACTCGTCAACCGCGCTGCGCCTCCAGAAGGTGGCCGGCTGGCTCGCGGGATTGGTCACGAGCAGCAGGGAATAGCTGTAATGCCGCAGGAGAAAGTTCTTATACGCCGTGATCGGACGGCGTATCTCCCGGTCCTTCTCGTCGATGATCCTGCATTTTCCCGTAAGCCACAGGGTCTCCGGATGGGTACGGAAGTGCTCGGCGACCTTGTTCAGCGCGCCCGGTTCGTACACGTCGTCGGAATTAAGGTAGGCAATGATATCCCCGGTCGCCCGACCGATGCCTTTATTGATGGCGTCCGCCTGCCCCTTATCCTTTTCCGACACCCACCTCAACCGCTCTTCATATTTTTTCAAAATGCCGGCGGTCCCGTCCTGCGATCCGCCATCGATCACCAGATATTCGAGGTTCGGATAGTTCTGGTCCAGGACGCTTCTGATGGTCCGTTCGATGAACTGTCCCTGGTTGTACGACGGGGTGATAATGGAGATCTTCGGATATTGACCCATAATGAGAAAGCTCCTGTCAGGAATAGGTGCTTAAGCGCCGCCCAGTGAAGAAACGAACTCGTGGAAGCTCCGGACATAGGCGTCCACGTTGGACCGGAGCTTCCGCTCACGGATCTTTTCACCCGCCAGGCGGTTAAAAAGGCCGAGCAGTGCGGAGTCGTTCCTGGGCGCATAGAAGAAGATCGCGTCCCGGAACGTATCGTACTCGAACAGGGGCGTTGGACAGCCGTCGCTGCCGGGTATGATCACCCGGCAGCCCGCGTAGAGCCCTTCATATACCGTACGGCCCACACAGGGGAACTCCTCACCGCGCAGCACGTAATCGGTGATGGCGTAGATCTTCATGATGTCCGGTTCCTCGCCCCAGAAGATTACCCGCGGGTCGGCCTCGGCAAGCTTCCGGTATGCGGCAAGCGCGGGCTGTTCCCGGCCTCCTACGATCAGCAATCGGGCATTCTGGTCCTTGAATTTCAGGAACGTGCTGATGATGAATCCCGTGCCCTTTTTGTCATTCGCCACGCCGATCGCGCTGAAGACCGTATGATGCCCAATGTCGAGACCCGGCAGTGTGGGGCGATAGCCCGAGAACTCGGCGACGCGGGACATGTCGAAGGGGTTGTTCAGGACCAGGCTTTTTCTAAGCGAAACGTCCCGGAAAGGCTCCCGGGTCGCTTCATCGATGAAAATGACACCCCGCGCCCTTTTCACGTTTTCGACGGCGGCAGGATTGCTTCCGTCATAGACATCCCGCATGTGTAAAACATAGGGGTGCCGGTCGTTCACAAGGGAGTGCAGGACCAGCGAGTTCAGATGGATAAAATCATATCCGCCGGCCGCGATGACGTTCTCGACCTGTTTCCTGCCGCTGTTGCCGAAGATGCGGTTATACAGCTTGATAAGGATCGTGAACACCGCATCCTTGCGGCCGTACTGATAGCAGGTGTCGAAGGGCAGGTAGACTTCCCAGACCCTGTTAATGTGACTGCCGAACCTCTTCCGCAGGTCCCCGTGGTCGTGCGTTCCGAGAAAGTTCTTCTGGACGATGAGGTCCGCCTCCACTCCGTCATAATTCCGGAGATGGAGTTGTAGGCTCTGTGACGCGCCGTAGTTGCTCGTGTCGTGGGTGATGAAGAGCCCTTTGAGCTTGCCCCCCGTCATGGCGCCCCCTTTTTCGCGACGATAATGATCTCCGAAGCGCAGGCCGGATCGAACATGCACCGGTCAAGCGCCGCGTGGATGCGCTTCGCGGCCCGGGCGTACAGTGAGGCGTTCCAGGCGGAGCTGGGCGTGAACTCAAGCAGGTGGTGGTACCGGTATCCGCGGACGTCGTCGATTATGAACCCCGTCTGCGTGAACTGCTCCTGCCAGCGTTCGACGCGCCACTCGGCCATCTCGTCCCACACGTTCCGATAGTGTTGTCCATGAGTCTGCGGCGTCAGTGCGAAGCGCAGCCGGTTGCCGATGCTACCGAAGTGCGCTTCCAGGCCCGACAAGAGGTCCGTTGGCGTCATCCCCAGATCCCGGGCGATCTCGTCAAGGACGATCCGGTTATAGTTCGGAAAGTAGAGGTAATGATACAGCCGAGGATAAATCTTCGTCAGCCCGGCTGTCCGAACGGGCTTGGAAACGCCGGACGGATCGGTGCTGCCAGATAGGGCGCGCAGACGGTCGTCGACCCGCTGGAGCCGTTCGCGGATTTTCAGTCGCGTATCATCGGATGCGCCCAGGACGCTCAGGAGACCGACCACAAATTCCTGTAAAAGGGGGGCCTCCTTCACGACTGCGATGGCGGCACGGAGCGGTAGCTTCAGGAGGTAATCTTTCAGCAGCCGGAAACGGCAGAGTGCAGGGGTACCGGTGATGCAGATACAGATACCGCCGGGCCGAAGGACTCTGCGTACCTCGCGGTTAAAGGTGCTGATGTCCGGGACGTGCTCAATGACCGAGTTGTGGAACACAATATCAAAGGATTCATCTGCGTAGGGCATCTGTCTACCATCGTTGTACGTAAAGGCCACGGGCCGTTCTGCCAAGGACTGGAATACGGTGGCCCGTGCGACGTTGACGTCACGGTCGGCGCCCACGAAACTGCCCGGCACGGCGAGCTCGGTCGCCGAGACGGCCCCGTACGTGCTCAGGAGGGCGCTGTGGATCCCCTGTCCGCAGCCGATCTCGAGAATCGCATCGTGCCGGCGGGCGGCCGCGAGCGGAGCGACGAAGTCGAAGATAGTCAGCTTCTGCAGGAGATGATGACGCGAGATGATCTCCGGGTGCTCCGCGGCGAAGGCGAGGCAGCGGGAGAGCTCGAGGTCGGAAATATGGAGGAAGGGATTCGTCATCGGTGCCTCGCTCAATACCGCCTTCGCCGGTAGGCGATGAGCTTCCGGTAGGCCCAGGACTGATACAGGTTGTCCCAGGAGTCGTAGTCCTCGTAGCGTTTCTTCGGCAGCGCCATGATGGCTTCGAACTCGGAAGACGTCAGGCCCAACTTCTTGATCACGTACTCCCGGTCCTCCTGCTGCAGGGCGGGCGGGTAGGGATCGGTCGTAAGCTCCTGCAGCGCCTGTGCACGGGTCATCTCGCCGGAACAGATGAGGCTGGACAGGTGGGTCTTGCGCTTGTCATAGCCGAATTTCCTCGGAAGGATGTATCCCTGGTAGAATCGCGTGTAGATGGACTCGTAATGCTTGCCGCCGTAATATTTCCAGCCGAGCTCGTGCTCCAGCACCTGCATGGCGTTCTGTTTGCGGTAATCCATGCAGTTCAGGATGCTCACGACCTTCTGGATCAGAAGGTACCAGTGGGACTCCCAGAAACCCAAGTGGGGGAAAGTCCTGCGCGGCAGCGTGCCGAACCGTCGATGAACCGTTCTGATGTAGGCATAGTCCAGATAGCCCTGGGACCACGCCCACGGCAGGTGCGACTCGGTCCTGACGTTGAAGCCGGCGATGATATATCGTACGCCGACCTTCCGGGCCATCTGGTGCATCAGCGCAAGGATCGCATGGTCCGTGGGGATCTCGGAGTCCGGGGTCGATGCCCGGAGGAATGCAAGCTGCAGGTCCTTGAACTCCTCCCAGTCGATGACATGCGTGTAGAGGTCGATATCGAGCTTCTTGAGCACGTTCTCGATGTTCTTGACAGCGAGCTCGGAGTCCCAGCCGTTGTCCAGGTGCACGGCCAGGGGACGGAGATTGAGCTTTTTCACAGCATAGGCAACGTAAGTACTGTCCACGCCGCCGCTCACTCCGACGATGCAGTCGTAGTCCTTGCCTTTCCCGCCCGCCCGGATCTCCTCCGCGAGCCGAGCGAGGGTCTGCTCGCGCTCGGCCGGCGGAACGACGAGCCGCTGCACCAGCCGGTCGTAGCGATGGCAGTGGTTGCAGACGCCTGCATCGTCGAACTCGATGTTCGGGTCCGTGGTGTCCATCACGCAGCGCGTGCAGGTCCGGAGCTCAGTTGTCATGCTGTCCTGTCCCTCTCTCCCGATGGTCGCGTCATGCGAATGCCTTCTTCAATTCGTCCTGGCCGGGATAGCTGATGAGCACGGCACGATGCTTGCCGTGGAACACGAACATGCTGCCCGCCGATACGGCTGACGCGCCGCCCTGCTTGACCGCCTCACGGAAGTGGGCGACCGTACCTGCGCCGCCGCAGGCGACGACGGGGATTTTGACGGCCGAGGTGACCTTACTGATCAGATCGACATCATATCCCTGCTGGGTCCCGTCGCGGTCGATAGAGTTCAGGATCAGCTCCCCCGCACCCATCTGCTCCATCCGGACGGC
>CAYILT010000013.1:0-22661 GCA_964364055.1 uncultured Nitrospiraceae bacterium | reverse complement strand
GCCGTGATGTCCAGGAACAGGAGTTCGTCGACCTCCTTGTCGTTGAAGATCCTGACGGCGTTGATCGGATCGCCGATGTACTTCGGGTCCTTGAACTTGACGGTTTTGACCAGCCCCTGGTTCCTGAGCAGCAGGCAGGGGATGACCCTCGTTGTCAGCATGCTAAGTCAGCTCCGCAAAATTCTTCAATAGTCGCATCCCGAACGTATGGCTCTTTTCCGGATGATACTGGACCCCCATGATATTATTCCGCTGGAAAGCTGAGACGAATTCATAGCCGTAGCGGGTCATGGTCAGAACGTCACCGGGGTCCTGGCAGACGGCGTGGTAGGAATGGACGAAATAGAACCGCGGCTCCGGGAACATGTCCCGGAACAGGGAGCTCTCTTTCCTCACGGTCACCGTGTTCCATCCCATGTGGGGAACCTTCAGGTCTTCGGATGGGTCGTGATGGAACCGGACGGTCTTTGCGTCGATCCAGCCGAGGCCGGGCAGCTTTCCTTCCTCGCTGTCCTTCGTCATGAGCTGCATGCCGAGGCAGATGCCCAGTATCGGGACCTTGCGGCGCATGACCGCTTCTTCAAGTGCGGGGACGAGCCCCTGTTCCTGGAGGCTCTTCATCCCGTTATCGAAGGCGCCGACGCCGGGAAGGATGAGCTTCGTTGCCTCGCCGATAACCGAGGGGTCCGCCGAGATGACGGCCGCCGCGCCGACCTTCTTCAGCATGTTCAGGATGGACCCGAGGTTCCCCATCCGGTAGTCGATAATGACGATCATGATAAAACGATCATCCTTTCCCGTTTCGCCGGTCCATCATCCCGGTGAGGAAGGAAAGCGCCCGCCCGATGTCGGCGGCCGGAGAGCGATGCAGGCGCCGGAGGTTCTCCCGATCCTGATTCTGTCCCTCGATGGCCATGAGGACCGCATCGGCCGTATAGGCCGTGCGCGCCCAGCCGTCGGCGATTTGCTGCTGGAAAAACTCCGCCCCGTAGGTGCTGATGATGACCGACGGGACGCCGAAGGCCGCTGCTTCAACGACCGTGGCAGAGCTGTGGGTGACATGGATGTCCGTGTGGCGGAGCAGGGCGAACAACGGCAGGGCCGTGGCGTTGTTGATCTCGAATTTAGTGATGCCGTGGCTGTGCAGAAGTGCAGCGATCCTGTATTTCTCATGCAGCATGCAGGGATGCAGCCGGACCAGCCAGAGCCACGATGAAGACGCTGTCCGCATGGCCTCCAGGAGCGGGGCAAGGTGCTCTGCCGTGGAGAAGCCCGTTTGCAGCGTGATCAGGATCCTCTGCACATCACCGCGTTCCCCGGAGGGGAATGAAGAGGCGAACACCCGGTCGTAATTACGCACCAGGTCGCTGTCGTCGCGCTGCCATTCTGACATCCAGGGATTCCCGCCGACGACGGCGGTGTGGCCGTTCCGGCCGCCGGGGCTCCACTGCTCGATGGCAGCCGCATCGGGCTCGGACCAGCACCAGAACACGGACGGCAGCAGTCCGTACCCTCCCGCAGGGACCCGGCGCCACCTCCCGTAGGGCGGGCAAAGCTCGCCGGCAACGCCGTGCTGAATGTCCACGGACGGTATGCCGGACTCGCGGCAGGCGAGGTTGAATGCCATGCCCTCGGTGCCGTAGTACGAAACGACGAACCCGATCTTGGGGCGTATCTTCAGAAAAAACGTCTTGTGCAGATCAGCGATCGATCGCACCTGGAGCGCCTGCCAGCGAAGCGTCGCGAGCGAAGGAAGGAACGAGGCGATGCCTGCCTGCGCGGCGTATGCGACAAGCGCTGCATGACCGGGCAGGTGCTCGGCCTGGGGGCCGGGTCTGTGCCGCAGGAACCTCGATCGGACCTTTAGGCAGTCGAGGCGCGGCTGCAGGAAGACCGACGGGCTGTGGCGCGGCGTCAGATAATTGTGCGACAGGCTCATCAGCAGGCTCGATTTCCCCTGGTTCGTTAAGCGGCGCATGAGGGGGTCGCAGAACTTCTCGTACCATGCGCCATCGATGTTCGCGAAGGAAATGCCGTCGCTGAGGAACACCGCTTCGGCTAGGGAAGAGGGCGAGGCGTGCTTCCTCCGGTCGGTGACTTCTGCAACGCAATACCGGGGAATGCCCATGAGCAGGCCGAACGCCTGGGACAGGCGCTGCAGCAGGGCGCCTGCAGGGCTGTTTGCCCCTGTTCCCGATTGGTGGGAGCGGATATACCCGAAGTAGAGGCCGATCCGGTACAGCGGCCATACCCGGATGCCGTTGACGGTCCACTGGTCGACCGGGAACCGTTCTTCTAGGTCGTTGATCGAATTGACAATGTCGGAAGTTATCATTGTTTGCTATCGCTGGTTTGTCCGGGAGACACATGCAAGAATTTACGGAATAAAGCATATACAGCGCCGGCCATGAGCATCATTTTTATCAGGAACAGGAATGCGGCGCTGGTGATGAACATCTGTAACATCGTGATCGCAAGAAAAAATGACAGCAAGATGCCGAGTGGTTTTAGTATGATCGAGAGTGGGGTGGTGTATAAATGCAATATGAAACGATTAGCGAACCATGCAAAGAAGGCCATGATGATAAATGAGGCAAGGGTTGTATACGCCGCGGCCTCATAGCCGTATTGAGGAATGAATATCCTGTTCAGAAGGATATTCACTGATCCCGAGAACAGGACGATAAACGATGCCCAAAAGGTCTTGATCGCATACCCCATGCTCCAGGCATAAAGAGGAAATATCGCATAAAATACATAGCCCAGAACGATGATCGGCACTATATGGAGGGATGAATGATAATCCCGGCTCGCCAACAACTTCCCGATATCCTGGCCAAAGAATATGAGGAAAGCCGCGCCTGCCAGGACGATGCGGAACATGCGGTCCGCATTCAGATCAAGGCTGGAAAAATCCTTTTTTTTCATAAATTCGAAATAGTTGGGCATCCATGCCTGATAGAGCGCTCCGGAGAAAATGTTTAGCAGCATGCCGATGTTATAGGAAAAACTGTAGAGTCCCGCACTCTCTGAGCCGTTATAGTGGTTGATCATGATCCGGTCGAATTGATCGAGGATGATGCTGCTCAAAGTATAAGGGATAAGAGGGATTGAATAGGAGAATATGTACTTCAGATGTTTCTTGTCAAATTTCCACTTGATATATGGCCTGATCTGGATCGCTAAATATGTGGAGAATGCGAGGCCGACGATGACCTGACCCCATATCAAACCCATATACCGGTTCCTAGAGAGCAGCAGGACGATCGCGATGCCCACTAAAAAGATCAGGTAGGCTTGCCATATAGTGATGACTGCGATCTTTTTACTCTCTTTCAATGCCTGAAAGAGTTGTGAATATAAATTGTATATAAGCGAGGCCAGGATGACCAGCGGCATGGCCAGGATCATGGATATTGGCAATGCGAACCACGAACTGATCAAGTTACGAAATGAAATAAAGACAATGATGCCGATTCCAAATTGAATGGAGGTTAAAACAAGGGAGGTGCCAAAAAAGCTGTTAAAATCGTCTTTCTCTTCATAGAAGTATCGCCCTACCGATGCATGTAAATTCAGGGTCAAAATGACCGTGCATAGCCCTATATACGATAGGAAAACGTTGTAGATTCCATAGTCGTCCGGGGAAAGTAGCCGCGTAATAACCGGTATCGAAATAAAGGAGAGTGCGCGAGTAGCGATGCTCGTGCTCAAGTAGTTCTTGAAGTGGCTCAAGGTATCTACGAAGAAAGAGCTGGCCTTAATATTGATGATATATTGTGTAATAGCCTGCATGGCAATTAAGAAGCCTGTCGGACTTTTTTTTATTCAAGTGATAATCCGTACTGCGTAACTGCGAGATCGATCATGATGGTTATTTTAACTCATCATTTATTGAATTCCACAATTGACAAGTAATTCCGAAAAGGAGAGTAAGAATCAAATGGTGCGTTTATGCCCTCTTCCACGGGAATCTGTTTCCATGTCAGTTCATTTATTCTCTTGAACAGGTAGGTGCGATGGCTGGCAAAACCGCATTTGGCAAGATCATTTGAATAGAAGGTTTCCTTCCATTCATGCGTATAGCAGAGGGGCGCCGTAACGACGAACTTCCCTCCGTCGCGGAGAAGGGCGTCGCCCACGTACTTCATGTTGTCGGCCGCGACGGATATCAGGCGAGAGCTTCCTTTTTGATAATGGGGGTTCCTCCCCAAATCGGAATCCATGTGCTCAAAGGTCGATATCGAGAAGATGAAGTCGTACTTTGCCGGCGGGGCATAGTCGCGGATGTCGACGTTGATGACATCATATGCCCGTTCGAACTTATCGACGGTCGTTTTCTTCTGAAACGCCTGTTTGAAGTAATCGTAGTAGTGGTTCGTGACATTGCCGATCTCTAGGACGTTCTGATAGGAGGCTTGCTCGAGATAGCGCTTGATGATGGGGATCTCGATCATGCGTTCCGTGACGCCAAAATCATTATAGGAGTGAAAAAAATAGGGAAGCCCCTGTCCACTGAACGAGAACTCGGGATTGCGAGATAACTTGCGATAGACGATCCTCTGAATCTCTGACATTGGGACCAGAGCGGAAAGGACCCTGTTGATCGGTCTGAAGGCGAATGAGCGGATTCTGTGCAAAAGCATGATAAGGAAGACCTCCTGATGACGAACGATGGCGTAATTGCCGTCGTTCGGGTCGATGACCAGACCCTGCCGGGTATGGCATAGCAAAGAACTTAAAGAATGGCATTAGTTAAGAGCGCGAACATATCTGAACCATCATCTTGTACCTAGATTTTTCTCGCGATAACTTTGATAACACTCCCGCGCTGTACCATGTTCGCGAACCAGGACATGAGCCGGTCGTCGAGCTGCCTGAATGGGGGGACTGAGCATACTTTCTGCACGAACTTCAAGAGGAGCTTGACAAGCGGGTTGACCGTCGGCGGCAGGAGGGCCGTAAATTGCTGATCAACGAGATAGGATATGATATAGCGTAAGGAAAAATCCCGTGATTCATGCGTGATCTTTTCTACCGAGAACCCAGTCGATTCCAGGATTCTGCCCAGAGTGACCGGTGACCAGTAGTTCAGGTGTTCAAAGCCGAAGACGACCACATGTTTCTCCTTGGTAATGCTGTAGATGAGCCCATCGATATTCGGGACCTCGATATAGAGGATGCAATCTTTTTTGGCGATCCGGTGCAGCTCATTCAGCATTTCTTTCGGTTTGGGGACATGCTCGAACACGTCCCGCATATAGATAACGTTAAAAAGGTCCGATGCGAACTGGAGTTCGAACAGGTCCTTGTTGAAGACCGTATCTCCTAACTCGCGTCGGGCCAGCTCATAGTTCTTCTGATTCAGCTCGATACCGTAAACGTTATAGCCAGTTTCTTTCGCTTTTCTCAGAAAGTAGCCCTTCGCGCTGCCGATTTCGAGGAGCTTGTCGCCCTTTTGGAAGTTCCGGTGCTGGTTGATAGAGACGAGGTTCGAAAGATTGATCTCATCATCCAGGATCGTGTATTTAGAAACCGTGCCGAACTTTATCTCATTGTAGATAGCGTTCCATGCGCTGTTGTAGAACTCATATGTGGCCCGATCATTGAGACGGGGGTTCAAGTATACCATTGAACATTCGCTGCATCTCACAAAGGTGAAGTAATCTTTTTTAAAGTGGACGCTACTTACAGGTGAGTCGCAAACCGGACAGTTAAGATATTCCGCGAACTCGCTCTTCAATCGCATGTTCTCGTAGTCGAAAAGCTTTCGATGTTGCTCGGCCAGTGCAGTACGCAATCTCGTACCGTAGGATTCCATCTTCGTTTCACCAATGCCCAGGCGGCGCCAGAGCTCGCGCAGGAACGAGAGGACCGATGCAGGCCTGAGCAATCGCCTGACCTGTATCCTCCATCGCTTGACATGGTCCAGCCATGCAGGATTGGTCCGGCCGACCCAGTGCCGGAATTCCTGCCACTCGATCGCCTTCAGCTCCAGCAGGCGGGCAAGGTGCGACTCCGCTTCCATCGCTAGGATCCGGGAAGGGGAGAGGTACTTTACGATCCCCTTCACCTGCATGGTGGAGGCCCGGACCTCCTCGTCGCGGCTCCATTCCACCTGCACGGACAACCCCTTCAGCTTCCGGGCCCAGGGGCTCGGCTTGTGCATGACCTGGTGGTAGTGAAAGGTGTCCTCGATACGGCCGTGGCGGAAACCGGCATTCTCGACGATGCCCGCCAGAACATAGTCCTCCTGGCGGTAGACATAGTCATCGTCGATCCCGGTCAGGCCCGCGACGAACGCGCTCTTCCGGCCCATCTGGCTTCCCGCATAGGGCCGCAGCTCCCCGAAGAGCCTGTCGGTGTTCGGGTACTCGATCAGTGTGGTGATGCGCTGTGGACACCCGAACCAGTCATAAGATGCCTGGTGCCGCTTCATGGCGTCGAACCAGCCGTCGGGCAGGTACACGTCGGAATGGACATAGATGAACCACTCCGTTTCGACCGCTTCGATCAGCTTCCGGAGGCAGTACCCCAGGGAAACATAGCTTCGGTGGTCGAGGATGGTCACCCGGGGGAACCGGCCGGCGACAGCGAGCGAGTCATCCTTGCACCCGCCGTCCGAGATGAGCAGCCGGTTGACCGGTATCTCGCGGTACAGGGAGTGAAGGTTGCTTTCCCACAGCTCGTTGGTATGGACCACGGGGATGATGACGTCTACGGCATCCGCGGACGAGGCCGCGAACCGGTCGATGAACGGCTCGTCGGTATAGTACCGCCGAAAGATGGATGCGCGGGGTTCCTCACGGTTCATGGAGTACGGCTCCTTCCGCCTGCAACAGCAGTTTGATCATGCCTGCAAAGTCTACCGATGGTTTCCAGCCCGTCACGGCCATGAGCTTGGCCGGGTTGCCGGCGAGCGTGAAGTTCTGCTTCGTGATGAGCGACCGCCGCTCCTCCACATACTTCGTCCAGTCGAGGCCGAGGGCGCTGAAGGCGATGGACACGAAGTCCCTGACCTGGTGCTTGACCCCGGTCGCGACGATGAAATCATCGGGGTGGTCGGCGTTCAGGATGCGGTGAAAGGCATCGACATAATCGGGAGCATAGCCCCAGTCGATCTCGGCGCTCAAGTCGCCCAGCACGAGCTTGTCCTGCCGGCCGTTCCTGATGCTCACGGCCCCCCGGATGATCTTCATGGAAACGAACTTGTCCTGCCGCAGGGACGATTCATGGTTGTACAGGATGCCGTTCGCGATAAAGAGCGAATGCGTGTTCCGGTAGAATCGCCCGGTAAAATAGCCTGCCGTCTTGGTGATTCCGTAGACGCAGAGCGGATTGATCGGCGTCCGTTCGTCCTGCACGTCGCCCGGAGTCCCCTTGAAAATGTGGGATGAACAGGCGTAAAAGATACGCGTGCGGGGCGATGTCTTCCTGACAGCTTCCAGGACGTTGATATATGCCGTGACGTGCGTCGCGAAGCTGGCACGGAACAGCTCGGCGTCGGACCCGATCTGGTCCTCCGACGAATGATGATAGGCTGCGAAGAAATAGAGCTCGTCGGGCTGGAAGCGCGCGATGGTCGTCGCGACCGCATCAGGCTCCAGGATGTCGACGGGAGGATACGGTTCCGGCGGCCCCCCGGCCAGCGAGGTCGCACCCCGGTCGATCCCCAGGACGGCGTACCCCCGGGTGACGAGCAGGTCGCTTAGCAGACGTCCGTCCTGGCCGCCGGAACCTATGATCAGGGCCTTCTTCATGGGTTCCCGACAGTCTCCAGCTCAGGCAGGGGGAAGAACATCTTTCCTCCAGATCGCAGATATTCGGCTTCCTTTGCCACGATGTTGTCCTTGAAGTGCCACGGGAGCACCATGAAATAATCGGGCTTCATGGCACGCGCTTCCGCTTCAGAGATGATCGGGATGAGAGTCCCCGGTGTGCAGCAGCCGAACTTGTCCTTGTTGACCTCTGCAATGTACGGAATATCCTTGTCGCTGATATTGCAGAACTGCAGGATCACGTTTCCTTTCGTGGAGGCGCCGTATCCCAGGATCTTCTTGTGCTCCGATTTCGCCCGTTTGATGAATTGCATGAGCTGGTCCCGGTGCTCGAACACCCGGCGCTTGAAGTCCTCGTAAGGCCTTATGGTGTGCAGCCCCATGTCCGCTTCCTTGCGGAGGATGGTTTCCACCAGCGTTGATGCCTCCCGGTACGGGGCGCCGGACTTGGCGACCATGAGCGAAAAACTGCCGCCGTTCACGTTGTTCAGCTCCACGTCCAGGACCTTGAATCCGACCTTGTCAGCCATCCATTTGATCTGTTTGAGGCCGTAATATTCCAGGTGTTCGTGACAAATAGTATCGTAGGCGTTCATGTCCAGCATCGTGGGCATGTAGCTTTGTTCGAACACCCAAATCCCATCATCGGCAAGAACGTCATGGATCTGCCGCATGAAATCGATGGGCGACTCCAGATCGTAGAACATAGCGATCGACGTGATCACCTTCGCCTTGGTGCCGCCGAAGCGCTTCTTGACCGCGTTGGCCGAAAAGAATTCCGGGATCAGCTGAATCCGGTCCGGATAGTAGCTTTTGAACTTTACGCCGGTAGGATCGATCCCGACAAGGGTATAGCCCTTCTGCGGATATCCCTGGAGCAGGGTACTGTCATTGCTGCCGATGTCAATGACAAGGTCGCCCTGCTTCAGATCGACCATCGCGCAGATCTTGCCTACCTTCAGGTGAAGATGCTCGACCATGGACCGGTTCAGGCCCGACCGGTACCCGTAGTTCAGCCCGTACATCTCCTGCAGGTCATAGGAGTGTCTTAGTTGGAGCAGGCCGCAGGACCTGCCGATACCGTCCTCGGAGCATTTCACGAGTTCCAGGGGCCCGGAGGTGATCCGCTGGTCCCGCTTCGCCGGAAACACACCGGTCAAGCTCTGTTCTCCGAGGCTTACGACCGGCTCCAGCTCGCTGCTGCCGCATATCCTGCAGTTTTTGACTTCGCTATACATGTCGTACTCCCTTCCGGACGTTAGAGGGTGTAGTTCGCCATCCTGCGATAAGTTTCCACGATCGCCGCCTGCTCCTGGATCGCGCAGAGGCGCTTCCGGTCCCCGCTCAGGAACGCCTGTGTCTGTCGGTAGAGACCTGCCTTGTAGCTGGTGTCGAGCGCGTCGTCGATGGTGACGGGCTCAATGGCGACGGACCCGATCTTCTGGATCTGGAGCTTCTCGAGTGGACGGAAGATGAGGCGGTGTCGCTTCGTCAGGACCTCGACGCCCCACCTGCCGGGCGCTTCCCAGTTCGCCTGGTAGGAGAAAAGGGCACCTCGTTCGCTCACGCCCGCGCCGGTATAGATGGAGCCGGCCGGGTGCCACGGCAGAGCCCCGCCGCTGAAGCAGGAGATTTCCCGGGGGGAGCCGCCGAGGAAGAAGGCGAGGTCGATCACATGGGTCGAGTTGTGCAGGAACCAGTGCTCTTTCACACCCGGCTCCTTCGTCAGGTCCTTGATCACGTGGCTCCACTCGGTGAACTCGAAATTGAACGACGTGACGCCGCCGTCCTCCCTGATGATCTCCTCGGCACTCAAGACCGACGCGTAGAATCGCCGGTTGTAGGCGACGAAGACCTGCGCGCCGCGTTCCCGGGCCATCCGGTGCACCTGCCCGATCTCGTCGACCGTGGCGCCGCCCGGTTTTTCCACCAGGAGGTTCTTGACGCCCCGGTCGAGCAGCAGCAGGGCGGTGGCGCCGAGGGACCGTTCGCCCACCGCGACGATGGCGTGCGACGGAAGAACGGCGTTCCGGGCCAGCCATGCATCGACGCCGCCCTCGTGGACAGCGACGCCGGTTGCTTCCTTGAAAGCGACTGCCGAACCTGACCCCCGGCCGACCACGGTCATATCGACGGAAAGTGAGCGCAGGACCTTCGCGTATTCGATCGTCATCGGGCCCGCACCAACCAACAGTATGTCGCCCATTATGTTCTCCTTCTTCAATCGTGCTTACGTGAACGGGTAGTGCTCCTGCTTTCCCCCACCCCGGGCCTCCAGGAATTCCCGCAGAGGTTCGAGCATCTGGAGATGCAGCTGCATCGACTCCTCGTATGGGACCAAGTCGCAGGCGCCCCTTGTGAGGAGATCCCCGACGACCAGCGCTGTCATCTGACTCTGGTAGGGGATTGCCGCCTCGACCTCCTGCCACGCCCAGCCTTCACCGGATTTCGCGATCCATGCCTTCCGTTCCCACTCCCGCGAGATCAGCCGGGTCACGGCGGAGGCTATCTCGATCATTACCGGCAGGTCGCCGTCCGGAAAGCAGGTGAAGACACCTGCGCAGCCGTTCTCGAACCGCACCGTCAAAGTCCCGTTAATTTCCAGGAAGCCCTTGCGCTTGCTCTCGATCGGAGGATGATGGAGCATGCTGGTGTCCAGGGAGAACCGCGAGCCGCCCGATAGAAAGGCCATGTGGTCGATGTAGTGGATTGCGTTGGTGACGAGGCCGAACTGGCTTCCGGTCACCATATAGGTGAACGGCGTTCCCTGGAACAGTGTCCGCAGCCCCGCATAGAGCGGCATGGTACGCATGCTGCAGTTCACCCATGCCCGGACCCCGTTTTTTGAGAATAGGTCCCGGACCTCTGCATAGTCGTCCTTTTGGTCGAACAGCAGCTTCTCCAGCACCATGCTGCGGACCGTACCACGGCTCAGGAGCTTTTCCACGATCATCCGCCGTACGTTCGAGTTCGAGGGGATGATAGCAACGTCAATAGGCTCGAAGGACGCCGGAACCTCGGTCAGATAACGCACGGCATGGGTCTGCACGCTGGGGATGCCTTCGTAGCGTTCCCGCGCTGTCCGGAGGGACGCTTCGGATGGGTCGACCACGGTGATGGAAAGCGGCAGGCCGACCGCCTTGAGCGCCTGGAGGTGGCGGCTCCCGAGCTGGCCGGCCCCGACGATGTAGACCGATCTCGTTTCCGCGCCCTTAGTCATCGGCACCGTCCTTGCTCACCGTGTGGCGCAGCTTCCACGTGCCGTTGACCTTCGTCCAGAGATGCGGTGAACGGGCCTGGTCGCACAGCTCCATGAAAAGTTCCGGTTTCATTTCAAGATGCTCCATGATCTGCTTGAAGTAACGGTCGGGGAACTCGCCGTCGAACCGTTTCACCAAAGCCATACCGTCCTCGCGGGTGAGATGATGGTTTCTGATCTCCTGCGAGGCATCATAGGTTGCGCGCCCGATGCCGAACTTGATGAAGGTCGTGAAATAGTGGAGGTCATCTATTTTGTCATCGATACTGTTATATTTGCTGTACGTTCCCTGGGTGCGGAAAGGTCTTGCCTGGAAGCCGGTATGTTCAACGGCATAATAGTAAGATTCCTGCGGGGTCCATTTCAGGTAGTAACCCAGATAATGTACTTCAATCTTCGATCTTTCGAGTTCCTGATGATCCGCAGGGAAAAAGGCCATCAGGTCTGTCAGGTCAGCATGGTATGTATCAATAAGTTCCCGAACAGATACGCCGCCCAGATAGACCTCGTCGATGTTCTTCATGCTGTAATAGGACTTGTCCCTGAGCGATGTTGCGTTGTCAGCTATCGGATTGCCGTATTCTGCTTCGTTTTCTCCATAGAAGATCAGCGGAATGCCGAACTTCAGCGCGAGTTTGGGCGCCAGGTTCTTTTGTCCCAGCATGAACGTCTGGAAGGGGTGGAGGAGGTTCTCAATCGAGAGCCGGGTGAGCAGCTTCATGACCTTGCCATTCTGGTTGAACGTGATGTTGTCGAACCCGCCGACCTCGATCCAATTGCGGAAATTCCTGTACCCATAGTCGGTATAGAGGATCGGCGGCCAGGTGACCGTCAGGGGGTGCATACCGTACTTATATTTCAAGATATGCGCCTGGAAAGCGCTGTCCTTCCCTCCGCTCCCCGGCACGATACAGTCATAGTGACCATCGTTTCTGCGATGCTTGTCCAGAAGTGTGATCAGCTCCTCCTCACGCCTCTTCCAGTCCAGCCGTTCTTTCTGCTCAGCCACCCTGCACGCATCGCAGATCCCGTCGCTGTCAATATGCATGGTGGTCTTCTTGCTGTCCTTCGTGTGCTTGAACTCGACAGCAGAGGCCGGACGCTGATTCGATATCACGCAGCGCCTGCAAAATATCACCTTCTCAGGCAAACCGTACCTGGTCTCCAGGCTCTTACTCATGGCTCTCCTTCCCTTGATTCACCAGAGCGGTGAAGTTCTGGTAGATCTTCATGCCTTCGGACGAACTTTTTTCCGGATGGAACTGGCACGCAAAAACATTGCTTTTTAGGATGCTTGATGAATACTCCGTGCCTTCGTAATTTGTATGTGACAACACCACCCGGGCGTCTTCAGGGACGGCATAGAATGAGTGGACGAAATACATGAACTCGTTGTTCGCGATGCCCTTGAGCGGAGAATTCTCCCAGACCGCTTCTCCGGTCGCGCCCGGGTGATAGATCCTGTTCCACCCGACCTGGGGCACTTTGATGGTGCGCTGTCCCTGTCCGGCGGTTTGGAACTTGACCACGGTCCCTTTGATGATATCCAGGCCGCGGTGGTGCCCGAACTCCTCGCTCTCCGACATCAGCAATTGAAGGCCGAGACATATCCCCATGAACGGCCTTCCGGCAGCGATGAAGTCCTTGATCGGCGCGATCAGGTCTAGGCTGCTGAGATTGTCCATAGCGTCACCGAAAGCTCCGACGCCGGGCAGTATCATCGCATCGGATCTCATGATGGTCGCCGCATCAGACGTGACGACGGGGTGCAGACCCACATGTTCGCAGGCGCGTTTGACGCTGAATAAGTTGCCCATTGCATAGTCAATTACGGCTATCTGGCAGTTATTCAGGGCCACGTCATATCTCCTGTGGTTGACCGATTCGGCACTCCACCTTGATGTTCTGAAGGTATTTCTTGATATCCATCAGATCGGCTGGATCGATCTTTGAGAAGTTTTTGCCGCTCGTGAGGAAAGAAACATTCCCTTCAAGTGCGTTGTCCGCATCGATTGCATTATTCCGGATAAAGTCATAGTGGAGCAGTGATGCAACGGCTATGGCGTCTGCATAGGCTTCGGAGATCACCTGACCGATATGTTCTATCTTGCCTGCTCCGCCGCAGGCGATCACGGGGATTGTCACTGCCTGGGCCACAGATCTGGTCAATTCAAGATCGTATCCCTTGCCGGTCCCCTCGCGGTCAATGGAGGTAAGCATGATCTCGCCTGCCCCTAGCTCTTCAACGCGCCTGGCCCATTCCAGAACATCAAGTCCGGTATGCTCTCTTCCGTTGTCCGTATATGCCAGGTATTTCCCGTCAGGCTGTTTGATCGCCTCTATCGAGATAAGAATAGTCGACGAGCCGAATTTTCTCGAAGCTTCACGGATTATCTGAGGGTTCTTGACCGCCGCTGTATTCAGCGAGACCTTGTCGGCGCCGGCCCTGAGAACATCGCGTATGTCCTCAATCGTCCTGAGGCCGCCACCGACCGTTAACGGAATGAATATCTCTTTCGCCGTTCGTTCAATGATGGTATGCAGGCTGTTGCGATTATACAGGCTCGCGACGACATCCATGTACACGAGCTCATCCGCGCCCCGCTCATAATAATACCGGGCAAACTGCTCCGGCTTGCCCAGCACGCGCAGCCCTTCCAGATGGATACCCTTCACCAGATTGGGGCCTTTGATATCAAGTCTCGGAATGATTCTGATGTTTTTGGACATATTTAAATCACATCTCGCTGCAATAAAAATTCGGCAAATTGGAAATCAATTTTTGCATCAATATCTATGGATCGTTCCCTTGGCATGACATAGGCATAGGTTTGTTTTCCGAAAAATCCCTGTTGAGACCTTATATAGGCGCAATCTGCCGCGTATATCGCTCCGTTCAACCGGTAAAAAGTCGGCAGCTCCTGGCGGTTCCTGTTCGCAAGCTCCGGCCTCAAGAAACCATCCATCGAACCGTCTTCAGCAAGCACGTTGGACCAATAAGGATGATGCTCGGTCTCGCACACGGAAATGACTGCCCGGGCTTTTTTTATGAACAAGACTTCGATTGCGCTGTTGATGTCCTCTGCGGTGCGGAGCGGTGATGTTGGCTGCAGAAGCACGAGTATATCAACAGTTTCATCGTGTGCCTCGAACCAGCTGAGGGCATGAAAGATAACATCAATCGCCCTGGCCGTATCGGAGGCGAGCTTTTGTGGCCTCATGAACGGGACGTCTGCACCATGGGTTTTTGCGATGGACGCGATCTCTTCATCATCAGTAGTTACGATGACCTTATCCAAGTACCTGCTCGCTTTTGCCTGCTCAATGGTCCAGGCAATCAATGGCTTGCCATGGAGAGGAAGAACGTTCTTTCGCGGGAGCCCCTTGGAACCACCTCGTGCGGGGATTATGCCTACGATACGCTGTTTACTATTCATTACCCAGTTCCTTCAGACTTTTTCGATATTCGTCCCATTGTCCGATATCAAACCATCCGCCCCAGTGTGGATAAACACCGACGCGGTCCGAACGCAGCGCTTTAATCTGGCCGATGAGCTTGTCCATGTCGAGATGCTGCCGGTCCTTGATGAATTCGAAGACAGCAGGATCGAAGATATACGTCCCCGTGTTAATGAAGATGTCGAGTTTGGGCTTCTCGTCAACCTTGTCGAGCACACCATTGTTCATGCACAGGACGCCATAAGGCACGGTGAATTCCTTGTGGGAACCGATAATGGTCATGATGTTCTTGTGGTCCAGATGCCACTGGTAGGAGTCATGGTAACTTCCCTCAAGGATCGTATCGCAGTTGGTCATGATGAACGGTTGTTTGATGACGTTGCGCAGGAGGAACATTCCTCCCGCTGTCCCGTAGAACTCTTCCTCTTCCACGAAGGAAACGTTGTACGGCAGGGTATTTTCTCCGAAATAGGCCTTGATCATTTCTTTCTTATAGTTGACGATCACGATGAAGCGTGAAAAGCCGTTCTCGTAAAAGCGGTCCATGATATTCTCGATAATGGGCTTGTCTCCGAACGGAATAAGGGGTTTAGGCAGGATCTTGGTGAAAGGATCCAGCCGGGTCCCTTTGCCGCCTGCCATGATGACGACCGGATTGTCCATGTGCTTGGCGATTCGTGGGGCCTTCGTTTTTCCATCGCTCAGAAAGTCGATCCAAAGCAGGACGTCGACGATCTTACCGGTCTCATTAACAACGGGTACCTGTTCGATCATGTGCTGCTGCATCAGCTTTTTGGCTTCCTGCGGGAGATCCGGCGTAGCCGTGGTGAGCGAAAAACATTTTTTCTGCATTACGGTGTCTACGGCGGCGTTCAAAACAAATCCGGCGATGATCCCTCGCCGGATATCTCCATCCGACAGTGTGCCGAGCAGCTTGTCCTGGACATCAGTGATGAAGAGAATCTTCCGACCGGTTTCGTTCAGCCGGTGGATCGCTTCCTTGACCGTGCTCTGCGGCGATACGAGCAGTGATTTGAGCAGTTCCTTTTCCATAGAGTACCCGCCTGGTTAAGTGATCCTCATCGTTTTATTTTAGCAGGGACGCCCATAACCTCGGCGTTTTTCAGTACATTTGCGATAACGACCGATCCGGCGCCCACCACGCTGTTTTCGCCGATCGTCACGCCCTGGATCACGGTGGTCCCGACGCCCAAATGTACTTCGTTTCCTATATGAACACCCCCGGAAAGCGTAACGCCGGGGGAGATGTGGACGTGGTCGTTGATGATACAATCATGGTCTACCGAAGCGTTGGTGTTCACAATCGTGTTCATGCCTACCCTGCTGCCCGGCTGGATCACGGAGCCGGCCATGATCTGACAGCCCTCACCGAGGACCACATCCGGGGCCACCACTGCGGAAGGGTGGACGACAGTGGCGAAGGTGAAGCCTTTTTCCTTGAATTTCTCGAACACGGCCTTTCTCGCCTTGGGCAGATGCACGGAGCCGATGCCGTTCACGAGGAGGAGCGAGCCCGGCGCGTGCTCCGATATCGTCTTGTCGTCCCCGATCACGCGAACGCCCAAAACCTCGGTCCCGAGCTTCGCCGGATCGGCCTCAATGATACCGATAATCCTCGCTGAGCGCAACCTCAGCGCATCGATTAACACTTTTGCGTGGCCGCCGCCGCCCACGATAAGCACGGGAAGACTCATAGCTTTACCAACTCGTTTTTGCGATAATTTTTATCGGCTTTTTTGCCGAGCATTTGCCAGTACCGCAAGGGGGATGCGCCAGAGCCGGGCCGTTTGGAGCCCAGATTTCCCGCTGTGAACCGCTCCCCGCGTCTGATATCGCGCAGCGCGACCAGGCTTCTACGCGCGACTGGAATATTCTTGAGTTCACTCTTCGTCGGGGCTTTTCTCGCGGATCCGAGCGCTTCCTCAACCTCGCGTATGGATATCACCAACTCGCGCAATTCCGCCGGAACGAGCGATGCCTTATGGTCCGGTCCCGGCAGAGTGCGGCCGAGGGTGAAGTGCTTTTCGATCACCGAAACGCCGAGCGCCGCGGCCGCGATCGAAATGGCGATGCCCTGCGTATGGTCGGAGAGGCCCACGGGCAGGCCGAATGCCTCCCGCATCGTATCCATGGCCCGCAGATTCACTTCCGAGAAGGGAGCGGGGTATTCGGTCGTACAATGCAGGAGCGTTATTTTTGCCTGAAGCGCCCGTTGTCCTGCCTTTGATTCGTAAGCGTCCTGGAACGCGGCGAGTGAGGGCTTTTTGCCCCGGCTCGTGTAGCCGAACGCCAGCACACCCAGGGCCGTCCGCACCTCCGCAAGCGTACTCATGCCAGTGGATAGAACGATCGGCTTTTTTGTCTGCGCTGCCTTCAGGAGAAAGGGGCCGTTGGTGATCTCGCCCGACGGCACCTTGATGAGCGGCACGCCGATGCGCTGGTCGAGGAGCTCAATGCTCTCCTCGTCGAAGGGCGTGGACAGGAACTGGATGCCCCGGGCGCGGCAGTGGGCCGCCAGTGCTCTGTGCGCAGCCTCGTCGAGTTCCAGCTTTTTCAGCATGGAGAACTGCGATTCAGCGGCGCCTGTCGCTTCCTTCTGATATTCGGCCTTGGGCGCCGTTGCGCTCACCAGGGCCTCCGCCCGGAAGGTCTGGAACTTCACCGCGTCGGCGCCTGCCTCGGCCGCTGCGTCGATGAGCTTCTTGGCCATCTCGAGGGAGCCGTTGTGGTTTACGCCCGCCTCGGCGATGATATAGGTTTGTTTCGTTCTTTTCATGCGGTCATCTCAAAAAAGTGTTTTTTCAGCAGGCTGCGGTAGTCGGGGACCGCCTTGAGGGCGGCAACGATCCTTCCGGCGCTGTCACCGTTTCCATAGGGATTTACCGCCGATGAGCAGTCCTTGCCGAAGGCCTCATTTATGGCGCGAAGAATATCAACCGCCTCGGGCTGGCAGTTGATCACCGATGATGCCTGGGGCCGTCCCTTCTGGCGGTCGCCGATATTGACGGCCGGCTTCTTGAACGAGGGTACCTCATAGAGCCCGCTCGAGGAGTTGCCCACGACAGCGTCCACCTGGGCCACGGTGCTCAGGTAGCGGACCTGACCGAGCGAGGCAAAGGCCCGGGCCCGCGGACGGGCAGCGGTATATTCTTCGATCATGGCGATGATGACGCTTCCCTCAGGGTCGGCGTTCGGGAGAGTGAAGACCATCCCCACATTGTCTCCCATGCGGTCGAGCGCCGCGAGCAGCTCCCGGAACTGCACTCCGGCGGGCTGGGCGTCCAGAGTCACCGGGTGGAAGGTGACCAGCAGGTTCTTTTTCTGGAACGTGAAGCCCAGCTCCCGTTCGAGTGTCGCCCGGTCCAGGAGCTTGATCTTCCTGATCACGTCGATCCCCGGGCTCCCGACGGTGTGGATATGCGCCGGGTCCTCGCCGAGCTGGCGCACCCGGCGGGCCGCCGCCTCGTTGGTCACGAAGTGGAGGTGCGACATCTTCGTGATGCTGTGGCGGATGGCCTCGTCGAAGGCGCCTTCGGTGGTGTCGCCGCCCGCGATGTGCGCCACCGGAATCCGTGCGATGAGCGCCGCCTGCGCGGCGGCGAGGATCTCATACCGGTCTCCCAGCACGAGCAGGAGGTCGGGCCGCAGGCGGTCGAGCGCATCGGCGAACCCCATGACGCCCAGGCCGAGGGACCTGGTCACGCCCGCGGGCGTGTCGCTGGTCAGCTGCATATCCACCTTCGCATCGATCGGAAAACCGTCCACCTCGATGGCCTTGTAGGTCAGGCCGAACTCGGGAGCGAGGTGCATGCCCGTGGCAATGACCTGGAGCGAGAGGGAAGGCTCCTTCCTGATTTCCTCCATCACGACCGACAGCAGGCCATATTCGGCGCGCGAACCGGTCACGACACAGACCTTACGTGCTGCCATGTTCTTCTCCCAGGACCGCGCTGCTCGGGATATTGATCAGCCGGCTCGCGATGTTCTCCGCAGTGCTCAGGTCCATGCGCGGGCATTGCCCGTACATCGGGAGCCGGTGCATCAGGGTCCATGCCGGGCGCGTATGGATGCCGTTCTTGTTCGTAAGCTCCAGGAGCGCGTCACGTGCTTCTGCATGCCTGCCGTCAAGAAGCAGTGCGTTCAGCCAGTAGTTGCTTTTAGCCTCCGCGGGCTCCGTGAAGAAGGAAACACCGTCTACCCCCGCGAAGGCCTGTTCATAGCGTTTTGCCAGACCGCGCTTTTGCTTCAGGAATGCGGGCAGCTGCTCGAGCTGTGCGCAGCCCAGGGCCGCGTTGATGTTCGGCATCCGGTAGTTATACCCGACATGGTCATGGGTCAGTTCCCAGGGATGGGCGACCCGGGCCGTGGTCGTCAGATGTTTGGCCAGACGTCCCAGGTCGTCGTCGTTCGTCACGATAGCGCCGCCCCCGCCTGTTGTGATCGTTTTGTTCCCGTTGAAGCTCAAGGCTGAGACACGGCCCCAGTTCCCGGTATGTTTCTTCTTGTAGAAGGAGCCCAGTGACTCCGCCGCGTCCTCGACCATGGTGATGCGGAAGTGCGAGCAGACCTCGGTGAGCCCGTCGAGGTCCGCGGGATGGCCAAAGGTATGCATGGGGACCATAGCCCGGATGGGCCTGCCGGTCCCGCGGTTGTAACAGCCATCCTGCTTAACGGCCGCGATCTCACGAAGATAGGCGTCCAGTTTCGCCGGGTCCATGCCGAGAGTCCCCGCCTCGCTGTCGACGAAATGCGGGGTCGCACCGCAGTAGGAGACGGCGTTGGCCGTGGCAACAAAGGTGAGGGTTGGAACAAGGACCTCGTCGCCCGGCATGACCCCGACGAGCAGGAGGCCCATGTGCAGGGCCGCCGTCCCGTTCACCGTCGCCACCGCACGCTTCGTTCCGGTATAATCTGCGAGCTGCTGCTCAAAGCGGTCCACGAACTTCCCGACCGAGGATACCCACCCGGTGTCGAGGCATTCCTTCACGTAGGACCATTCGTTCCCCGCGAAGCGTGGTTCGTGGAGGGCCACGGCGCCCTGGTCCGCGGGAAGTACGCTCTTGAGGGCGATCAGGATCGCCCGGGTATCCAGCCGGCCGCTCATATGTTGTAGAGGTGCGCCTTGTAGGCTTTAAGGTTCCCGGGCGCCCGGAACCAGGCAACGGTCTCCTGGAGCCCCCGACGAAGACCTTCTTTTCCGGCGTACTGCGGTTCCCATCCGGCAATCTCTTTCGCCTTCGTGTTATCCGCCCAGAGGCGCTCCACCTCGCTTTTTTCCGGCCGGATGCGGACCTCGTCGGTCTCGATGTCGATATTGACACCCATGACCTCTGCGATCATCTGGACGGTGTCGCCGATTGAGATCTCGTAGTTGCTGCCGATGTTGATGACCTCGCCAACGGAGCTGTCCGATCCGGCCACGGCGATAAAGCCCCGGACCGAGTCCTTGACGTAGTTGAAGTCCCGGGTGGGATGGAGCGAACCAAGCCTGATCTTCTTCTGTCCGTTCGCGATCTGGGTGATGACCGTGGGTATCACGGCACGCGCCGACTGGCGGGGGCCGTAGGTGTTGAAAGGCCGGATAATCGAGACCGGCGTATTGAACGACGTATAAAAGGACATGGCTATCTGGTCCGCGCCGATCTTGGATGCCGAGTAGGGTGACTGACCCTGCAGCGGGTGTTCCTCGGTGATGGGAACGAACCGCGCCGTTCCGTAGACTTCGCTGGTGGACGTGTGGACCACCTTTGCCACACCGAGCTCCCGGGCGGCCTGGACGATGTTCAGCGTGCCTTTGATATTCGTGTCCACATAGGTGTCCGGAGAATGGTAGGAGTAGGGGATGGCGATGAGAGCCGCGAGGTGCATGACCACGTCGCAGCCCTTCATGGCCTGCCTCACGCCGTGGGGGTCGCGGACATCGCCGCTGAACACATCGAGCGATTTTCTGACCTCGGCATCCGATTCGTCCAGCCATCCCCAGGAGTTGAAGGAGTTGTACAGGACGAAGGCACGGACGTCGTGCCCCTGCCGGACCAGTTCCTCGGTGAGATGGGAGCCGATGAAACCATCGGCCCCGGTGACCAGGATCTTTTTGTTCTTCAGGTCCATAGGTTCATCCCCTCGGCGAGAAGACCATGCGGATGGTCTTCCTGTCCACCCCGGCATCGGCCAGCTCCTGAATGATCCTGTCCCGCTGTACGTAGGAGGTGACGACGACGGTGTCGTAGGCGAGGCCTGCCAGCGCGGCGGTGGGAATGATCTCCCGGCCGAAGAACTTTTCTCCCACTCGATCATTATCCACCACACCAGACAGCTCAAGCTTCGTGTCCTGCAGCGTGATGTAAGCGAACTCCGCCACCTCGTCAGCGCCGGCGAAGACGATGCGTTTCGCCCCCGAGCGTTCGAGTTCGAAAAAGAGCTGGCGATAGTTGTTTTTCGCTTCGCGGTAGATGCGGGTATAGTCTTGCAGGAGGTCGTACGCAAGGCGGGTCTTTTCTGCAAATCCGTTGGGTGTGAGATAGTATGCGTAGCGTTTCGACGGGATATTCTTGACGGTGATATAGCCTTTGGCGATGAGGTTCTTGATGTAGGAGTTTACCAGACCCAGTGCGATGCCCATTCGCTTGCTCAGGTCGCGTTGCGTCAGGGCATCATTGTTCGAGAGTTCGTCAAGGATCCGAAGGTCCCGATAGCGTCCTGCTTCCGATGGAGGAGAACTGGGTAATCCACTGTTCATAATGTGAACATTACCACTAGTATTATTTTATGTCAAGGAAATTTATGACTTTTTCATGTTCATAATATGAAACTGGACTGCCATTTCGTGGTTCTTGATGCGGACCCATCGCCCTATTCTCAAGCAATGGGGCAGGGATGCTATTCTTCAAATTCTCGTCCTGTGAGGTGAGCAGGAGAGCGACTGATAGGGCAGAGCTTTACAACGCTCAGTGCCAATGACGAAAAACTCAGAGGTCACGTTATAAGTTCGTGGCTCAGGAATCTTCTTTACTCTTTCCGATACCGATGCTATGATTCGGCGATCAATGAGGCAAAATCCCAATAAAGTCAGGAACCACTGATGGAACCGAAGGTCTGTCTGGCATTGGGCGGCGGGGCGGCTCGTGGGCTTGCTCATCTCGGCGTGCTCAAGGTGTTCGAGGATGCCAAGCTCCCCGTTGACATGATCGCGGGAACCAGTCTCGGCGCCGTCGTGGGAGGACTGTATGCCTCCCAGCCCGACGCGGAGTACTGGATCGGCCGGGTGGACCAGTATCTTCGCAGCTTCCGCTCCCGCAAGACCCGCCTTGAGTTCATCCGCCGCCTGGAGCAGCCCAGCAATAATCACGGTTTTTTCGCCGATATGGCGAACCTTATCCGTAAAGGGTATTTCTGGGGTGTTACCGCCACCAAGCCCGCTTTCATATCGGAAGAAGAGTACGAGGAGTTCCTGAACCCCCTCATCCCCGATATCAATATAGAGGACACCAAGATCCCCTTCGCGTGCGTTGCCACCGATATTCGTAACGGCAAGCGTGTCGTCTATGCGAGCGGCTCGCTGCGGACAGCGGTCCGGGCGAGCTGCGCCCTGCCGGGGATCTTTCCGCCGGTGAAGGATGGCGACATGATGCTGGTCGATGGGGGATGGGTGGAGCGCGTCCCCGTGATCTGCGCTCGGAACATGGGCGCCGATGTGGTCATCGCCGTTGATGTCTCGAGCGAGATGGCCAAGTTCAGCGATACGTCGGGTCTGGACATTGTGCTCCGTGCCGATGCGGTCACCCGGGTGTTCCTGAACGAGCTCCTCCTCGAAGAGGCCGATGTTTCGATCCATCCGGCCGTGGGCCATATTCACTGGGCAGACTTCAGCGACCCCCGCGAGCTCATCCGGCAGGGGGAGCTTGCAACGCTCGAACGCATGGTGGCCATCCGGAGCGCCATCCATCGTGCCGCGGTCCCGCCAAGGAAGCTCGTGGACCAGATCAAGGTCATCAAGGACATCATTCTGGAGAAGGTCGTGGGGCCGAAGTAGTAATTCTTGGTTCATTCGTAATAAAGTTGAAAAGGCAAGGTATGACCACAGAAACAGAGGCTCGGAGGAAAAACTTATCCGCAGATTTCGCAGATTGACGCAGATTTAGTCT
>CAYILT010000012.1:0-29565 GCA_964364055.1 uncultured Nitrospiraceae bacterium | reverse complement strand
CCCGGCCGCGCCAGCGGGCTACGCATTACAGTTAAAACACAATGGTGCTAATTAGCAACAAAAGGAGCATGGCATGAAAGAAGCAATACTCTACTCTGTCGCAATAATTGCGGCAGGCATTTTCAGTTTGATCATGGCTATCCGGTTTATCGTGGACAAGAACTTTGGAGAAAGATATATCAGGGAGAGCCCTAAGGCGCTCATCTGGAGAAAAATCTTTGGTGAAGAAAAAGCATACAAAATGACGAAAACAATATTTGCCCCTTTAGGTATAGTTATCAGTACCGGCATGCTTATAATGGGCGTATACTATCTTGTCCGGATAGTAATCCGGTAGCATGTAGGTTGCAGGCGTAAGGGGTCAGGCTTCGGTAGTGACATTCTTTGCAGCTTCTCCGGGTTGACGGAGGGGCATTCGAGATCGGTCACGAATCTAGATCTGTCAGCCCGTATAATTCCAAAAGGTCAGGAACATCCCACATCACCAGGAGGCATCAATGATCACTACTTCATCACCCGCAGAGACCTTCGGCCTTCCGCTCAACCAGTCCATCGCTTTCTCGAACCACAAGGGCGCATTCAAGGAGCGCCTCAAGAAGCAGCAGATCAAGATGCTGACGCCCTACGTGCCGCTGCTCAAGCAGTTCCTGGAGCCCGGCGAGGAGGTGCTGCTGGCGATGCGCGGCTGCTCGCCCATGTCTTTCCTGGAACAATTCACCTCGGGCTGGATGGTCTACTATATCAAGCGCTGCATGCTGGTGGTGACGGACCGGCGCATCCTGCACTTTCCCTCCAAGGGTAACTACTCGCCCCGCCACTCGATCGCCCAGATACGGTTCGGCGACGTGGACACGATCACTCCGTCGACGTTCCTGGGAAGGAAGTTCACGGTGAAGTACAAGAACGGGAAGAAGGAGGTCTTCCTGTACGTGAAGGACACGAAGAAGCTGAAGGTTGTCCTGAACGAGATCCGGATGACGGCGCTGCAGCCGACAACCTATGGTATTCGCCACCATCTCTGCCCCAAATGCACGGCTCCGCTCACGATCGGAGAGTACCTCTGTCCCTCATGCAAGCTGGAGTTCAAGAACGAGCAGAAGGCGCGGAACCTCTCGATCCTGCTCCCCGGGGGCGGGTATTTCTACACCGGCCATCCCATCGTGGGCATCGGCGACGCGATCGTCGAGACCTCGCTGATCGTCATGGTCCTCGCTTCGCTCGTAAATCTGATATCGGGCGCGGAGAGCGACGCGGCGCTGCCAGGGGTCGTCTTTTTCGGTGTCATCCTGTTCCTGGAGAAGCTCTATACCGTTTACCACGCGAAGCACTATGTGAAGGAATACATCCCCGTGGACAAGGAGATCCAGCCGCTGAGGCGGTAGGTTGACGATAAACGGGTTGTTGAAAGAGTAATATCGCAGGCTAAAGCCCGCGGCTGCCAAATCGTAATGCATTGATCATATAATAGGTAGCCGCACCCTTTAGGGTGCGTTTTGGCGTTGAGAGGCCTTTTTCAACAGCCCGTAAAAATTTGGCCCCAAAGTGTCGTTTGATCCCAGGGGTCGAGTGATCCCTGATCCTCATACACAGGAGGTATTGCGATGAAGCTGAAGATCGATATGCGGAGCATCGAGTGGTGGTTCTGGGCGGTCACGCTGGTGTTCATAGTCGCGGCCCTGTCCGGCTGGACGCCGGGCTATGCCGCGGTGATCGTGGTGAGCCTTGTGCAGTCGGTCTTCATCGGCGTACGGACGGGCAGCGCCTTCTCTTTTCCTTCCCAGGTGCGCATCGTCTACTTCGCCTACACCCTGCTCGGCCTCTGGGAGGCGGGCCGCGTCTACTGCTACGCGCTGCTCGCCCTCGGCACGGTGATGGTGGTGCTCTTCGACCGCTGCGGGATCGCGCTGGTGCTGAAGCTGATGCCGTGGAACAAAGGGGCGGAGAACCCGCAGTGCAAACTGCCGGGGAAGTGAAGAAAGGAACAGCCCTCTAACAGGCTGTTGAAAAAGCCCCCTTGTAATGTCATTGGGCAGACCGATGCCGTTCATGCCGGGACCCAGAGCATCCTGTCTGTGGGAGAGGAAAAAAGATAGCCTCGAAGGACAGCACAATAGATTGTAGTGGAGCGGGCGCGCCCCCGAAGGGTTGTGCCTGTTTTTTTTCGTCCCCAGCAAGGACGGATCCGCACCCGTTTAACCTTGACAGCCGTCCGGTGTCGCAGTATAGTAAGCGCCTACTAACATGCTGAAAACCTTGGACACAAAAGAACGGCTGCTCGGGGCGACGATGAAGCTCGTCTCGGAAAAAGGCTACCTCGGGGCGACCACGCGGAAGATCGCGCAGGAGGCGGGGGTGAGCGAGATCACCCTGTTCCGCCACTTCGGCTCCAAAGAAAAGCTCTTCGAGGGCATGCTGGGCCAGTACACCTTCCTGCCGCAGTTGAAGGAGCTCCGGTCCCGGCTTGACGTGCTTCCCTATGAAGAGGCATTGTGTGCCGTCGCGACGCGGTTCCTGCTCACGCTCAAGGAGCGGAAGTCCTTCATCAAGATCATGTTCTCCGAGGTGAACCTCTATCCCGGCAAGATCCGGAAGGTCTATAATAATACCATCGACGAGACCCGGGCGACCCTGGCGGACTACTTTCTGTCGCTCCAGAAAAAGGGAATGCTCCGGAAGATATCACCCGAGGCCAGCGCCCGGACCTTCCTGAGCATGCTTGTCGCGTATTTCCGCTCCGAGGAGATCATGCGGGGCCTGGACATCACCAAAAAAGGGAAAATGGACCGCGAGGTCCGGGAGATCGTGGACATCTTCGTCCACGGTACGCTGAAGGAAAGGGAATAACCATGCGCAACCTCCTCTCATGCTGGACAAAGAATACCGCCGGCCTGCTCGGGCTGTGTCTGCTCGTGTCGGGACCTGTTTCTGCAGCTGAGCGGCCGGTGTCCGCAGCCGGCACACTGCCGGTGAGCGGCCGGACGACGGCCGTTTCCCTGCCGGCCGTAACGACCGCGCCGTCGCCGACGGGAGGCGCCGCTGCCGTCGAGCGGCTGACCCTGGACCAGTGCATCGAGATCACGCTCAGGCGGAATCCGAGCCTTACCGCGGCCGAGTCCACCATGAACGCGGCGGGCACCCGCGTGGGCCAGGCCCGGTCAGCCTACTATCCCCAGGTCACCCTGGCGGGGAACTACAGCAAGTTCTCTCCCTATACGGACCCGACCAACGCGTCCCAGGACCTATACCAGGGAACGGCGACGCTTACGCAGAACATCTTTGATTTCGGCAAGACCCCGAGCCAGGTGCGGATCCAGCGGTTAAGCCATGATGCATCGCGCGAGGACCGGCGGACCGTGTACAGCCAGGTGGTCTTCAATGTGAAACAGGCCTACTATACGCTCCTGCAGACCGGGAAGAACCGGGAAGTGGCGATCGAGACGGTGAAGCTGAACCAGGAACAGCTCGATCAGGCCAAGGGATTCTTTGATGCGGGTGTCAAGTCCAAGTACGACGTGACGTCGGCCGAGGTGAACCTGAGCAATGCCAGGCTTGCCCGGATCCGGGCGGAGAACGCGGTCCAGATCGCGAAGGTCACGCTCAAGAACGCCATGGGCGCGCCGGACATGCCAGATTTCTCCATCGAGGACACCCTTGCCTTCCAGAAGAGCCCGCTGACCTTCGAGGAGTCCATCCAGAGGGCCTACACGAACCGGCCGGACCTCAAATCCGTTCTGGCGAGGAAAGAGGCGTCCAAGGAATCCATATCCCTTGCACGGTCCGGCTATTACCCGACGCTGACCGGCAATGCGAGCATCACGCGCGCCGACAGCGACTTTCCGCCCGAGAAGAGCGGATGGAGCGCGGGCGTCACCCTCACCTTTCCCCTGTTCAGCGGATTCCTGACGAATAATCAGGTCAAAGAGGCGAAGGAGAACCTGAACGTTCAGAAAGCCAACGAGGAAACGCTTCGCCAAGGCATCCTGCTCGATGTGCAGCAGGCATACCTTAACCTGCGTGCGCTCGAGGACGGGGTGGTCGTGGCTGAGCTGACCGTCCGGCAGGCACAGGAGAACTACGAAATCGTGAACGGGCGGTACAATGCCGGCGTGGGCAGCCCCCTTGACGTGACGAACGCGCTGGTGGTCCTGTCCAATGCCAAGACGAACTATATCGCGGCGCTGGCGAACTATAAGATAGCCGAGGCGGCCCTTCTGAAGGCAATGGGGGAATGATGCGAATGCGGACTGCGGAGTGCGGAATGCGGAGTGCAGGGAAACAGACGCGGAGACGCGGGGACGCGGAGACGCGGGGAACGAGCAGAACCGCTGTCGTCGCGCTGCTTTTTTTGGGTGCCGTGGTATCGCTGTCCGGCTGTTCCAAGGCCAAGCAGCCGCCGCCCCGTGTCGTGCCGGTGGTCGCGGAGACCGCGGACCGGAAGAGCGTGCCGCTCCAGATCAAGGCCATCGGGAACGTGGAAGCGTACAATACGGTGACGATCAAGTCCCAGGTGAACGGCGAGATCTCCGAGGTGCACTTCCGGGACGGCCAGGACGTGAAGCAGGGTAAACTGCTGTTCAAGATCGACCCGCGCCCCTTCGAGTCGGCCCTCCGGCAGGCCGAGTCCGCCCTTGCCCGTGACCGGGCCCAGGCGAGGAATGCGCAGGAAGAGTCCAAACGCTATGCTGCCCTGGCGGGAAAGGGTTTCGTTTCCGTCCAGGAATATGACCGTGCAAGGACCAACGCCGACGCGCTCGACGCCGTCGTGAAGGCGGACGAGGCCGCCGTGGAGAACGCCCGGCTCCAGCTGGAATATACCTCCATCAAAGCACCCATCGACGGACAGACCGGGGCCATCACCATCCAGAAAGGCAACGTTGTGAAGGCCAACGACCTGCCGCTCGTGACCATCAACCAGATCACGCCCATCTACGTGACGTTCTCGGTGCCGGAGCAGGACCTGGCGAACATCAAGAGATATCAGACGTCGGGAGAGCTTCATGTGGAAGTGAACACCCCTCAGGGAAACAAGAAGCCCGTCAAGGGCACCCTCACGTTCATCGACAACAAGGTGAACACCGCGACCGGGACGATCATGCTGAAGGCCACCTTTCCGAACCAGGCCCGGGCGCTCTGGCCGGGGCAGTTCGTGGACGTTGTCCTGACGCTGACCACGGAGCGGAACCGGGTCGTCGTCCCTACGCAGGCCGTGCAGACCGGTCAGCAGGGCCAGTATGTTTACGTGATCAAGGATGATATGACCGCGGAGCTCCGTATCGTAACGCCGGGCAGGTTGTACGGCGGCTGGACGGTCATCGACAAGGGTATCGCGGCGGGAGAAAAGGTAGTGACCGACGGCCAGCTCAGGATCATACCCGGCGCCAAGGTGGAGATCAAGAACGCGAAGCAGGACGAAGAGAAGAAACCGGAAGCAAAGACAGAAACGAAGAAATAACAGTTTACCGCAGAGGACGCAGAGGAAAGCGGAGCAAGCGGAACGGATCAGAATATCTTTTGACACGGATTTACGCTGAGCAAGGCTATGATAAGACCGGAGCTGAAAGGTCTTTTCAGTTTAGTCGTAAACTGATTCGCCTTGTTCCTTGTCAAAGATGTTGCTGTCCTCTGCGTCCTCTGCGGTGAAAAAGGTTTACCCATGAACATTTCCGAGCTTTCCATCCGCCGTCCGGTCATGACCACCCTGGTCATGCTCTCGATCCTGTTCGCGGGCATCGCCGGGTACCGTCTCCTGCCGGTCTCCGACCTGCCGAACGTGGACTTTCCCACGATCCAGGTGAGCGCGAACGTGCCGGGAGCTTCCCCCGAGACCATGGCCTCGGCCGTGGCCACGCCGCTGGAGAAGCAGTTCTCGACCATCGCGGGAATCGACTCCATGAGCTCGGCCAATACCCAGGGAAACACCCGGATAACGATCGTATTCGACCTCAGCAGAAACATCGATGCCGCGGCCCAGGACATACAGTCGGCCATCGCTTCCGCGGCGCGCCAATTGCCGGAGGACATGCCGAGCCCGCCGTCCTTCCGCAAGGTGAACCCCGCCGACTCTCCGGTTCTCTACCTCGCCCTCAGTTCACCCACCCTGCCGCTCTCGGCAGTGGACGATTACGCCCAGACCATCATTTCCCAGCGCATCTCCATGGTGAGCGGTGTCGCCCAGGTGCAGGTCTTCGGGTCACAGAAATACGCCGTGCGCGTGCAGCTCAATCCCCGCGCACTGGCAAGCAAAGGGATCGGGATCGACGAAGTGGCCGGCGCAATCGCGCGAGCGAACGTGAACCTTCCGACCGGCACGCTGGAAGGCGCGAACCAGGCGTTCACCATACAGTCAACGGGCCAATTGCTGGACGCCAGGGCATACCGTCCGGTCATCGTGGCCTATCGCGGCGGCGCGCCCGTGCGGCTCCAGGAACTGGGCAGCGTGATAGACAGCGTGGAAAACAACAAGGTCGCGAGCTGGTTCAAGGACACGCGGGCCGTTGTTCTGGCGATCCAGCGCCAGCCCGGTACGAACACGGTCGCGGTCGTGGATTCCATCAAGAAGCTCATTCCCACGTTCCGCCGGCAGATGCCGGCTGCGGTGAACCTCGAGGTCCTGTTCGACCGGTCTGAATCCATTCGTAATTCCGTGCATGACGTGCAGTTCACCCTGATACTGACCGTCTGCCTCGTTGTGCTCGTGATCTTCCTGTTCCTCCGGAACCTTTCGGCAACCATCATCCCAAGCCTGGCGCTTCCCCTGTCCATTGTGGGCACCTTTGCCGTCATGTATGTCCTCGACTTCAGCATGGACAACATGTCCCTCCTGGCGCTCACGCTGTCCGTCGGGTTCGTGGTGGACGACGCCATCGTGATGCTCGAGAACATCATCCGGCACATGGAAATGGGCGAGACCGTCATGGAGGCCGCGCTCAAAGGGTCCAGGGAGATCGGGTTCACCATCCTGTCCATGACCATCTCGCTGGTGGCGGTCTTTATCCCCGTGTTCTTCATGGGCGGCATCATGGGAAGGCTCCTGCATGAATTCGCAATCACCATCGGCATGGCCATCCTGATCTCCGGTTTTGTCGCCCTGACGCTCATCCCCATGCTGACGAGCCGGTTCGTGCGTCCTCACGGGAACGAACAGCACGGCAGACTGTACCAGGCATCGGAGCGCTTCTTCGCCAACATGCTGCATTTTTATGAACAGACCCTGACCTCCGTGCTCCAGCATCGTCTGGCCACGATGCTTGTATCCGGGGTCATTCTTTTTGCAACGGTGGTACTTTTCCTGATCATGCCGCAGGGCTTTCTCCCCAGCGAGGACACGGGCCAGCTGTTCATCAGTACGGAAACCGCGCAGGGGACCTCTTTCGATTCCATGAAACAGCACCAGCAGACCGTGGCCGCCGTCGTGCTCAAGGACCCGAACGTGGATGCCTTTATGTCCGCCGTGGGCGCGGGCGGCGCCAGTTCTTCGGCAAATCAGGGGCGGATGTTCATACGGCTGAAACCGCGCTCCGAGCGAAAGCTGCACGTGGACCAGGTGATCCAGCAGCTCAGGCCCAAACTCGCGCAGGTCCCCGGGATCCTGGCGTTTCCGCAGAACCCGCCGCCGGTACGCCTGGGCGGGACTATCACCAAGAGTCTCTACCAGTTCACGCTTCAGAGCCCCGATATCGACGAGCTTTACGAGAATGCCCCCAGGCTTGAGGCGAAGATGCGCGAAATGCCGATGCTGCAGGACGTGACGAGCGACCTGCAGATCAAAAACCCCCAGGTGAACGTGGAGATCGACCGCGATAAGGCATCGGCCCTCGGCATCACCGCTACGCAGCTGCAGACGGCGCTCCAGGCCGCGTACAGCAGTCAGCAGATAACGACCATTTACGCCCCGAACAACCAGTACCGCGTCCTGATGGAACTGGAGCCGGAGTACCAGCAGGACCCGGCCTCGCTCTCGCTGCTGTATATCCGCTCGTCAGGCAACCAGCTTGTCCCGCTCCGGACCGTGTCAAAGCTTTCCCAGAGCATGGGTCCCTTGTCGGTGAACCACCTGGGCCAGCTGCCGGCGGTCACGCTCTCGTTCAACACCCGTCCCGGCGTATCCCTGGGGACCGCCGTGGAGGCCGTGAACAAGGCCGCACGGGACACGATTCCCGCATCCATCTCCACGAGCTTCCAGGGCACGGCGCAGGCGTTCCAATCCTCCATGCAGGGCCTGGGCATGCTGCTTCTCGCCGCCATGATCGTGATCTACATCGTGCTCGGCATTCTGTATGAGAGCTTCATCCATCCGCTCACGATCCTGTCGGCGCTGCCCTTTGCAGGCTTCGGCGCGCTCGTGACGCTCCTCATCTTCGGGTCCGACCTGAACGTCTATGCCTTCGTGGGCGTGATCCTGCTCGTCGGGCTCGTGAAAAAGAACGGCATCATGATGATCGACTTCGCCCTTGATGCGCAGCGCAGGGAGGCGGCAACGCCTCACGATGCTATTGTCAAGGCCTGCCTCGTCCGGTTCCGGCCGATCATGATGACCACCATGGCCGCGCTTCTGGGCACCCTGCCCATCGCCCTCGGTTTCGGAGCAGGGGCAGAATCACGCCGTCCTCTCGGCCTTGCCGTGGTCGGCGGGCTTCTGTTCTCGCAGACGCTGACGCTCTATGTGACCCCCGTCGTCTATCTTTATATGGACGGGCTCCAGCGGCGACTGGGGAACATGAACATGGTCCAGGCGCGTAAAAAGGCGAAATCCCATGAATAATGAAAGGTTCTCACGCTTCAGCAGCATCCTCGGAAGCCGCCGCTTTCGGCAGGTCGCACTGATAGCCCTTGCCGCCATCGTGCTGGTCATCGCACTGTTCGCGGTCTTCGGCGGCGGGAATAACAAGGTGGAGTACCGGACCGAGGCGGTGACCCGCGGCGACATGCGGGCAGCGGTCACGGCGACCGGCACGGTGAATCCCGTGACCACGGTGCTTGTGGGCACCCAGGTGTCGGGAACGATCAAGAGCCTTTACGCGGATTTCAATTCCCGCGTGAAAAAGGGCCAGATCATTGCCCAGATCGATCCCGCGTTCTTCGAGACCCAGCTGGCCCAATCGCAGGCCAACGCCGACCGTGCCCAGGCGGCACTGCGGGATGCTGAGCGCATCCTGAATCAGAACAAGAACCTCTTTGCGCGGAACCTTGTCGCGAAGAACGATTACGATGCCGCAGTGACCAACTATGACAGTGCCAAGGCGCAGTTTGCGCAGGCAAAAGCAGCCCTCCAAGCGGCAGAGACGAACCTGAACTATACGAAGATCTACTCTCCCGTGGACGGCATCGTGATTTCCCGGAACGTGGACGTGGGCCAGACCGTGGCCGCGAGTTTCCAGACCCCTACGCTGTTCACGATCGCCCAGGACCTCACGAAGATGCAGATCGACACGAACGTGGCGGAATCGGACATCGGCAGGGTGAGCATGGACCAGGATGTGGAGTTCACCGTCGATGCCTATCCCGACACCACGTTCAAGGGAAAGGTATGGCAAAAACGGCAGGCCCCGATCACGGTGCAGAACGTGGTCACGTACGACGTGGTGATCCAGGTGCAGAACCGCGATCTCAGGCTCATGCCCGGTATGACCGCCAGCGTATCGATCATCGTCGCAATGAAGGACGACGCGCTGAGGGTCCCCAACGCCGCCCTCCGGTTCAGGCCGGCGGAGCGGGGTCCGGAGAAGGCGCCCGGCGGCGGCGAGAAGAAGGGACCCGGGTTATGGATCCTGGAGAACGGAAAACCGAAGCGCGTCTCCATCACGCCTGGCATCGGCGACGGAAACTTTACCGAGGTCCTGCCGGGCGACCTGAAGGAAGGTCAACTGCTCATCATCGAGTCCCTGAAGAAGGGCGCAACGAAGGCCTCGACCAGCCCCAGGATGTTCTAGTATGGCACTCATTGAAGCACGGAATATCAGCAAGGTGTACCGGCTCGGCGACATCGACCTGCGGGCCCTCGACGGTATCTCAACGGCCATCGAGCAGGGCGAGTTCGTCGCCATCATGGGCCAGTCCGGCTCGGGTAAATCGACGTTCATGAACCTCCTGGGCTGCCTCGACACGCCGACCCATGGACAGTACTTGCTGGACGGTGTCGACACCGGCACGCTCTCCCGGGATCAGCTCGCCGAGATCCGGAACAAGAAGCTCGGCTTCGTGTTCCAGGGTTTTAATCTCCTTTCCCGCACCTCAGCCATCGAGAACGTCGAGCTGCCCATGCTCTACAACGGCAACACAGCTTCAGAACGGCGTGAGCGCGCCCTGGCTACCCTCAAGAGCGTGGGACTGGAGGGCAGGGAAGACCATCATCCGAACCAGCTCTCCGGCGGCCAGCAGCAGCGGGTGGCCATTGCCCGCGCTCTCGTGAACGACGCTCCCCTCATCCTCGCCGACGAACCTACGGGCAACCTCGATACCAAGACCAGCGCCGGGATCATGGAGCTCTTCGTCAGGCTGAACCGGGAGTCCGGCATCACGGTCATCCTGGTGACCCATGAACACGACATCGCGGCTTACAGCAAGCGGATCATCCGGTTTTCAGACGGCCATATTGTGAGCGACGAAGCGGTGATATAATTGCGGATTGCGGATTGCGGATTGCGGATTAAAAGCTTTTAACCTCGGATGCTTTTGCATCGGCATGCTATCGGGAATTTACCCCTATGAAAAAAGAGCCGAATATTACTGCTTTTGACGTTCATTCCGCAATCCGAAATCCGCAATCCGCAATGGGTTCATCATGATCAACATTCCATCCACCTTTAAGATCTCCTTTCGCGCCCTGCGGGTGAACAAGATGCGCTCCGGCCTCACCATGCTCGGCATTATCATCGGCGTGGGCGCGGTCATCGCCATGGTCGCCGTGGGCACCGGCGCGAGCCGGAAGATCGCCGAGCAGATATCGAGCATGGGGAGCAACCTGCTGATCATCCTGCCCGGCGCCACGACCGCCGGCGGCGTGCGCATGGGCGCGGGCACGCAACCCACCCTCACCATGGGCGATGCCGAGGCGATCATCAAAGAATGCCCCGCCGTGGCGGACGCGGCGCCGATCCACAACGGTGTCGCCCAGCTCGTGGCCGGCCACATGAACTGGTCCACCGGCGTCGCCGGCACGACGCCGTCCCTCCTCGTGGTCCGGGACTGGGAGCTGAGCGCAGGCCGCGCCTTTACCACGCAGGACGTGAAGAGCGCGACCAAGGTCTGCCTGCTGGGCCAGACGGTTGCGGACAACCTGTTCGGGGACCAGGACCCCGTGGGCCAGACGATCCGGATCAAGAACCTTCCCTTTACCGTCATCGGCGTGCTGGCGCCCAAGGGCCAGAACGCCCAGGGACAGGACCAGGACGACACGGTCATGATCCCGGTGACCACGGCACAGAAAAAGCTCTTCGGGACGCTCTTCCCCGGCATGGTGCGGATCATCACGGTCAAGGCGCGGAGCAGCGAGGACCTGCCGCTGGCGGAGCGGCAGATCACCGAGCTGCTGCGTCAGCGCCACCGCATCGGCCAGAAGCAGGACAACGATTTCACGGTCCGGAACCTCACCCAGCTCATGCAGGCCCAGGAGCAGTCCACCAGGGTCATGACCCTGCTGCTGGGCGCCATCGCGTCGGTCTCGCTGCTCGTCGGCGGCATCGGGATCATGAACATCATGCTGGTCTCGGTCACGGAGCGGACGAGGGAGATCGGCATCCGCATGGCCATCGGCGCAAAGACCTGGGACATCCGGCTCCAGTTCATCATCGAGGCGCTCACCCTGTCCCTCATCGGCGGCATCGTCGGCATCATTGCCGGGGTGTCGACCGCAATGGTCCTGTCGTCCATTTCCGGATGGTCCACGGTCGTCTCGCCCCTGTCCATCGTACTGGCCTTCGGCTTTTCCGGGTTCATCGGCATCTTCTTCGGATTCTATCCCGCGTACAAGGCCTCGCTTCTCAATCCCATAGACGCACTCCGGTACGAGTAGCAGGGGGCCGGGAACGCTGCTCCGTAGACTGCGGCAGTACCCGTCATGGAGGAAAAGATGTTTTCTCGCATCTTCCCGTGCAACAATATGCTATAATGATCACTTAGTAATTCTTTTCCCGCGGAGGCGCACGATGTCGAAGCACCTATTCAATGGAGTAATTCTTTTCCTGATGTTCTTCCTGTTTCCAGCAGTCTCATCGGCAGTTCCCGAAGGGATAAACCTTACGTGGCCGGGCGGTGGAGCAGGCAAGGTGACCTTTGACGGAACGAAGCATGCCAAGAAGGGCTATCACTGCGAAACATGCCATATCGCAGGGCTGTTCCAGACGAAAAAGAACGCCGACATCATGACCATGGAAGCGATGAAAAAAGGCAAATTTTGCGGCGTATGCCATGACGGGAAAAAGGCCTTCAGTACCACAGACCCGAAGAAGTGCAATGAATGCCATAAGGTTGATAAAAAAGAGCACGATGGCGAAAAGAAAGATGTCCAGCAGAAGGAAAATAAGCGCAAGAAAAAGCGTGATTAGGACCAAGAGGTCCGGGATGCTGAACGGCGCTCCGGGATCGTAGTGAGTGAAGGAACGAAGAAGGAGGTCATCATCATCGGCGCAGGGGCATCAGGCCTGCTCTGCGCCATTGAATGCGGAAAACGCGGCCGCGCGGTGCTCGTACTGGACCATGCGGCCAGGACCGGCTCGAAGATCCGCATATCCGGCGGCGGCCGGTGCAATTTCACGAACCGGAACGTGACCCCCGGTCACTATTTCTCACGCAACAGCCACTTCTGCAAATCCGCCCTCGCGCGGTTCACCCCCCGTGACGTTCTCGATCTTGTCGAGAAACACCATATCGCCTATCATGAAAAAGAAGCGGGCCAGTTCTTCTGTGTAAAAAGCTCCGCCGATATTATTACCCTGCTTGAGGCGGAGTGCGCCCGGTTTGGTGTGGAAATACGCCTGAAATGCCGCGTGACGGATATTGGTCATGGGCGGAACTTCATGGTTGCAACCGACCAGGGAGCGTTCCGGACGGAGTCGCTCGTCATCGCCACCGGCGGCCTTTCCTATCCCGGCCTCGGGGCGAGCGGTCTCGGTCACGCTATCGGCAAACAGTTCGGCCTCAAGGTCGTCCCGCCCAGGCCAGGCCTCGTGCCCTTTCTGTTCGCGGCGCGTGATCAGAAGGTCTTTCAGGAGCTCGCGGGGATTTCCCTCGACACGGCGGTTTCCTGCGGCGCGAAGCGGTTCCGGGGGAACCTGCTGTTCACCCACCGGGGCCTGAGCGGCCCTGTGGCGCTTCAGGCATCGCTCTATTGGACGCCCGGAGAGCCGCTCACGATCGACCTTCTTCCCGATACGGACATTCTCGGTGAGTTCATCTCCAGACGCCGGAGCAAGATCGAGATGCGCAACCTGCTCGCGGCATATCTCCCGAAACGGTTTGCCGAGGCGTGGTGCGGCCAGATGACGATCTCGAAACCGCTCGACCAGACCTCGGACCGGGAGTTGAAAGCTATCGCTGACGGGCTCCACGCCTGGAAAGTGCTCCCCAAAAGGACCGAAGGGTACGATACTGCGGAGGTGACCGCGGGAGGCGTGGACACGGACGAGCTGTCGTCGAAGACGATGGAGGCAAAGAAGGTGCCCGGCCTCTATTTTATCGGCGAGGTTGTTGATGTGACCGGGGAGCTTGGCGGATACAACCTGCACTGGGCCTGGGCGTCGGGCTTCGCCGCGGGGCAGAATGCGTAATAAAACAAAGGGGGTAGTCAGCTTCACAGGGTCAGGTCTTTTATCTTGGTGTGTTAAATTTCATGGGCCAGTCAAACCCCATAGGAAACCCCATAGGGTCGCGTCTTGAATCTTGCTGATGGGCAGCGTTGTGCTTTTGGGAACTTAGGCGACGTTGTTTCTAAATATGCTTTTGGTTTTTTAACGCAACATGAAAACAACATCGTGTGGCCAGATCTATAATGTTAGACTTTCGTAAACGGATTCAGAATTGAGCTATCAGGTTGGGTGGGAATCGAAAGGCAGGCGCCATGTTTCGACCGACATACACGATCATACCGGTGAAGGTGCGCTTAAGGAAATACGCAAGCTTGAAAAGCTCGGCGTTATAAAATCCGAGGGAATAGGGTTCAGCGTTATGTACGTCCTTGCGTGAGGTTGGCGATTAACCCGCGAGTCGAGGAACGTGGGGACTGTTTGAGATTTAAAACATAATAAGTGCGGCCAGGATAGGCAAATATCACATCGTTCCAGAGGGACACGGCACAAGGCCGCCGCGTCCCTCAGTTTGTGCGATAATCGCATGATGAAAAATATCCTTGTAAAAATCCGTCGTCTCGCCGGCGCAATCACGAAGGAGCAGCTCCGGTATGTGGATTGCTTTGTCACGGGCAAAATAGCCCTGTTCATGCCCGTGGGCGGGCCGTGTTTTTATACTCACATGCCGGAACACAGCCACCCCTCGTACATGTTCATCCTTAATTTCAACGACCAGACCTCCATGAAAATGGACGGCAGTATAGTAACCGGCTCGCCGGGTTTGGTCTCGGCCCTCTCTCCCGGCATCCGTCATCAGGAGCTTCCTTCCGATGTGCCACCGCGCTATATAGGCATGTTCATACACAAGCTGTTCTTCGAAACGCAGTACAGGCTCTATTCTCGCGGGAGACTCCCCTGCTTCCGTGGCGAATCCCATGTACCTGACCCGGGATTACCGCCGCTTCTCAAGCGGTTCATGATTGAGGCAGACAACAGGCAAGCCGGGAGCGATGCGGTTATGGAAGCGTTGGGTGCCGAGATATGCCACTCGCTCATTAGATCGGTCATACGCGCTCCCGCATCCAGGGACCGGCTGACCGATAAAGTTGAAGTGAACCGCGCCGTTGAATATCTTCATTCGCACATGGACGACAAGATCACCGTCGGCGTCCTGGCCTCGGTGGCCCACCTGTCCGCATCCCATTTCGCACGGGTGTTCAAGGAGGAAACCGTCAAAGCTCCCATGGAGTACGCGCATGATCTCCGGCTGGAGCGCGCGAAGAAGCTGCTTCTCGCAGGGGACAAATCCATCACAGAAATTGCGCTGGAGTGCGGCTTTAACAGCCCGTCGTATTTATCCGCCTGTTTTCAAAAGCAGTACAAGATGACACCGTCAGAGTATCGAAAGAACACGAATACCGCCTAAACACCGGTGGTTGATCCATCAACCCTGCTCACCGACCCGGAACCTCTCATATTCGTGCGAATAATGTTCCGCGCCTTTTTAAGAACAAGGGGATTTCTAAAAACAATGATTGCATTTTAAAAGCCCTTTCCCTGATCCCGTTGTATCATACGCGTACATCGAATCCAGGAGGGAAGTCATGTCATACGAAGAGGTGCTTGCGTTTGTGAAACAGAACCCCGTGTGCTTCATCGCCACGATCGACGGGGACAGGCCCAGGGTCAGGGGATTTCTGACGGTCCTATTCAATGACGGGAAGATCTATTTCACCACCGGCGCAACAAAGGGCGTTTACAAACAGATCAGCGCCAATCCCAATATCGAGCTCTGCTACTGCTCACCGGACTTCCGGAAGATGCTGCGCATCAACGGCGCCATCGAGATTATCGACGACCGTGAGAAGAAACAGCAGCTTTTGAACGAACGGGACTACCTCAAGTCCTTCGGCGGCAAGGTGGACGATCCACGATTCATTCTCCTGCGCTTGTCTCATGGCAAGGCACACTTCTGGACGATCCAGCAAAATATGCGGGAGAACGAGATCCCGGTGATCGAGTTCTAATGATAAGAGAAAATATGTTCGCAAGAATCAGCGATGCCGTTGCCCGACTTTATTCCCGTCGCCTGCTGATCGCACTGTTCGCCGGCGTCGCTTTCTTTTTCTGGCTTTTCAATTTCTCCACGCTCCCGCTTTCGGCCTCCGAGCTTGAGAAGCTGAGTGATGGTGAGGACCTTCTCGATGTCCGTCTCTATTATTCGGCAACGGATGCCTTTCGCGCAATGGATCGATACGGCGCTGACGGTCGTGCATTGTACCTCCGCTTTCTGGCTGCTGATGTTGTTTTCCTCGTGACCTATGGTCTCGCGTTCGCCTTGCTGTTTTCGCGTTTTGCAATGATCCTCTTCGGACCGTCCACGCCCTGGATTAAAGTCAACCTTCTGCCGCTCGGGATCGCATTGGCGGATTGTATCGAAAATCTGTTCATCTTTCTACTGCTCATTATATATCCTGGCCACAATCTCCTGGTAGGCACTCTGGCAGGCATCGCGACGCTCATTAAATGGACCCTGACCGCTTTCGCTCTGGCAGGTATGCTCGCCGCCATTATGCTTTTACTTGCACGGCGTCTCGGCTTCACCCGAAGATAGACGGCATGAAGATATGTAAATAAGGAAAGACAGTCAAAATGAAAATATCGGGAATACTCGCTTACCCAAATATTGAGAGTTTCAACCACTCCATAGCGCTATAGCGCTACTACCATTGAAGCACTGAATAAAAACGGGCATGAGATTTTTTTCCATGATTTAGTAAACCCTTAGGGAAACCCATAATGTCGCGTCTTGAATCTTGCTATTGGGCAGAGTTGTGCATTTGTTGCCGCAGAGAGCAAACCGCATAACCCAGTTTAAAGCCGCCAATCCCGGTCGTGATCCTTACCATCCTCGTGTAGACGCACTTTTCCCATTGACCCGTCCCGTGTCCTGGTATACTATTCCTTCATTATGTTCCCGTTCAAGCTCCACGCAAAATTCCTCATCCTTGTCCTCGGGATACTCATCATCTTCTTCGGCATCCTTTCGTATATCATCATCCAGCGGGATGTGCGCATTCTTTCCCGGAAGGGCGCCGAAAAAGAGCACCTCCTGGCCAGGACCGTTGTTGCCGGCCTGAAGGACAACATGTTGACCGGAAGGCCCCGGAGCACGCTCCGCCTTATGGAAAGCCTTCAGGGCGCTTACGGCCTGGTGAGGCTTGCAGTGCTCCGGAAGGACGGTACGCACGCGTTCGGGGTCCCGGGACCCCGTTTCGCGATACCGCAGATCGCACAGGCGTTCGAGAGCGGAATGGTCATGGATTTCAACGAGGAAGGCGTTGTCCCGCTCCATACCAATATTTTTCCGCTCCCGAACGAAAGCGCATGCCGCCGCTGCCACGGGAGCGAGGGAGAGACCCTTGGAGTCATTCTGATCTCTCATTCCCTCGAGGTCACGATCGAAGAGATCCAGACCGGCAAGCATCAGCTCATGATCCTGCTGGCGGTCTTCATCGTGGTCATGGGAACAGCGCTGTATGTCGCCGTCCGGAAGGCCGTCCTTGCGCCCCTCCTGACCCTGCATCACGGCGCCCGGATCATCGGGATGGGCAATTTTGGGCACCGCATCAGCATGGAAGGCGGCGACGAGTTCTCCGAGCTGGCACATTCGTTCAACGACATGGCACAGCGGGTGAAGGAGACCTACTCGGGACTTGAGAACATGGTGAAGATCCGGACCACCGAACTGAACGAGAGCGTCCGGCTCATGCGGGGAATCCTTTCGAGCATGTCGAGCGGCGTCGTGCTCCTTTCCCGGGAAGGGCGGATCAAGCTCATCAACCGTCAGGGCGCCTGGATCCTCGGCCACGGGCACGAGGACCTGGTCGGCAAGAAACTGGTAGAAGTTGTTCCCGAGGCCGCGGCATTCGCGGGCGTGCGCGTCGGGTCCTACGACGAGATCACGGTCAGGACGCCGGACGGCAATACGGTGCCCATCGGATTCACCAGCTCCTACTATTCAGGCGGCGAAGGGGAGCAGGAGGGGATCATTGTTGTGTACCAGGACCTGACCGAACTCAAGACCCTTCATGCGGAACTCATGAACAAGGAGCGGTTTGCCGCCATGGGGCGCGTGGTGGCGGGTGTGGCCCACGAGATCCGGAACCCGCTCTTCGGCATCAGTGCCATCGGCCAGATATTCGAGCGCGACCTTACGGACCCGGCGCATCTGGAGCTGACGCGCGCGCTGCTGGCCGAGACGAAGCGGCTGAACCAGCTGGTCGAGGAACTGCTGATCTATGGCAGGCCCATGAAGCTCAGGCGGGAAGAGACCGACCTGCGGGTCCTCTGGGAAGAGGTCCTGGACCTGCACCGGGACGAGCACCGGCGGAAAGGCATCACCGTTTCCGGCGACTATGCCGTTCGCCACCCTGTCGCGTATTTCGATCCTTTCCAGATCCGCCAGGTGTTCCTGAACCTTCTGCGGAATGCGATCGAGGCGGCACCCGACGGAGGGTCGATCGACATAACCATGCTGCTTGCGGACAATTTTCTCCTGTTCCGGGTCGCAGATACGGGCTCGGGCATCCCGGCGCAGAACCTGGACCATGTCTTCGACCTGTTCTATACGACGAAACCCAAGGGCACGGGACTGGGGCTCGCCATCTGCAGAAAGATCATGGAAGACCATGGCGGCGACATCACGATCGAAAGCACCGAGGGGCGCGGCACCACCGTGACCATAAAACTTCCCTATGGCAGGAGCGGGGATCAGCGCCTTCCCGATCCGCCGGCCTGAACAATCTCTCTCTCGACAGGAGTTTCGCGCGCAGAGCGTCGCGCCTGCGGTTGCATCCATGCCCAGAATCCTGATCATTGACGACGAAGAAGATGTCCGCACCATGCTCGATCAGCATTTCACCGGCCGCGGGTGGGATGCGATGCATGCGGGCAGCGGCAGGGACGGGATCCGGCTTATCGACGAATATACGCCCGACGTGGTCCTCCTGGACCTCCGGCTGCCCGATGCGAACGGCCTCGATATCCTGAAGCTGATCAAGGCGCATGACAGCGCCTCTTCCATCGTGATGATGACCGGATGGGGCACCATCGAGAACGCCGTGCTGGCGATCAAGGAGGGGGCCGAACAGTATCTCCCGAAGCCCATATCCCTGCGCGATCTGGATGCGCTCACGGACCGGATCATGGAGAAGCGGAAGCTCCTGCTCGAGAACCTGTATTACCAGGAGCGCATGGACCATCCTGTGGTGGGGAGGTCCATGGAGGTCCACGAACTCCATCACCTTATCGATCTCATGGGTGAGAACGCACACACCACGGTGCTTCTTACCGGCGAGAGCGGGACCGGCAAGGAACTGGTCGCCCGGGAGATCCACCGCCGGAGCCCCCGGCGCGAAAGGCCGTTCCTCGATGTCACCCTTGCCGCGCTTCCGGAGGGCCTTATCGAAAGCCAGCTCTTTGGTCATGAGCGGGGCGCTTTCACCGATGCGCGGGAGCTCAAGCGGGGGCTCCTGGAGGTGGCCGATGGGGGCACGGTGTTCCTCGACGAGGCCGGCGAGATGCCCTTGTCGGTCCAGCCCAAGCTCCTGAGGGTCCTTGAGACGCATTGCTTCAAACGCGTGGGCGGGAACCGCGACATCCAGGTGGACGTGCGGGTCATTGCCGCGACGAACCGCGACCTTGCCCGGGGGGTGAGCGAGGAATGGTTCCGCGAGGACCTCTATTACCGCCTGAGCGGCTTTCCGATCGTCATTCCGCCGCTGCGGGAGCGGCCCGAGGACATCCCGGTCCTTGCCGGCTGCTTTGTCGGTCAGTTCAACGCCACGCTGAACAGGAATATCGCCGGATTTACGGAGCAGGCGATGAATGCCATGGTGAAATATCCATGGCCCGGCAATGTGCGGGAGCTCAGGAATATCGTGGAACGGGCAATGGTCCTCGCTGCCGGAACGGTGATCGGTGAGGACCTGCTTCCGAAGGACATGACCGGCACGGGAGAGGGCAGCCGGCATTCCCGGAGGAGAGGAAGAGAGGAGGGGGGCCCGCACAAGTCCCTCGCCGAGATGGAGCGGGACCACATCCGCCGCATCCTCCTGGCCGAGAACGGCAACCGGTCGCACGCGGCAAAGGTCCTTGGCATCTCCCGTTCGACCCTCCTGGAAAAGATGAAGAAATACGAGATACCGTAGAAGGCGGACAGAAGACAGAGGAAAGAGAAGTCCTGTTCATTCGTAATAAAGTTGAAAAGGCAAGGTATGACCACAGGAACAGAGGCTCGGAGGAAAAACTTTTCCACAGATATCGCGGATTGACGCAGATTTAGTCTTTAAAACACGATTCAGGACGGTCATTTTGAATCTGTGGAATCTGTGTCGCTTAGAAGCGCCTACTTTTGGAATCTGCGGACGAATCTTAGCCTTTCCCTGTCTGCGTGCGTACCTGCCTGCCGCGCTGCGGCGCAGGCACGGCACGCACAGGCAGGTCGGTTTCTGGTTTGTACAGCTTTTTCCAGCTTAAATACGAAAGACCCGGAAATCCCTATGGGGTGAATTTTTTCTTGATTTTTCGGCGGATTCATACCATAATGCCCCCCCGAAACACCAACTTTACGATCTCAGGAGGTTTCATTCATGCGTATCATTCTCTTAGGGGCGCCGGGTGCGGGCAAGGGCACGGTGGCGAAATTATTAACGGCCCAGGACGGCTCGGTCCAGATCTCGACCGGCGACATCCTTCGCGGAGCGGTGAAGGCCGGTACTCCGCTCGGCAAGGAGGCCCAGGGATACATGGACCGCGGCGACCTCGTGCCTGATTCACTGATCATGGGCATCATGGAGCAGCGTCTCCAGGAGAAGGACTGCCAGAAGGGTTTCCTGCTTGACGGATTCCCGCGGACCCTTCCCCAGGCCGACGCTCTCGATGCCCTGCTCAAGAAGCTGAACATCAAGCTCGACCTGGTGGCCAGCATCGATGTCCCCCGCGACGTGATCCTTGACCGGCTTACGACACGGCGGACCTGCTCGAACGCTTCGTGCCAGGAGATCTACAATGTGAAGAGCAACCCGCCTGCGGCAGGAGACAAGTGCAAGAAGTGCGGCAGCCCGACGATCCAGCGCGCCGACGAGACCATGGAGGCCATCAGCAAGCGCCTCGACGTGTATACTGAGAAGACCGCGCCGCTCATCGGGTACTATGAGAAGAAGGGCATGCTCCTCTCGATCCGCGAGGCCGGCAGCGACGGCGTAGTGAACGCCATTAAGAAAGGCATCGCGTCGAAGAAGTAGTAATACAGGAGCCGGAAGTCATTCGACACGCTCATGATGTCGTTCGACGGGCTCACGATGCCGAGCAACGCCGAAGCAGTGAGCAACGTCGAACCCATCAGGAGAAAGGACAGATCTTCACGGCGTGAAGTCCGCGCTTAATCGCCATGAGGGCGGGAGATATTCTTCTCCCGCTTTTTTTCTATTATCGGAAGACGTGGTACACTTGGAGTGAAGAGGGGATTATGCCGTTCAATTTGTCAGATAAATCCATCCTCGTTGCCGACGACTCCGCCATTATGCGGATGTTCCTCGTCATGAACATGAGGCGGATGATGAGGGTGAATATCACCGAGGCGGTGAACGGGCAGGACGCGCTCACGAAACTGATGCACGGCAAGTACGATTTGCTGCTCACGGACATGAACATGCCCGAGATGGGCGGCGCAGAGCTCATCCGCTGCGTGCGAACGGGGCTGAACAGCGATATCCCGATCGTTATCATCACCACCAAGGGCGAGATGAAGGACCGGGAGCTGGGGATGTCGCTTGGTGCGAACAGCTACCTGACGAAGCCCGTGGACGTGAAGGAACTGATCAAGACGATCTTGAAATACCTGGGGGGGTATACGTTCTGAAGAAGGTGCCGAATCTAAAGTTGCATACTGATATAGGCGACGAGTGGTTAAGACGAATAAATATCAAAGGCGGGATGGCCATTCTTCCCGCCTTTTTCGTTGACAAGGCTGAAATGCTTCCATATACTCGCTCGCCATTAAAGCAGTGAACAGCCGTAGATTGCGTAGCTTTCACAGCCTCACATGCCAAACGCTTATAATACCCACCAACCCGAAGCATTCTCGCGCGTCCTTATCGACCAGGCACTTACAGACAGCGGATGGGACTTGCTGAATCCTCAGCAAGTCAAGTTCGAGTTACACACGACTAACGGACGCGCTGATTATCTCTTAAAAGACAGCCTTGGTAGAACCCTCTGCGTTCTTGAAGCCAAGCGCGAGGACCTGGACCCTTACGATGCGAAGGAACAAGCCCGCGGATATGCCGACAACCTCAACTCACCATTCGTAATCCTTTCTAACGGCAAAGAGCACTGGTTCTGGAATTTACAGCGCGCTTCAGAGCAGGACGCATACAGGATCGAACGTTTGCCGTCGCGAGATGACCTGGAGCGGGTGCGGCTTAAGAATTTACAACCGCCCCGACCGCTTGGTACCGATGTCATCGGCATCGATTACCTGTATCGTCTCAAACCTGATTTGAAACTTCGCGGCTATCAGATCAAGGCGATGGATGCCGTTGCCGACCTGTTTGACGGGGACAATCGAAGAAAATTTCTTCTCGAAATGGCGACTGGCACGGGCAAGACTTTGCTCTGCGCCGCTATGATCAGAAGGTTTCTCATCACCCGCAACGCGGAACGCGTTTTATTCGTTGTTGACCGCATTGAACTTGCCAAACAAACGATGGAAGATTTCAATGTAGTACTCGGCGAGTACAAGCCGGTGATCTATAAAACAGCCCGCCGAACTGGAGAATTGCTTGGTTCCTCAGTCGTTGTTGCCACAATCCAGTCGCTCATGACCGACCGCCGGTACCGGGAGGAGTTTACTCCATTCTATTTCGATCTCGTCATTAATGACGAAGCTCACCGATCGATATATGGAGATGCGCGTGAGGTCGTCCAATTTTTTCAGGCAACCCGTATCGGCTTGACAGCAAAAGACTCAACTTTGCTCTGCCTTCTTCTGCTCGGCTTTACAGGCTATCTTTCGCCGAGTGTTGATGAGCGATCCGTGATTGGGGTATAATCGCTTATAAGGATGCAATTATGAATGCAACCGCGTAGAATATTTGGTGTTTTATCAATAAGATAAGAAAAATTAACAAGACAATCAAATTTAATTTGCTTTCCAGTATTGTCTTTTCAAATTTTCATGGTATTATAAAACCGTAACAGATTATGCAAGTCAACAGATGTTTACCATACGCGGGAACATAAAGTTCAAAGGAAGTCTATATGAGCAAACACATTAAAAATATTCTTGACGGGGCGCGGCAAGTGCTCGTATTGATGCCTTCATCCGGTTATGTGGTTCCCTCAAAGGCCGGCTTTTCTACAGATGTTCGGGTATTAAGAGAAGACTCGCGTCGAGTGGCGAGAGACCTGAATAGAACTGTTAAAAGGTATGGCAAATAAATCCACCCAAGTAAATGTTACCGGTCGTCACGGAAGCCTGTCCGCGCAACAACAGGAAACGGACAGCCCGATTATTCCGGTAGCTCAACTGGAAAAACTCCATCATTTTAAACCGGACGCTGTTGACTGGATAATCAATCAAACTCAAATCGAAGCGGAATATCGCCGGGCGGAAGGTAAGCGAGTCAATACGCTTACGTTCATTGAGCGGCTTATCGGACAAATATTTGCGCTTATGATAGGGCTGGCCGGTATCGGCGTTGGCGGTTATGTCGCGTTAAAAGGTGAAGCGGCGGCTGGAGGAACTATTGCCAGCATAGCGATTACCGGGTTGGCAGTGGTTTTTTTAACTGGCCGTTCTAAACGTTAATTCCTTCCTCATTTTCTCACAATTAAAATCTACAATCGCACCGGAACACCCCGTTCCTGTAAGTACTCTTTCGCCTGCCTGATGGTGTATTCCTTGAAGTGGAAGATAGAGGCCGCCAGCGCCGCATCCGCCTTGCCAGAAACGAACCCGTCATAAATGTGCTGTAGATTCCCAACACCGCCCGACGCGATGACCGGGATCGAGACCGCTTCGGAAACCGAGCGTGTCAGCTCCAGGTCATAGCCCGTCTTCTGGCCGTCCTGATTCATGCTCGTCAGCAGTATCTCTCCGGCCCCATACTCTTCCATCTTCTTTGCCCAGGCAACGGCGTCGATGCCCATGGGCTTCCTGCCCCCGTGGGTGTAGACCTCCCAGAACGGCCGTGAGGCGTCAGGCGTACGGAGTAAGGCGTTCGAAAGGAATAAAGTCTTGTACTTCGGGTCATCTGCCCACGTGAGCGGAGGCTTGAAATCCGGGTCGTGGGCCACCACGCGCTTGGCGTCGATGGCGACGACGATGCACTGGCTGCCGAAGCGCATGGACGCCTGCCTGATGAACTCGGGGTCGTGGACGGCCGTGGTGTTGATCGAGACCTTGTCGGCGCCGGCGAGCAGGAGATTCCGGATGTCGTCCAGGACCTTGATGCCGCCGCCCACGGTGAGCGGCATGAACACCTGCTCGGCGGTGCGGCGCACCACGTCCAGGATGATGGCGCGTTCCTCATGGGACGCGGTGATGTCCAGGAAGGTGAGCTCGTCGGCCCCCTGTTCGTCGTAGGCCTTCGCGATCTCCACCGGGTCGCCGGCGTCGATGAGGTTCACGAAGCTCACGCCTTTTACGACGCGGCCTCCTTTCACATCAAGGCAGGGTATGATACGCTTGGTCAGCATAAGATATTTTTCACACCTCTGTCATTCCCGCGAAACTTGTCCCAGAAGGCAGTAATCAGGGAGCGGGAACCCAGGATCTTCGTCAGGGATCATGAGATCAATTTGCATCCCTGGATCCCGGGTCAAGCCCGGGATGACGAGCTATTTATTCTCCCCTACGCGTTCTGCCGCGCCAGCTTGATCGCTTCCTTGAGGTCCAGCGATCCGTTGTAGATGGCCTTGCCGGTGATCACACCCTGGACCCCGAAGCGCCTGGTATGCATGAGCTTCTGGATGTCATAGATGCTCGAGACGCCGCCCGAGGCGATGACCGGGATCGTGAGCGCTTCGGCGAGGGCCTGGGTGGCCTCGATGTTCGGGCCTGACAGCATGCCGTCGCGCTTGATGTCGGTGTAGATTATGGCGATGACGCCGTATCCCTGCATCTGCCGGGCGAGCTCGACCGCCTGCACCGAGGTCAGTTCCGCCCAGCCTTTGATGGCCACCAGGCCATCCTTGGCGTCGATGCCCACGATGATCTTGCCGGGGAACGCGCTGCACGCGGCCTGGACGAAGGAGGGGTCCTTGATCGCGGCGGTGCCGAGGATGATGCGGTCGATGCCGATGGAGACGAGCTTCCGGACCGTGGCCATGTCGCGGATGCCGCCGCCGACCTCGATGGGTATCTTGATGGCATCGCGGATGGCGATGATGGCCGGTAGGTTCCTGGGGGAACCGGCGAACGCGCCGTCGAGGTCCACGACATGGAGCAGTTCCGCGCCCTGGGCTTCCCAGCGCTTCGCCGTGATCGCGGGATCGTCGGAGTATACCGTGGCCCTGTTCATCATGCCTTGTTCCAGCCGGACGCACTTGCCTTCTTTGAGATCGATAGCGGGTATGATGATCATGTTTGACCTTTAATGATTTGCCACAAAGACACGAAGACACAAAGGTTTAGTTCTCAATCTTTCCTTAGTGACTTAGTGCCTTCGTGGCAGAATTTACGATTTCATCTCCCCGAAGCGCTTCAATATCGACAGCCCCAGGGCCTGGCTCTTCTCCGGGTGGAACTGGACCGCAAGGATGTTGTCCTTCCAGATGCTCGAAACGAAGTCGATGCCGTAAGGCGTCGTGGTCGCGATCACACCCTTGTCCTCGGGTACGACGTGGAAGGAGTGCACGAAGTAGACATGGCTCCCGTCCGGGACATCCTGCATGGCAGGCGGCCGCCGCTTGATCGAAAGGGAGTTCCATCCCATGTGAGGGACCTTTAAAGTGCCGAGTGCCCCGATTTTGTCGGGATAAACTCCGTGCGGAGTGTCGAATGCAGGCCCTTTGAACCGGACAACGCGGCCTTTAATAATATCGAGCCCTTTCGAGAGGCCGAACTCCTCGCTCTCGGTGAACAGCAGCTGGAGCCCCAGGCAGATGCCGAGGAAGGGCCTGCCCGAACTGATGCTCTGCTTCACCGCATCGATGAGGCCGAACTCCTCGAGGTTCCGCATGCAGTCCGGGAAGGCGCCGACGCCGGGGAGCACCACCTTGCCGGCATCCAGGATCGTCTTCGGATCGCGCGTCACCACGGCTTCGCGGCCCATGCGCTCGAAGCCCTTCTGGACGCTCCGCAAATTTCCCATTCCATAGTCGATAATAGCGATCATAGTAAGCCTGGATGCATTGGAAATTGTAAAATTCAAATTTCAAACTTACAATTTGCAATTTGCTATTTGAAATGTACTTAGATCTTGCCTTTTGTCGAGAGCACGACGCCCTTGATCCTCGGATCGAGGCTCGTTGCCTGGTCCAGGGCGCGTCCGAAGGCCTTGAAGATGCCTTCGAGCATGTGGTGGACGTCGCGGCCGTAGAGGAGGTTGATATGGAGGTTCATGCCCGCGTGGTTCACCACGGAGCGGAAGAAGTCCTCGGCAAGCCCCGGATCGAAGTCCTTGAGCTTGTACTTTTTCGGCAGGTCCAGGTTGTAGACGAGATACGGCCTGCCCGAAAGGTCCATCACCACCTCGGCGAGCGTCTCGTCCATGGGGACCGTTGCCTCGCCGTACCGCCGGATGCCCTTGCTGTCTCCCAGGGCTTTTTTCAGGGCCTGGCCGAAGGCGATGCCCAGGTCCTCGACCGTGTGGTGGTCGTCTATGTGCGTGTCGCCCTTCGCCTTCACCGTGAGGTCGAAGAAACCGTGCTTCGCGATGTGCGAGAACATGTGGTCCATGAACGGCACGCCGCACTTGATGCTGTAGACGCCGGTGCCGTCCAGGTTCAGGGAGATCTTGATATTGGTCTCTTTGGTTTTCCGTTCGATCGTCGCTTTGCGGACCATGAACTGCTCCTTTTTGACACTGATTAACATAGATAGCGGCTATGATAACAGCGGATAGATCATGTAGGGGCAACCCTATGTGGTTGCCCTGAATAATGGGCGGCCACGCAGGGCCGCCCCTACAAATATGTAAATCCGCCCTCGCCTAAAGGCGCCTACTTCTGGTATCTGTGTCAAAGAATTTGTTTCAGGGTCTCCAGAAATTCCTTGTTCTCCACCGGCGTTCCCACGGTCACGCGGAGACACCCTTCGAGCGGCCCCGGCCGGTCCAGGTTCTTGACCAGGATGCCGCGTTTCTTGAGCGCCTGGAACACCTTTGTCGCGTCCTTCTCGATCCACAGCAGGATGAAGTTCGTCTCCGTGGGGAAGGGTGTCGCGCCGGGGGTCCTGAGCAAGGCATTATAGAGTTTCCGGCGCTCCGAAATCAACAGGGAAATCTGTGTGTTCAGCGTGCTCGCGTGCTTGAGTGCCACGAGGACAGCAGCCTGGGACAGCGAGTTGATGTTATAGGGCAGCCTGATCTTGTTCAGCTCCCCGATAAGCTTCTTCGACGCGGTCAGCACGCCGACCCGGAGGCCGGCCAGGCCGATCTTTGAAAGCGTCCGGAGGATGATCATGTTGCGATGCTTTTTCAGGAACGGCATGAACGTCCTGCCGGAAAAGCTGAAATAGGCCTCGTCTATCACCACCGCGGCATCGACATTCTCGAGGATCTTCCGAACAGCCGCGTCGGAAAACCGGTTTCCTGTCGGGTTGTTGGGGCAGGCCAGGAAGATGACCTTCGCTTTTGTCCGCTTTGCCGCCTTGATCACCGCGTCGGCGTCCAGGTCGAACTCGTCCGTAAGCGGCACGGTGACGACCTTCTGGGACAGGGCGCGTGCCGTGATCTCATACATGGCGAAGGAAGGCGACGGCGCGAGCACGGGGCCGCCGAAGGCGAGGATGACGGCCTGGATCAACTCGTCCGAACCGTTTCCGAGCAGCATCCGTTCCGGGTCCATATTCCAGTAGCGGGCGATGGCCTGCTTCAGCTTTTTCGCCGAAGGATCGGGATAGCGGTTAATGAGCGCCTGCTGTGCGGTCTTCCCGATCTCCTTTCTTATTTTATCCGGCAGGAGAAAGGGGTTCTCCATGGCGTCGAGCTTGACGCGCACGGAGGTCTCATCGATGTGATAGGCGGCGAGGCCGCGGACCGCGGGCCGGACGAGGTTGATGATGTCCCTGGTTTTGCTCGATTTTGTTGTCATTTTCGATAATATACAGGAAAGGGATAGGGGGTACAAGGAGAAAAATGGCACGCAGGCACTGAAGGCCCTGAAGGCCGCAGAGATCCGGCGCCGGCAGGAAGGCCTATCAGGCGTTCACGCTTTCGACTCGACCTTCACGTTCAGGACGAACACCGGCACCGCCATGACCAGGAGCGCGGCCAGGCTCAAGAATGCTGCAAGATAGTCATACCGGGCGATGAGAACGCCGGCCAAAATGGGCCCTGACGCATGGCCGATATCAAAGATCGTTCCGAAAGTTCCCATGGCCGTGCCGAAGTGCTTTTCCTTGCAGACGTCCGCGACCAGGGCTGCGGAAGACGACGTTACGAAGGCTTCGCCGAAACCGAAGAATATGGCTGTGATCATAAGAGAAGAAAAGTCATTCAGGAGAGGGATGGCACCGAAGGCCCCTGCGCAGAGGAACATTCCGGCCACGATCAATGGCTTTCTTCCAAAACGGTCCGAAGTCTTTCCCATGACCGGCTTTGAGAGGATGGTCACCACGATCTGGACCCCCCAGAGGAGGCCTGCCTGGAACTCGTTCAGTCCGGCCCTGGTTACCGCATAGATCGGAAGGAACGCCTCCAGAGCGCCTACCGTGAGGTTCTGCAGGCCCTCCATGGCCGAGGTGACGACAATGCGTTTGTCGCTCATCACTTCTTTGATGCCGGAGCTGAACCGACGGTATGCCTCTTTCAGGCTTTTCCCGTCTCCACCCTGTCCATCGCCGCGTAGAATATTGACCGCCAGAAGCAGAGACATCATCCCGGCGATGCCGCTCATGATATATGCATTCTGGAAGTCGGAGAGAGAGGGATTCGGTGCGCCTGGCGTATGGTGAAGAATGAACCCGCCGAGCGGCGCTCCAAGGAGGTTTCCGATGATCGTGATGGATGAGAACCAGGAGAGCATCTCGCCCTTTTTGGCGCCTGCGACATCGGCTACCACCGCCATGGATACCGGGCCGTAGATGGCTGTTGCAAGCCCGTGGATGAATCTGATGATGACCAGCAGTTGGTAGTCGTGGACCATGAGATAGGTGAAGGGCATGACCGCGAACACGGCGAGACCGATGAGCATGGTCCTCTTCCTGCCGATGATGTCCGAAAGCGCGCCCGCAGGCAGCTTGAAGAAGATCCCCGTCACCGTCGAGATGCCCACGGCGAAGCCGATGGCCTCGGGGCCGGCGCCGAGGTAGAGCGCGAAGAGGGGGAGCACCGGGCTCCGCGCCAGGGCATAGGACAGCCGGGCGAAGAAGCCGACGGTGCAGAGTGCGGCGAAGGGAGACAAGAGCTTTACCATTGGATATCCCTTTCATCGGAAAAATGCACCCCACCTAACCTCCCCTTGCAAAGGGGCGGAATAGCCGGTAACCCCTCGATTACTAAGCCCCCTCTCCCTTTTTCCCTCTCCCTCAAGGGGAGAGGGGCAGGGGTGAGGG
>CAYILT010000011.1:0-30079 GCA_964364055.1 uncultured Nitrospiraceae bacterium | reverse complement strand
TGGTCCTCTCCCGGGTCGAGGTGAGCTTCGCCTATCCCCTGCTCAGCGTGGGCTATATCGTGAACGCCGTGGCCGGATACTACCTCTTCCAGGAGGACCTCTCGCTCACGCGCATCACCGGCATCCTGATCATCTGCGTGGGCGTGTATTTCGTAACGAAAAGCTGAGCCCAGTGCGGAATTCGGAATGCCGAGTGCGGAGTAACGGCGATAAAATACCAACAGTTTGTGCGTGATCTCTCTCCGCATTCCGCATTCCGCACTCCGCACTTGAATCCGTGCGTTCGACACTGCACCTGTCGTCCGCTTCATTAGAGGTAACAATGGCACAACGTGAGCAAAATGAATTCCTCCCCTTCTCCCGACCTTCGATCTCCGAAGAGGCGATCGACGAGGTCGTGGCCTGCCTCAGGTCCGGATGGATCACGACCGGCCCGAGGGCCAAACAGTTCGAGGAGGACCTGAAGGCCTATCTTGGCGCTCCCCACGTACTCGCCCTCACGTCGGCGACGGCAGGGCTCCATCTTGTTATGGCCGCACTGAAGCTCCAGCCCGGCGATGAAGTGATCACCACGCCCATGACCTTCGCAGCCACGCTGAACACCATCGTGCTGGCTGGCGGCAAGCCCGTGCTTGTGGACGTTGAGCCGGGGACCTACAACATGGACGTGACGAGGATCGAGAAGGCGGTGACGAAGCGCACACGCGCCATCATGCCGGTGCACTTCGCCGGCCTTCCCGTGGACCTCGACCCGCTCTACGATATTGCGAAGAAACATAAGCTTCGCGTCATCGAGGACGCGGCCCACGCCATCGGTACGGAATACAAGGGCAGGCGCATCGGCAGCTTCGGCGACACCCAGGTGTTCAGCTTCCACCCCAACAAGAACATGACCACCGGCGAGGGCGGCTGCATCGCCACACGGGACGACAAGCTCGCCGGCGATACCGCCCTTCTCCGGTTCCACGGCATGGACCGCGAGGCCTGGAACCGCTTCGGCAAGAAAGGCAGCCAGCACTACGAGATCATCACGCCCGGGTATAAGTACAACATGATGGACATCCAGGCCGCCCTGGGCCTGCACCAGCTCAAACAGCTTGACGGCTTCATCAAACGCCGCACCGAACTGGCCCTCCGCTATCACAAGATAATGGCTGATTGGCCGCAGTGGATCCTGACCGGGACACCGGCCTATGAACATCTTCACGCCTGGCACCTCTACACGCCGCTCATCGATCCCGATAAAGCGGGAATGGACCGCGACGCGTTCATGCAGGGCATGAAGGACCGGAACATCGGCACGGGCCTTCATTACCGCGCCGTGCACCTTTACCCCTACTACCGGGAGACCTTCGGCTTCAAGCGAGGCGACTACCCGAACGCGGAGAGGATCTCGGACCGCATCGTGAGTCTTCCCCTGTTTCCGGCCATGACCGACGCGGACCAGGACCGGGTCATCGGGGCGATGAACGATCTTTTTAAAAAATAGCACTTCATAACAGAACTAATATAGAAACAAAATTACTTTTTCACACAAAGCCACAGAGACACAAAGTAAAACGGTTCAAAGATCGGCATTTTCCCTTCGTGCCTTCGTGGCTTCGTGTGAGCAAAGACTTTGATCGTTGTTTCAGGAGAATCGTACCGTGTCCAAACCCTACATCAGCGTGGTCATCCCCGTCTATAATGAACAGGAAAACCTGGAGACGCTCTTCACGCGGCTCACGGCGGTCATGGACCGGACCGGCAGACCATGGGAAGTTCTTTTCACGAACGACGGCAGCCACGATCGCTCCGGAGACATGCTCAAGGAGTTCCACAAGCGGCGGCCCAATCAGGTGCGGGTCATCGACTTCAACGGCAATTTCGGCCAGCACATGGCCATCATGGCCGCCTTCGAGCGCGTGCGGGGGGACGTGGTCGTAACGCTCGACGCCGATCTCCAGAACCCGCCCGAAGAGATCCCCAAGCTGCTGGCGGCCATCGAGGCCGGCCACGATTCCGTGGGCGGATACCGGAAGGACCGTCAGGACACCTTTTTCAGGAAATATGCTTCGAAGATCATCAACGCTATCCGCGCGAAGGTCACCCGGATCCAGATGCGCGACCAGGGCTGCATGCTGCGGGCATACCGGAAGAACATTGTCGAGGCCATCGTGGCCAGCGGCGAGACCTCCACGTTCATCCCCGCGCTGGCCTACAGCTATTCCGCCGATCCCGCCGAGGTGGAAGTCGAACACGCCGCACGCGCGGCAGGAGAGTCGAAGTACCGCCTTTATGATCTCGTACGGCTCAACTTCGACCTCATGACCGGTTTCTCCGTGGTGCCCTTGCAGGTCTTTACCCTCTTCGGCATTATCGTCTCCGTCCTCAGTCTGCTCTTCGTTGTCTTCCTCCTGATCCGGCGCTTGATCGTCGGCCCCGAGGCCGAGGGTGTGTTCACCCTCTTCGCCATCCTCTACTTCCTCGTGGGCGTCGGCATCATGGGTCTCGGCATCATCGGCGAATATATCGGCCGTATCTACAAGGAAGTCCGCCGCCGGCCCCGTTTCGTGGTCCGCGCGGTCTATGAGGACCTCGATGCGTGAACAGCCAGCCATCCTTGTCTTTGCCTACCACAACGTGGGATACGAATGCCTCGACGCCCTGATCCGTCGCAAAGAGAATATCATCGGCGTTTTTACCCATGAGGACGATCCGAAAGAAAAGATATGGTTCAGGTCCGTGGCCGCTCTCGCCCGGCAGCATTGCATCCCCGTGTACACCCCGGAGTCGGCGAACACATCAGTATGGAAGGCCCGGATCAGGGTAATGGCGCCGGACATCATCTTCTCCTTCTACTACCGGAACATGATCAGCGAGGATATCCTGGCCATCCCGCGCCTCGGCGCCTTCAACATGCACGGCTCGCTCCTGCCGAAGTATCGCGGACGCGTGCCGATCAACTGGGCTGTCCTCCACGGCGAGAAAGAATCCGGCGTCACGCTGCACCACATGGTAAAACGCGCCGATGCGGGCGACATCGTGGACCAGGAGTCGGTGCCCATCGGTCCCGAGGACACGGCCTTTGATGTCTTCAACAAGGTGACCATCGCCGCGCGGAAGGTGCTCGGGCGCCGTATCGACGCCATTAAAGCGGGCACGGCGCCGCGCACCAGGCAGGATGATTCACAGGCGACCACCTTCGGCGGACGAAAACCCGAGGACGGACGTATAGACTGGACAGAGAGCGCGGAAAGGATCTATAATCTCATCCGCGCCGTGACCCATCCTTACCCGGGGGCGTTCACCGAGGTGAACGGAAAGCGCCTGTTCATCTGGGAGGCGAAACCTCTCGGACGGGGCGAAGGAAGACCGGGCACGGTTCTGTCCATCGACCCGCTTCGCGTGGCAACAGGCTCGGGGTCCCTGGAGATCACCCGCTACCAGTGGGAAGGCGACCACGAAGAGGCCGCTACCGACGTGACCCACGACCTGCGGGCAGGGACCGTGCTGGGCAGGCGGATGGAATAGATCACGGCAGTGGCATGACATCGATCATCATTGACAGGAGAACACTATGAGCTTGAAAGTCCTTATCCTCGGCGTCAACGGTTTCATCGGGAACAGCCTCACCGAACACATCCTCAAGCACAAGGACTGGGAGGTATACGGCATGGACATGGCCAGCGACAAGCTGGACCAGTGTCTGGGTCACGACCGCTTCCGCTTCGTCGAAGGCGACATAACCATCAACAAGGAATGGATCGAGTATCACGTCAAGAAATGTGACGTGGCCATCCCCCTCGTGGCCATCGCGACGCCTGCGACTTACGTGTTGGACCCCCTTCGGGTCTTCGAACTGGACTTCGAGGCGAACCTGGACATCGTTCGCAAGTGCGTGCAGTACAGGAAGCGGGTGATCTTCCCCTCCACGTCGGAGGTCTATGGAATGTGCACGGACGGTTCGTTCAATGAAGAGACCTCGAACTTCGTGCTGGGCCCCATCAATAAGCCCCGCTGGATATACTCCTGTTCCAAGCAGCTCATGGACCGCGTTATCCACGCTTACGGCATGAAGCATGACCTCCGGTACACCCTCTTCCGCCCCTTCAACTGGATAGGCCCCAAGCTCGACAATATCCTGGAACCCAAGGAGGGAAGCTCCCGGGTGCTAACCCAGTTCATTGGGAACATCCTGCGCGGCAAGGACATCCAGCTCGTGGACGGCGGCACCCAGCGCCGCAGCTTCACGTACATCGACGACGGCATCGACGCCCTCATCCGGATCATCGAGAACAAGGACGGCGCGGCCGACGGCCGGATCTTCAACATCGGCAATCCAAAGAACGACATGTCCATCAAGGAACTGGCCGAAACGCTCATCAGCCTCATCAGGACCTATCCGGCCTACGCGAAGATGGCCGACGCGGTGAAGATCGTCACGGTGAGCTCAGGCGACTACTACGGCAAAGGATACCAGGACATCCAGACCCGGGTTCCCGCCATCCGCAACGCCGAGCAGTACCTGGGCTGGAAACCGGTCACGGACCTCACAACGGCCCTCAGGAAGACCCTGGACTACCATCTTGCGCGGCCACTTCAGCTTCTTGATTGATCTCTTTTGAGCCGAATCCCATGCCTGAGACCATCCTCTCCATCAAAGTCGACGTCGATACGGACCGCGGAACGCGCATCGGCGTACCCAACCTCCTGTCCCTGTTTGACGAATTCGGCGTCAAGGCGACTTTCCTCTTTTCCCTGGGACCTGACAACACCGGCAGGGCCATCAAACGCATTTTCCGCCCCGGTTTCTTCAGCAAGGTGAAACGCACGAGCGTCGTGGGCGTTTACGGCATCCGCACCCTGCTGAACGGCGTGCTGCTCCCCGGCCCCCACGTGGGCAGAAGGAACGAGGCGGTCATGCGGCAGGCGCGCGACAAGGGACACGAACCGGGCATTCACTGCTACGACCATATCCGCTGGCAGGACGGCCTCATAAAGATGCCCGCCTCGGAGGTCAGGGAGGAATTCGGAAAGGCCCGAAAAGAGTTCGAACGCATCTTCGGAGCACCCGCACGAACGGCCGGCGCCGCGGGATGGCAGGCCAACGCATTGAGCCTCGGCGTGTACGACGAAGCGGGCCTGCTCTACGCCAGCGATGCCCGCGGGACCCATCCCTTTATTCCCCGCGTTGGCGGGCAGACGTTCAAGACGCTCCAGATACCGACAACGCTCCCCACGCTGGACGAGCTTCTCGGCCGTCCGGAATATCCCGAAGAGCGCCTCGTTGATCATTACCTGTCGCTGCTTACACCCTCCGTTCCCAATGTCCTCACCATACACGCGGAACTGGAAGGCATGAAGTATCTCGCCCTGTTCCGGCAGTTCCTGGAGCAGGCGAGGTCCCGTTCCGTCCGCATCGTGCTGCTGCGCGACCTGGCAGAAAATATTCTAAAAGGTCCTGCGTCCATCCCGTCATGCGACCTGGTCCCGGGGACGGTTGACGGCCGTTCCGGAACGCTCGCGGTCCAGCATTGCCCCTGATACACCCCGGCGCGCCGTTTTTCGACGATTTCTCCGATTTTATTTTGACAAGTACGCCTGCATCCTTTATAGTGTTATCGTTAAACTGCATCATAATCCTAAACCTGAGCCGGACAAACCGGAACCAGACTTGCCACAAAGGCACCAAGACACAAAGTAGGGCACTAACAATATAATATTTTTCCGGTATCTTGTATTTCTTTGTGCCTTAGTGCCTTCGTGGCGAAAAAGATTCTATCCGATTTAAAAAGATTTTGAATTCTTGAGTAACTAAAAGGAGACTTTTCATGATCCCCACGGTAGAGTGGAAGAACGGCATCGTCATGATGCTCGACCAGACCAAACTCCCCTTCGAGACCGTATACCAGGAGTGCAAGGACTACCAGACCGTTGCCCGGGGCATCAAGGAGCTCTGGGTCCGCGGCGCACCGGCCATCGGCGTTTCGGCGGCCATGGGTCTTGCCCTCGGCGCCCGTCAGGTCGAGGCATCGTCATTCGACGAGTTCTGGCCGAAGTTCGAGGATATCTGCACCGAGATGGCCGCCACGCGGCCCACGGCGGTGAACCTGTTCTGGGCGATCGAGCGCATCAAAAAGTTCACCCAGGCGAACAAGGAGCAGACCCTCGATGCTATCCGCGACCTCCTCGTTCGGGAGTCACAGCGCATGATCGATGAGGACATCGCTACCAACAAGAGGATCGGGGCCTTCGGTGCGGCCTTCGTCGCCGACGAGGACAACATCATCACGCACTGCAACGCCGGTTCGATCGCCACGGCCGGATACGGGACCGCCGAAGGAGTGATGCGGGCGGCCGTCGAGGAAGGCAAGAAGATACACGTGTATGTTGATGAGACCCGGCCGGTGCTCCAGGGCGCGCGGCTTACAACGTGGGAGCTCATGGAAGAGAAGATCCCCTGCACGCTGGTCACGGACAACATGGCCGGCTACCTGCTGTATCATGATATGGTCGACCTCGCCATCGTCGGTGCGGACCGCGTGGCCCGGAACGGCGATGTGGCAAACAAGATCGGGACCTATCCCCTGGCGGTGCTGTGCAAGGAACATGGCATCCCCTTCTACGTCGCGGCCCCCTTTTCGACCATCGACTATAACACCGCGACGGGCTTCGATATTCCCATCGAGGAGCGCGACCCGCGCGAAGTGACCCACGTCCTCGGCAAGACCCAGATCGCCCCTGATGGCGTGACCGTGCTGAACCCGGCGTTCGATGTCACCCCGGCCCGGTACATCACGGCCATCATCACCGAAAAGGGCGCCTTCAAACCTCAGGACCTCCATCATCTATCCGACCCCAAGCGTGACCCGGAGCGGTTCCGCGTTAAAGAATGATCCCGCGATAGGTCTCAAGCCATCTTCCCGGCAGGTCGCTGAAAAGTCCTTTAGACGTCTTTGCGAGCGAAGCGAAGCAATCTCGGTTTTGAAGAAATCAATAACTTCGGGATTGCCACGTCGCTAAAATCGCTCCTCGCAATGACATTTCGAGAGTTTTTCTGCTTCCTGCTAGTGTTCTGCACTCTCGACTGACATCACGGCGTTCATTGATTGGAGAAAGCGATGAAACAGACTGCGCTCAACTCAGTTCACTCGCAGCGCGCCGCAATAATGATCGAGTTCCAGGGGTGGCAGCTGCCTGCCCATTTTTCAGACCCTGTCGATGAATACCATGCGGTCAGGGGCGCGTCCGGACTCTTCGACGTCGGGTTCCTGGGCAGGATCGAGGTCACCGGTGCGGGCTCGGAAGCCCTTCTCCAGTCGGTATTCACCCGGAACGTCTCCAAACTGACCGAGGGCGCGGCGCTCTATGGCCTCCTGTGCAACGAGTCCGGCTTCATTCTGGACACGGTGCTCGTTTTCAAACTGCAGCCGGAAGGACAGGGAAAGCGGTTCCTCATCACCACCAATGCCGCCAGCACGGACAAGGTCCTGGAATGGCTCAAAAAGAACGCGTCTAAAAATACTGTCATAAACGACCTTACCGGAACCATGGCGCAGCTCGCCCTTCAGGGTCCGCAGGTCAACGCGGTCCTTGAAGCACTGTCCGGCTCACATCTGAAAAAGATAAAACAGAAACAGGTCAGGATGATCTCGCTGGCAAACATCCCGGTCATGGTTTCCCGGACCGGCTTCACGGGCGAACGGGGTTACGAGCTTTTCTTCCCTGCTGACAAGGCCATCGTCCTCTGGGACGCCCTGCTGACTGCCGGTAAAAGCTACGGCCTCCTGCCGTGCGGTATGACCAGCAGGGACATCCTCAGGCTCGAAGCAGGATATGCGATGTACGGCTTAGACATTGATGAGACCCGTACGCCGGTGGAGGCAGGTCTTCTGCCGCTCGTTGACCTCCATAAAACGTTCATCGGGAAAGACGCCATCGTGAAACGTACCGGCGAAGCGATCCAGTCGATGCTTGTAGGATTTGAACTGTACGATAAGGGTATACCAAGTTCCGGCGGTACCATATTCTCCGAGAACCGCGAGATCGGGTCAACTACCAGCGGCAATCACTCCCCCCACCGCCGCAAGGACATCGGCTTCGGCTACGTATTGACGCGATACGCCCAGCCGGGGCAGGAGATCGAGATCGAGGTCAAAGACAAGGAGATAGCGGCAAAGATCGTTGAGTTGCCGTTCTACAGGCGGAAATAAGCTGGCACGGAAATAGCTTTACCTTCTATCCATCGATGCTATTCAAGCGCTGACTTTAATTGAGGGTCGTGCCACCGCCTTTATCGTTCTATGCGATCCTGACCGGCCTCGTGTTTTTCTATCTATTTCCGGCAGAAGGGATCAAGCAGTGGTTATTCCACCGATTTGTGAAAAGGTGAAGGGAAATGTGTTTCTTCTGTTAATATTGTTTGTATATCTGTTATGTAAAGGATGCGATAAAAAGGCGGGAAAACTTGTTGCTTCCTGGGTCTTCGAACCCTGACTTACGGTATGGAGCGTTAAATTCTTCCTGGAGTGTTGTAGTTGCATTTTCTCGAAATATTCCATCATTCAACGGCAATTATCCGAACGACTGATGTAAAAAATACTTGCATGTAACTACAATTGGAGCTACAATTAACTATGCCGTTTGAATGGGACGAAGCCAAGAACAAACAGAACATCAAGAAACATGGCTTCGACCTTGCCGATGCTGCTGAGTTGTTTACGGGTAGCGCTCCTTTCCTCGTCAATTTAGATGCCTGTCAGGATCACGGAGAGGACCGATGGAAAGGTATCGGTATGTTGCAGGGAGTGGTCGTAGTGGTTGTCGTTTTTACCGAACGCGATTATGACACGATTCGGGTAATTTCTTTGCGAAAAGCAAACACACGGGAGAAAAAGACATATGAAGAAGAAATCAAAAACAGACTGGGCGCGGGTTAAGGCAATGAAGGATTCGGAGATAGACTACTCCGATATCTCTCCGCTTGATAAGGATTTTTTCAAGAAGGCGGTTCTTTGGCCTGGAACTAAGAAGCAGATCACTCTTCGACTAGATCCCGACGTTGTCGATTTTTTTAAGAAAAAGGGCCGTGGCTATCAGTCAATGATCAATGCGGTATTACGTAAATATGTTGAAGCTCGCATCCACTGATATTCTGGATTAAGCGAAGGATTTCAGCCGGTAGGTCGGGTAGAGCAAAGCGAAACCTGACGTATCCAGTCGATGCTTGTAGAATTTGAACTGTACGATAAGGGTATACCAAGTTCCGGCGGTACCATTTTCTCCGAGAATCGAGAGATCGGGTCGACTACCTGCGGCAATCACTCCCCCCACCGCCGCAAGGACATCGGCCTCGGCTACGTATTGACGCGAGACGCCCAGCCGGGGCAGGAGATCGAGGTCAAAGACAAAGAAATAGCTGCAAAGATCGTTGAGCTGCCGTTCTATAAGCGGAAGTAAATATGCGCGGGAATATTCTTCATAATTTATCCATCGATGCAGTTGAGGTGCTGACTTCTATTGATATTTTTTGCTGAATATTATTTGCAGGCTCCATAACACCTCAATATGCATGGCAAGAAAGTTTTTTCGCTAACCATAGGGTGCTCCGCGGTGAATGGCGCGTACGGAGAAGGGGGAACAAGTGCCACTTGAACTCGGCGTCTGGAGAATTGATAGCGGGCTGAATCCAGTTGACTTCGGTCCACTCGACATAGAGTCGCGTCTGGAGGACATCCTCGACGCTGACGTCGGCATCGCTTCGCCGAACTGGCTCGTGATTGGTAGACAGGTGCGCACTGACCACGGGCTGTTCGTCGACCTGCTGGCAATCGACCGGGATGCGAACCTCGTTGTGATCGAGCTCAAGCGGGACAAGACCTATCGCGACATCGTTGCCCAAGTACTCGACTACGGCTCGTGGATTCGCGATCTCAAAGATGACCGGATTGCGCAGATCTTTGACGAGTACCAGAAGCGCTGGCACAAGGACCGTGCACTTGTCTCGATCGACGAGGCGTTCAAGAAGAAGTTCGGCATCGCGATGCCCGATGAGATGAACTCAACTCACGAACTCGTTGTGGTTGCGGCGAGCTTGGACCCTAGCACCGAACGCGTCGTGCGCTATCTCGCGGACGAGTATGGTGTCCGGATCAACGCGGTGTTCTTCCGTGTGTTCCGGGACGGTGACCGCGAATACCTGAGCAGGGCATGGTTCCGCGACCCCGCTGAAGTAACAGCTGGCCTAGGCGACGAGGCCGCAGTTGGCGAATGGAACGGGGAGTACTATGCATCCTTCGGGTACCCCATTGAGGTAATCCGCGACGGGCTCAAGAGGGGCTATCTCGTCGCAGGCGGTGGCTCGTGGTACTCGAAAACGCTTGCGATGCTCAAGCCTGGCGCTCGCATCTGGGTGAACGTGCCTGGCTCGGGATATGTCGGCGTGGGAGTGGTCAAACAGGAGATGCAGCCGGTCGATGAGTTCACCGTGCCCGACGACGCTGGCAACCACATGCCGATCGTTGAAGTGTCCTCTGTGGCCGTAGCACTCCGGTCGGCGACGAACGACCCCGACATGGCAGACTACTTGGTACGCGTTGAGTGGTTGAAATTCCTTGATCCAAAGCAGGCCGTACACGAAAAGGGATTCTTCAGAAACCAGAACTCGGTCGCCCGCCCTCGATCGCCGAAATGGGACCACACGGTCGAGCGTCTGAAGACGCGATTCGGTATTGAGTAGAAGAGTGCCTAACAACATGGTCGAGCGGACCGGCCCAGGGCTGCTAGCCGCTCATCATGACCGTTAATGTCGGGAGAATGATATGCGAAAACTTACAGTCTCACTTTTGAAAGCCGAAGCAAAAGCTTTTGCCGATTGGGAATCAGGACACAAAGAGAAATCACTGTTTGGTGTGACAGACGGCAAAGCCGTTGGAACTTATCTGGAACATAAGTTTCAGGAATCGCTACAGAAGAAATATGAGTACGCACGAGGTTCCTCAGCGAAAGGAATAGACTTCCCCAAATTGGATATAGACATAAAGGTGACCAGTATCCGGCAACCACAATCCTCCTGCCCTTTTAAATCAGCCCGACAGAAAATATATGGACTCGGTTATTCTCTATTGGTTTTCGTCTATGACAAGAAGGACGAGCGGAAAACACGCACGGCTACTTTGGATATTAAACACGTTATTTTCATCGAAAGCGATCAGACCGGAGACTTTCAGACTACGACAGGACTCCTTAATATATTGGACAATAACGGCAACGCTGATGATCTTGTCGCTTTCATGATGGATCGTTTTTTACCGGTGGACGAAATTCAGCGTGCGGAATTGGCGAAAGAAATCATAAAAACCAGACCAAAAGTCGGCTATCTGACCATTTCAAACGCCCTTCAGTGGCGACTTCAATACGCCCGCGTCATTGAGCAGGCAGGCAAAGTCTCTGGTGTTCAGCGCATAGCATGATCAAAAAGACTAAAATGGAATATGGGGATTTCCAGACTCCTCGTGGCTTGGCTGATACTGTTGCGGCATTTCTCCGTGACTCGGGTATTTTGCCATCTGTAATCGTAGAGCCGACATGCGGACAAGGTAGTTTTGCGGTTGCAGCAAATGACGTTTTTCATAAAGCACACCAAATATTTGCTTTCGATATCAATGCCGACTATATTTCCGCTTTACGAAAACAGTTTCGCGATGAGACCAAGGGGCATTGGCATGTGGCGCAGCAAGATTTTTTTACCTTCGATTGGAAAGAGTTCTTCGCGCCATTTCACGGTGAAATTCTTGTCCTTGGAAACCCTCCCTGGGTAACCAATGCCGCACTTGGAGTGATGGGAAGCGCTAACCTTCCAGAGAAAACGAACTTCCAAAACCACGTCGGGTTTGCCGCAAAAACAGGCAAGGCCAACTTCGACATTTCGGAATGGATGTTGATCAAACTCCTCGAAGCCCTTGATAGACAGCGCGGATGTCTGGCCATGCTCTGTAAAACTTCCACAGCACGGAAAGTGCTCCGTCATGGATGGCTCAATCGCTTCAATATCGGTCGAGCGAGCCTTCATTTGATAGATGCGGCAATGCATTTCGGGGTTTCGGTCGATGCCTGCCTGCTTGTTGTTCACACAGGAGTTCCGGACCTGTTGCCTACGGCCGGTGTTTACTCGGAGCTTACCTTCGATCATAAATTGACGACATTCGGCCTCGTAGGCCGGGACTTAGTCGCGGACGTAGACGAATATAACAGGTTGAGAGATCTTGATGGGATCGCCTACTATACATGGCGCTCCGGCGTGAAGCATGATGCGGCTTCCGCTATGGAGTTTAAAAAGTCGGGCGACACGTTGGCAAACGGGTTTGATGAACACGTTAAGCTCGAACCAACCTACCTCTTTCCCTTATTGAAGTCTTCCGACCTCGCCAATGATAGACTAATACCGCAACGTTATGTTCTTGTCACTCAGCGCAAGCCCGGCGATGACACAGAGACTATAAGGAAAACCGCGCCCAGGACTTGGGCTTATTTGCTGCGTCACGCAAATATTTTAGATCGACGTCAGAGCATTATCTATCAAAAGCGTCCAAGGTTCTCGGTATTCGGTGTGGGAGACTACACCTTCGCTCCGTGGAAGGTGGCAATCTCCGGACTCTACAAAAATTGTCGGTTCGTTGTCGTCGGAAAACACAAGAACAAACCGGTGGTTTTAGACGATACCTGTTACTCCATTGCATGCGGTTCCGAGCAGGAAGCGACCTTCGTATGCCACTTACTAAATTCTGACATCACAAAACGGTTCCTGCATTCGCTCGTGTTTTTTGATGCAAAAAGACCTATTACCATCGATGTACTTAATCGAATCGATCTGAAGCGGGTCGCGGAGAGAATCGGGCTGGAAACTGATGCTCGTAATTATCTTCGCGACGCTGCCATGCTTGAGAAACATCAAGGGCTTCTTGTCTTTGAAGAACAAGCGAAGTATCGACCGAAACCATCCAGAAGGCGGAGCCGCTCATGATGTAAACTAACTTATCGTTCAAGAGGGACGCGGCAATAATCCGTCGTGCCCCTCAACTCATTGTTCTCTTTCCCCACAATCAAATCATGTTTTACAGCAGTCCCTGCCCGATCTTCCTTCCTTCCCAGCCTGACTTTGTGGTAATATAACCCCATGGAAACGAAAAAAGCCGTCATCCCGGTCAAAGGCATGACCTGCATCAACTGCGCCGCTGCGATCCAGAAGGACATCTCGAAACTTGTCGGCGTGATGAGCGCGAACGTGAACTACGCGAACGAGAAGGCCGTGATCGAGTTCGATCCCGCCAGCATCGGGCTGAAGCAGTTCATCTCCAGCATCCACGAGTCAGGCTATCAGGCGGTAACGGAGAGGGTCACGGTCCCGGTCATCGACCTCGATGTTTCCCGGGTGCAGGAGCTCGAAAAGATCGCGAAGGCTATCGACGGGGTGCTTAAGGCGGCGGTGAACGCCACGGCAGGCACCGTGGATATTGAGTACGTTCCCGGCCAGATCGGTCTCCGGGACATCCGCCGGGCCATCGAGCGGGAGGGCTTCCGGCTGCCCGAGCAGGCGGAAGGCCGCTCGGCGCTGGAAATAGAAAAAGAAGCGCGGGAGCGGGAGCTTTCCGAGCTTCGCGCCAAGCTCATCACGAGCGCCGCCCTGTCGGTGCTGATCTTCATCGGCAGCATACAGGACATGATACCCGGCCTGTCCCTTCTCCCCCGCCGGACCATGTGGTACATCCTCTTCGCATTGACCACACCGGTCCAGTTTTGGGCAGGCAGGCACTTCTACCAGAACGCCTGGGCGTCCCTCAAGCACGGCAGCACGAACATGAACACCCTGGTCGTCGTGGGCACAAGCTCGGCTTACGGTTACAGCGCGGCACTCACGTTCTTCCCCCATTTGCTGGGCGCTCATGCGACCCACGGCGGCGCTTACTATGACACGTCCGCGGTCATTATCACGCTCATTTTGTTCGGCAAGTTCCTCGAAGCGCGTGCCAAGTCCCGTGCCGGAGAGGCCATCAAAAAGCTCATGGGCCTCCAGCCGCGCACGGCCCGCGTACTCCGGGAAGGCATGGAGCGGGACATCCCCATCGAGGACGTCGAGGCAGGCGACCTGATCATCGTCCGGCCGGGCGAGAAGGTCCCTGTGGACGGTGTGATCCGTAATGGCTACTCGTCGCTCGACGAGGCAATGCTGACCGGCGAAAGCCTTCCCGTAGAAAAAAAGATGGGCGACACGGTGATCGGCGCGACCATCAACAAGACCGGTTCCTTCACCTTCGAGGCCACCAAGGTCGGCAAGGACACCATGCTCTCCCAGATAATCCGCATGGTGCAGGAAGCCCAGGGTTCAAAGGCGCCGATCCAGCGGCTTGCCGATTATATCTCCAGTATCTTCGTGCCCACGGTCATTACCATCGGCCTGGTCACCTTCCTGCTCTGGTATTTCCTCGGCTCAGCAGAGACGCGGTTCACCTTCGCCCTGGTTAACTTCATCGCCGTGCTCATCATCGCCTGCCCCTGCGCCATGGGGCTGGCAACGCCCACGGCCATCATGGTCGGCACCGGCAAGGGCGCCGAGCAGGGCATCCTGTTCAAGAACGCCGAAAGCCTCGAACGGGCCCAGAAGATCGACACCATTGTCCTCGACAAGACCGGCACCCTGACACGCGGCGAGCCGAGGGTCACCGATATCATTTCAAGAGGCATGAGCGATCAGGTGCTGTTGTTCCTTGCCAGTTCCGCGGAGAAAGGCTCCGAGCACCCTCTTGGCGAGGCTATCGTGCGCGGCGCAGCGGACGCAGGCGTATCGCTCGGACAGGCGGACGAGTTCGAGGCGCTCCCGGGACACGGCATCCGTGCGATGATCAACGGACGAGAGGTGTTTTTGGGGAACGAAAAGCTCATGACGGACCGGAGCATAGACCTAACGTCCCTGGTCGTCGATGCCGAGCGCCTGGCCTTGAACGGCAAGACCCCCATGTTCATCTCCGTTGGAGGGAAAGCGAAAGGCATCATCGCCGTAGCGGACACTCCCAGGAAGCACTCGAAGGAAGCCGTGGCCGGCCTTAAGGCGCTCGGGCTTGAAGTGGTGATGCTGACCGGGGACAACCGCCGAACCGCCGAGGCAATAGCGGCGGAACTGGGCATCGACTGGGTGCTGGCCGAGGTGCTCCCCCAGGACAAAATGGACATGGTGAAAAAGCTCCAGGCCGAGGGGCGGGTCGTCGCCATGGTCGGTGACGGGATCAATGACGCGCCCGCCCTGACCCAGGCCGACGTGGGGATCGCCATCGGTACGGGCACGGACGTCGCCATTGAGGCGTCCGATGTTACCCTCATCAAGGACGATCTTCGCGTCGTTGCAACGGCAATGCGCCTTTCGCGAAGGACCATGAGGACGATCAAGATGAACCTGTTCTGGGCCTTCTTCTATAACGTGATCGGCATCCCTATCGCGGCCGGGGTTCTGTACCCCTTCCTCGGCACGGCCGGCCTCCTGAATCCCATGTACGCGTCGGCGGCCATGGCGTTCAGTTCGGTGAGCGTTATTTCAAACTCGCTGAGGCTGAAAAGGTTCAGTTAAGCATACAGTAGACGGTACACAGTATACAGGGTAAATTTGACGAATATTCTGTTGCCCGTTTACCGTATGCCGTATACTGTCTGCTGTTTTCTATGAAGTTCATCGCCGATGCCATGCTGGGAAAACTTGCGAAGCGTATGCGGCTGCTCGGGTTCGATGTGCTCTATGACCCCGCATGCGAAGACAACGAGGTCCTTCGCCTCGCCCTTGAACAGGGCCGCATCATCCTGACGCGGGATACCGGCCTTGCCTCCCGTCCTCTTGCTCAAAACCACATCCTGGTAGGTAGTGACCTGGTCGACGAGCAGCTTCACCAGGTCCTTGAGTCGTTCTCGCCGCGCGGTGACGGGCCGCTGACCCGCTGTTCTGTCTGTAACCACCCGCTGTCAGTGTTGGACAGACAGGATGCGCGGGACCTCGTTCCCGATCATGTGTATGCCACCGCTGTTGGATTTTGGCACTGCACTCGATGCGCAAAGGTCTATTGGAAGGGCAGCCATGTGCGGAACATGACAGGGCGCAGGGCAAAAAAATAGCCGGTACCCGAAGGTGCCGGCTATCATGAAGTTTCCGTTCCGCCGCTAAATGAAGTGGTAGGAAATGCCGAAGTCCATGGTTGTGATCTTGCCGTCCACATCAACAGAATTGTGCGTGAACGTAACATTGTTCCGGGTAAGCCCGACATTGAAGGAAAGCTCGGGGAACAGGTAGATGTCCATACCGATCCCGATCCTGCCGCCTTTGCCGTCCTCGGAAAATCCATTCTGCTCTATCGTGTAGTTCCCTGCGCCGACCAGGAGATATGGTTCGATATGACTGCCGGTGAGCGGGAAGTTGATCTTGAGATCGATCGTCCCCGCTTTCAGGTCGGCCGTTTGTCCGCCAAATTTCATGTCATGCTTCGTCTTCCATATCCCCGCCTCGATTGACAGGTACCGGTTCAGCCCGAAGCCTCCGCGCAGCCCCAGTCCATTACCTGAATCTACCCACTCCGGAGTATTGATATCGCCACTGATATCGTTGAACAGCATATTGACCCCAAGGTAAAATCCATCTTTTGCCACGGCAGGAGCCACGATGAACAGCAGCAGTACTACCGCCAGGCTCATCAGCGTCGTTGTTCTTCCCATGTTTCTCGACCTCCGTCCGATGCAGCGCTTTCATCGGAGCATCGACCAATCTTTCGTCACACGAAGCGAATAAAAAAGCCGGCCCTTTCTCAGGACCGGCTGGGATTACAGGTTTCCGTACTTTACAGGAAGTGGTAGGTCAAGCCCACGTCAAAGGTCCGGATCGTTCCGTCCTTGTTGATCGGTGAATCGAACGAGATGCTTGTCCTTGTCCAGCCCGCATTGATCGAGAGCTCCCGGAACAGGTACTGTTCGATGCCGAACCCATATCGGGGGCCGTTGCCTGAACTCGACACAGTACCCGCCTTGACCTCATACTTCAGACCGTAACCGAACAGGACGTACGGCTCCAGCGACATGATCTTCGCGCTGTCGAGGGTGGTGAGCGGAAAATTGAGACGCAGATCCACCGCCAGACCGCTCATCTTCAGTGTCGGGCCACCGGTTATATCGTGCTGGGACTTCTCGTACGTGCCCTCGATCGACAAGTACTTGTTGAATCCCAACCCTGCGCGAAAACCGTAGCCGGATCCCGATTCGACGCCGCTCAGCGCATCGCCCGACAGCTTCACGGTAGGCAACACGTACGCCCCGACGAACAATCCCTCCTTTGCCATCGCCGGCGTGGCGATGAACGCAAGAGCAAGAACCATCAACATCAATGCCTTTTTCATAGGAAATCCCCTTTCTGAATTAATATATTAGAATCATACCAGATGATCAGCCATTGTCAAGTCGACCGTCCATGGAACCCGCATTATTCGTGCGGAGGAACAGGCGGCTCCACCGGGGAAACAGGTGGCGGCGGGATGATGGTCACCGCGGGAGGCGCCGGCGTCGCCTGCACCGGAAGCTGAGCCGTGGAGGTCGCCTGGGTCAGCGGTTTCGGTTTGCGCGGCCTGGGCGGCTGTTCCGCCTCTACCTTCTGAAAAGCGATCCCCGTCGCGGTGACGATCAGGTCCCGCACCACGGCGTTCTTCGGACCTTTCACCGTCAATTCGTTCCCATTCAAAAGGATCTTTAACGAGCCGACACTTGCATAGCTCAGCAGAAAACGTTCATCGGCGCTCCATGTTATGCTCTCACCTTTTTTCAGGACCGCTTTCTTCTGGGGGCTGGCGTCGGTCCTCACGAGCACCCACACGTCCTCCTGCGCAATGATCCCGAGGTAAAGTTTTTCGGTTTTTGCGGTGCCCGTCGTTCCCGTATGGCTGCTGTCGGTCGCCGTGAGCTGAGTGGACACCTGTCTGTCCCGCTCATGAACGGGCCGGCTCGCCGGCAATGCGACAAGAATGAACAGGACCATACCGATGAGAATGACCCCGCCCCACAGGAAAGGCTCCAGGCTCAAGCCGCCTGGCTGCTTCAAATCAGCATTCCCCGCGCCCATCTCAGCAGGACCCTGTTTCTGACCATCGGTTTTCGGAGAAGCCGATGCAGCCGCCGGTGCTGCGCTCTGTTGGGGTTTGGTGCATTCCTTGTAGCGTATCACGACCTCATCTTCAGGAAGACGAAGGAACCGGGCATAGTTCTTAAGGAATCCCTTGACGAAGACCTCTCCCGGAAGTTTGGAGAAATTCTCATCCTCGATGGCCTTCAGATAATTGATGCTGATGCGGGTCTGCTGCGCCGCATCCCTCAGGTCAAGACCCCGGGCCTCACGAGCATTCCGCAAATAAGATCCTAATGTGCCCATTCCGTTTCCTCAGCTCTACCTTGTCTTCTTCTTTTTCACCGCATCCTGGTCGAGGGTGACGATATAGTCACTGGCGGTCTTTGCAGCGTCACTTTGAGGAGCAAACTCCACCACCTTTTTAAACTCGGTGATCGCAGCGTTTTTGTTCCCGTCCTTAAGAAGCGCGAGTCCGAGTGCAAGGCGCATATCGGGATTTTTCGGAGTCAGCGCAACGCCCTCCTGCAGTTCACCGATAGCCTCTTTCGTCTTCCCTGATCGGGCAAGGGCCGTGCCGAGCCTGTAGATGATATAATCCTGATTTGCGTACCTCTTTGCCTCGCGGTAGGCTTCGATGGCCTTTGGATAGTCCTCAAGGTTCAAATAGACATCCCCGATGTTCACATAGGTGATGTTGGGGGTCGCATACATTTTATTCTGCAGCGTCTTCTGGAAGGCCTTCAATGCCTCCTTCCATTTCTTTTGCTTCATATAGATGGTGCCCAGTGAATTGTATGCATCGGAGAACTCGGAATCGATGTCGATCGCCTCTTTGTAGTATTTTTCCGCATCACTGAACTTTCCCATCATGTCATAGACCATACCCGTGGCATAATAGGACATCTTGAACTTTGGATCGGTATTGATCGAGCGCTGAAACTCGACCATGGCCTTTTCAAAATCCTTCGTCTGAAGATGTGAGATCCCGCGGTTATAGTAGCCCTCGGCCATCTTGGTTTTGTCGGTTGTGCCGGTGGTCGCACAGCCTGCAAGCACCAGAAGCAGAATGGCGGCTATCGTTCTCCTCATGAAGTCTCCTTTAATTCTCTCGCAAACGTAATTACTTCGATTGTTCCACGTACACAAGGGCATTATATCGCTACCCTGTCCGCTTTAGCCTGCATCCTTCAAGGCGGGACCGTGAGGTACCGGTCGTTCAGAACGATGCAAGCAGACGAGCGAGCGCTTCCTTGTCCCGTGTTACGACGCCAGCGGTGGGGCGGGCCGCCTTGGACGTCTTCGATTTCGGCGGTTTCACCACACCTTCCCTGAGCGCATCTTCGAACACATTGGCCGGCCGTTGCTGCACAGGCTCCGCTTCCAATTCGATGAGAACCGTGTCCTCGAACGGCTCTTCAGGCGCCGGCTCCGGGGCCTTCTGCACCTTTTTCTTCGGCGGCGCCTTGGCCTGCTGTGCCGGCTGCGCTTTTTTCGGCGGAGCGGCGGGCTGTTCAAAGACCGGTGGCTGCTGGGGCGGAGCCATCGGATATTGAGGCATCATCGGCTGGCCCTGCTGCGGAAAAGGCTGCTGATACTGCTGGGGCTGACCGTAGGGCTGCTGAATATACTGTTGAGGCTGTCCAAAAGGCTGCTGAGGCTGACCGTAGGACTGGGGAGGGGGATACTGCTGCCCCTGCTGGGGGACCTGCTGCTGTGGATATTGCGGCTGCAGGGGCTGCTGAGGCGGATAGTGAGGCGCCATGGGCTGGCCCTGCTGGGGAACCGGCTGCTGGTACTGTGGATAGGGCTGCTGCGGTGGCTGTGCTTGCGGTACTGCCTGCTGCTGCGGCTGTGACTGCGGCTGCTCCGGCTCCCGATGCATCACCGGCTCCACCTTCGGCGCCGGTGGCGGCTCAACAGGCTTCGCAGGGGCTGCCTGTGCCGCCTGCTCCGCTTTTGCCTGTGCCTCGCGAGCCTCTTCCTTTTCGGTCAGGGCGGATTTGACGTTCTCCGCGGTCGTGACGGTGACGATGTCCTCTGCGATCTCCGGCTTCTTGTAACCGAAGATATACTGTTCCTCGATCCACCTGTTCCGGTCATCGGCCGGCATACCGCTCACGCTGATCTCGTCGAGCAAAAAGCCCATATCCTCCGCAAAGCCCGTAGCTTCAGATTCGACATCCGGCGCTGCCTCAAAAGGAAACGGGTTTGAGGTATATGCATAGAAGATCTTCCGGTCTATTCTGGGCAGGTAGAGCCCGATGTATGCGGAAAGGTTCGGTCCTTCACTGAAGAAAAGGACATAGCACCGCGCTTCTTCGACGCTCAATTCCGGTGTGGCTACCTGGGGACTGTTCATGGAATAGAACATCTTATAGATGTTCCGTTCCTTGACCTTGAGGTCCGTTAGGCTGGGAGTGATGGTAAACATTATTTTATTTATTCAATCTCGTGTTCGTTCCTGTTTTTTGCGCTCTTGCTTCTATATGTCCTCGAAATGCGTCAGCTTCTTGAACTCACGGTAACGCGCTTCTATTTCCTTATAATCCAGGCTGCGCAATCTGTCAAGACTGAAAGATTCCACGTTCAGGGACGCCATGACGCTTCCGAAGATCACGGCCTGGCGCATGCCGGCCTCGGAAAAATTCATCGTATTCGCCAGATAGCCCATGAAGCCGCCTGCAAAGGTGTCTCCGGCGCCCGTCGGATCGAACACGGACTCGAGCGGATATGCGGGCGCGCTGAAGACACTATGTCCGTGGAACATGACCGCGCCGTAGCTCCCCTGCTTCACGACGAGCGTCTTCGGCCCCATGGCCTGCACGGCTTTCGCCGCTTTGACGAGACTGGACTCGCCTGCAAGCTGACGGATCTCTGCTTCGTTGATGGTCAGGAGGTCAACTTCCTTGAGCGTCCGTTTGAGAGCTTCAAGCTTGCTCGATATCCAGTAGTTCATCGTATCGCAGGCCACGAGCTTCGGACGTTCCACCTGGGTGAGAACATCAAGCTGGATCTCGGGGTCGATGTTCGCCAGGAACACGACGTCGGAGTCCTTGTAGTCATCGGTGATCCGGGGCTTGAAGGTCGCAAGAACATTAAGGTGCGTCGCCAGAGTGCGCGCCTCGTTCAGATCGTATCCGTATTCACCCTTCCAGCGGAAGGTCTCGCCCTTCTGGACCTCGAGCCCCCGGACATCGATGTTCTTGCTCTTCAGAAAATTGATGTGCTCTTTCGGAAAATCCTCTCCGATGACGGCAACGAGCCGAACGTCCGTGAAGTAGCTCGCCGAAGTGGAAAAATAGGTAGCGGACCCACCCAGAGCGTTGTCCACGTTCCCGAAGGGGGTCTTGACAGAATCAAGGGCAACCGTGCCCACAACCAACAAGCTCACGCAATACCTCCAGAACCAGGTTCATCTCACCGCAGGGGACGCAGAGGACGGCGAACAACGATCATGCCATCTGCGTTATCTTTTGACGATCTCCTCTGCGACCTCTGCGGTAAAATAGCCTTCTTATTTGCTTTTCAGATATTTTCCGATGATCGGCCCCAGGTCCTTCTTCACCCTCGCCGGAATGAGCTTCTCCGGCGTCATAATGGTGTTCCTGAGCGACTCGCCGCAACCGCAGGCCCGCACCCCGGAAAGCATCCGGACCGCCTGCCGGATCATACCCCTGGACGTCTCGATGTTGTGTTTCATGACGGCCAGCACCGCTTCCACGGTCACGGCCTCTTCGCTGTGGTGCCAGCAGTCGTAGTCCGTTGCCAGGGCGATGGTGCTGTAGCAGATCTCCGCCTCCCGCGCCAGTTTTGCCTCGGTGGCATTCGTCATGCCTATGACATCCACGTTCCAGGTCCGGTACGTCATGGACTCCGCACGCGTGGAGAATTGCGGACCTTCCATGCAGAGGTAGGCGCCGCCACGGTGCACCGTTGCTCCCACCTTCACTCCCGCCTCGAGCAATATCTTGCTGAGTCCGGCACATACGGGTTCCGCCATTCCCACGTGGGCGACCACGCCGTTCCCGAAGAAGGTGCTCCGGCGGTGTTTGGTATGGTCGTAGAACTGGTCAGGGATCACGATGTCCCCGGGCTTTATCTCTTCCTTCATGCTGCCAACGGCGCTCACGGATATGATCCTCTCGACACCCAGTTTCTTCATGCCGTAGATGTTCGCCCGGTAATTGATGTCCGTGGGCATGATGCGGTGGCCCCTGCCGTGGCGCGGGAGGAAAGCCACCTGCTTCCCATGAAGCGTCCCGATGATATAATCGTCCGACGGCTTGCCGAAGGGAGTCGCGACCCGTGTAGTCCTGACGTTCGTGAGCCCCTCCATCTCGTAGAGGCCGCTCCCGCCGATGACGCCGATCGTCACCGGTTCTGTTCTCGCTGCTCGTTTTGCCATTTCCTCATGTCCTTAAATAGTTCGACCGCAGAGACCGCTGAGCGCGCCGAGAAAGGCATTCACGATTCACATCGTGTCTCTGCGACCTCTGCGTACTCTGCGGTACACGGTTTAGCTTTGTGCCGTTCCCGATGCCGGCTCAGCTTCTTTCCTCGGTTCAGCGCTTTCGAGAAGGTCGATGGGCTTATCCGGTATGATCGTGGAGATGGCATGCTTGTAAACAAGCTGCTGGTTCTCCTGTTTCATGAGTATCACGAAGTTGTCGAAGCCCTTGATGGTCCCCGAGATACGCGCCCCATTCACCAGATACATGGTTACCGGGATCTTTTCCTTGCGCATCTGGTTCAGGAAAATATCCTGGAGATTTACCTGCGACTTGCCCATCAAACCCTCCGTGGAGCGGGAACAAAACCAGCATCCCGCACTGCACAATTATTTTTGCAATCTTATACCAATGTATCAGGAATTTCAATGGTTTTCTTTATCTGTGCAGCAATTTCGCCGGATTTTTCCAGCCCGGTGATGTCCACCCATCGGGCATCGGGCTCCCGCCGGAACCAGGTGAACTGGCGCTTCGCGAACCGCTTCGTGTCGCGCTTCAGCAGCTCAACGGTCTCCTCAAGGGACGCCTTGTTGCTGAAGTAATCGATAAAATGGCTGTAGCCCAGGGCCTGCATGGAGACAAGATCGCGGCTGTACCCTTTGAGCATCAGCATCTTCACCTCATGTTCAAGCCCCTGCTCTATCATCTGGTCCACGCGCCGTTCGATGCGGGGATAGAGCTCGGACCTGCTTCGCACCAGGAAAAGGAGCCTGAAATCATAGGGTTTGTCCTTAAAGGAATGCGCCTTCTGGAGATCCGACATCTTCCGGTCCCTGAGATAGTACACCTCCAGCGCCCTGACCGTGCGCCTGAGGTCGTTGGGGTGGATCTTGACGGCCGACTCGGGGTCGAGACGGGCCAGGTCGGCGTAAAGCGTCCCTTCCCCGTTCTCCATCTCCTTCCGCAGAAGCTGTTCCCGGAGGTCCATATCCGCAGGCGGGCCGTGGAAGAGCCCCCGCATAAGCGCCCTGATGTACAGCCCCGTGCCGCCGACCACGATGGGCGTGCCACCGGTCTTCAAAATTCCGTCGATCGCGTTCCGCGCGTCCCGTAGGTAGTCTCCCACGCTGTAGGGCTGCGCCGGGTCCGCGGTGTCGATCAGGTGATGATACACGAGCTTGCGCTGCTCAGCTGTGGGCTTGGCCGTGCCGATGTCCATGCCTCGGTAGATCTGCATGGAGTCCGCGCTCACGATCTCGGCCCCCCACTCCTGGGCAAGCAGGATGGATGCGTCCGTCTTGCCTGCCGCGGTGGGACCGGCTATGATGAGAATGGGCTTTTCGGAAGGCATGGTGGTCCTGGACCGTAGTTCAAGTGATCGGCTTGTGGAGTTTCACCGGCTGGGCGCTCTTTTTTCGCATCTTCAGGTTCAGCATTTCCACCGTGACGGAGAATGCCATGGCGAAGTAGATGTAACCCCGCGGCACGTGCCAGTCAAACCCTTCGGCGATGAGCGCCACGCCGACGACGACGAGAAAGCTGAGCGCCAGAACCTTGATGGTCGGGTGCCGGTCCACAAAATCGCCGATGGCCTTGGAGGAAAACATCATGACGCCGACGGCAGCGACGATCGCGATGATCATCACCGCCACGTCCTGCGCGAGACCGACCGCGGTGATGACCGAGTCAAGCGAGAAGATGATATCGATGACCGCGATCTGGGCGATGGTCGCGGCGAATCCCGCAACGGCCTTCACCGTTTGCTCCTCCCCCGCGCCCTCGAGGCTCTCATGGATCTCCATGGTGCTCTTCCAGAGCAGGAACAGGCCGCCGCCGATCAGGATGAGATCGCGGCCCGAGATCTCCTGGGCAAGGATGGTGAAGAGCGACGTGGTCAGCCGCATCACCCAGGTGATGGACAGGAGCAGCAGGATACGCGTGATCATCGCGAACCCGAGACCGAGCATGCGGCCTCGGTTTCGGTGATGCTCCGGCAGCCTGCCGACCAGGATCGAGATGAAGATGATGTTGTCGATGCCCAGCACGATCTCGAGCGCCGTCAGGGTTATCAGTGCGATCCACGCTTCGGGGCTGGTAAGCCAGTCCATAGGGGTTCCTCTTTATTCGTTGACGTTCTCGCTTACCCATGAGAAACAGGATAAGGTCACTTTTCACTTATATGCGCTTAAACATCCGTTTGATCTCATCCATCGAGAACCGCACAACGGCCGGCCCGCCGTGGAAGCAGGAGTAGAGTATGCGGCAGAAAACGCGATCGTAGCAGAACCCAGCAGGTTCAAGGCGTTTTTACTCCCTCGGCTCCCGTATCAGACCCAATGTACCTTGACTTCGCTCGACACTTGCTTGAATTCCGGATCACCGGTAACGAGGATCGCCTGCTTTTTCTTCGCCAGGGCCGACGCGAAGCAGTCAGCATAGGACATTTTAGCCCTGGATTTAAGCAATGCCGCTGCCTTCGTGAGCGTCCAGTCTGCCTCCACGAAGTCGACGCCCAGCCGCTGGATGTCCCTGATGGCCTCATCAGCATTTTCCGGTGATGTCTTCCGTGCGACGATATACCAGACCTCACCAGCGTTGACCACTGACGTCAGCAGCGGTATCTTGTGTTCATGGGCGTTGACGATGATCTCTTCGATATTCCGGGCGGAGGGTTCGTCTTCCAGGTAAGCGATGATCGACCACGAATCGAGGACGATGGCTTTTGACTTCAGCGGCATTTAGAGTTCCCTTTCACGTTTCTTTTCCGCGGCAAGCGCTTTCAAGAGCCCTTTTCCCTTGTACTTGCCCCGCAGGCTGCGTACATACTCGCGCGTGATAGGCTGAAGCACGATGCGCTCGCCCTCATCGAGGATATCGATCTTCGTACCTGCCTTGATGCCGTATTTTTTCCGTATTTCCGAAGGGATAACGATCTGACCTTTGACGGTCGCATAGCTTTCCATGAGAACACCTCCTGGATATAAGTATCCCACAGAACAGTTAGTAAGTCAATTTATTATTATGCTACTTTCATGGCAGGGTATTACTATTTTAGCATGATGCTACACTCTGGTCAAAGCCTCTTGAACATCTTCCTGATCTCATCCATCGAGAACCGCACAACGGTCGGCCTTCCGTGAGGGCAGGAATGAGGCATGCGGCAGGAGAAGAGATCGTTGATCAATCCTTCCATCTCCTGGATGCTTAGTCTGCGGTGCACCTTGATCGCCGGATGGCATGCCATGACGCTCAGAACCTTATCGCGGAGCACGTCCATTTTCCCGCTGGTACCGTGTACTTTGATCTCATCGAGAATGTCGAGCAGAAGCCTTTTATGGTCCCCGCCGATCATGAGCGCGGGCACGGCTTTGATGATGAAGGTGCTGCCGCCGAAATCTTCGACATGGAGTCCGAGGCGGTTCAGTTCGGGAAGGTGCTCTTTCAGCAATCCCTGCTCTGCGCTGCCGAGTTCCATCTGTATCGGGATCAGCAGGTCCTGGACCGCGATCGTTCCGGACCCATACTCATCTTGCAATTTCTCGAATAATACCCGTTCGTGCGCCGCATGCTGGTCAATGAGCGCCATGCCGTCGTTCGACTGTGCGATGATGAAGGAATCATGGACCTGGGCAAGGGGGTAGAGCAATGCGGAGTGCGGAATTCGGAATTCGGAATGAGAAGACAAAGGCAGTCCCGGATCATTTGACGTTTTGAAGTTCAACTCCGCACTCCGCACTCCGCACTCCGCACTTTTCAGGTAATCACTCACAGCATCCTTTACCCTGTCAGCGCGTGCCACGGAAGGAGATGCACCGCCGGCACGCAACGCCTCGCGGACCACGTCCCGGACAAGGTCGTGTATCTGCGACTGGTTACGGAACCGCACCTCGGCCTTTGCGGGGTGGACGTTGACATCGACCAGCGCGGGGTCCAGATCGATGAAGATGAACCCGGCGGGATGCCGGTCGCGCATGATAAGGTCGGCGAACGCGGCGTACAGGGCATGGGACAGCGAGGCGTTCTTCACGTATCTGCTGTTGACGTAGAACTCCTGGTAGGACCGGTCGCCGCGGTCATGGTTCGGCTTGGAGACCATGCCGTAGACCCGGACACTGTCCCGGCCTCCGGCAAATTCAAGGAGACCATCGGACAATTCGCTGCCGTGGATCTGGAACGCCCGCTCCCGGATGCTGCTTGAACCGGGAAGGTCAAGCACGGCGTTCTTGCCGTGCGTCAGCTTGAAGCGGATATCAGGACGGGCCATGGCCTGGTGGGACACTGCGTCGACGATGTGCGAAAACTCGGTTGAAGCGCTTTTGAGAAATTTGAGGCGGGCGGGGGTGTTGTAGAACAGGTGGTTCACCTCGAGCGAGGTCCCCTGCGGCGCCGCGGCATCGGCAATGTTCCTGACCGTGCCCCCTTCGATCTCGACGATGGTCCCGGAGCCGGCGCCTTTCCGCGCTGTGACCATCGTCACCCGCGCCACGGACGCGATGCTGGACAGGGCCTCCCCCCGGAATCCCATGGTCCGGATAGTTTCGAGGTCGGCCTCCGATGCTATCTTGCTCGTCGCGTGGCGCTCGAAGGCGGTCCGGGCGTCCTCGCGGGACATGCCACAGCCATTGTCAGAGATACGGATCAGCCGCTTACCAGACTGTTCTATGTTGACAACGATCTCCGTAGCGCCCGCGTCGATGGCGTTCTCGATGAGCTCTTTCACGACGGACGCGGGCCGCTCCACCACCTCGCCGGCGGCGATCTTATTGATGAGAGTATCGGGAAGGATTTTGATGGAAGGCATAGACATCAGGAGTCAGGAGACAGAAGTCAGAAGTCAGAAGAGGAGGACGAATCTGCCTTTGCATTTCTCCTGTTTCCTGGTTCCTGCATACTGTCTCATGGCTTATCTCAGTATTTCAGCTTTATCTTTTCCTGGTTTCCCAGCACCACGATCACCATGCGGTCCGGATCGAGATATTTCTTCGCCGCCCTGAGGATGTCCTCGCGGGTCACCGCATTGATCAGCCCCGGATACTTCCAGGGATAATCGAGCCCGAGATTGTAGATCTCGATTGCCGTGAGCATGCCCGCGATCTTCGCGTAGGTGTCCATGCGCAGAGGGAAGCTGCCGGTAAGATATGCCCTGGCGTCGGCAAGTTCCTTCTCCAATACCGGTTCGGTGCGGATGCGCTTCAGTTCCTTGAAGATCTCGTCGATGGATTCGTTGGCTGACTCGCTCTTGGTCTGCATCCAGGCCCGGAAGGAACCGGGGTCCTTCTGCGCAGAGAACGAGCTGTGCACGTCGTAGGCAAGACCGCGGTTGTCGCGGATATTGTCCATGAGCCGTGACGAGAACCCTCCCCCACCGAGGATGTAGTTCATGATCATCACGGCATAGTAATCGGGGTTCTCACGGCTGATTCCCACGTGACCCATGGCGATGTTTGCCTGGGTGATGTTCTTGTCCAGCTTCTTAACCGTGACCGCCCCGATCACCGGAGGCGCTTGTCGGGTGGGGGTCCCCTCGGCCACCGGTTTCCAGCCCTTGAACTGCTCCTCCAGGAGCGACAGGACCTCCCTTTCGGTCACATCACCGACGACCGCGATAATGGTATCGTTCGGACCGTAGCGCCGGGTATAGAAATCGAGAATATCCTGCCGGGTAAGCTTCGGAAGGAATGCAGCAACATCATCACTCGTTGTACCGTAGGGATGGCTGCCGAACACCGCCTTGGTGAATGCCTCGCCGGCAATGACCGACGGCTCTTCCTTCTGCTGCTGGATGGCGGCCAGGGTCTCCTTGACCTTGCGGTCAATCTCCTTCTGGTCGAAGACCGGATGCATCAGCACGTCGGACAGGAGGTCGAACCCGGTCTTGATGTCCTTCTTGAGCACGCGAAGGCCCGCGGAAGCATAGTCATCGCCGCCGGAGACCGAGAGCGAACCGCCGATGAAATCGATCTCCCGGCTGATCTGGCTCGCCGTGCGCTTCGCCGTCCCCTGGGTGAGGAGCGACGCCGTGAGAGACGCGAGGCCAGGTTTGTCCCCGGGCTCAACAACGCTCCCCGCCTTGATGGCCATGCTCACGGTCACCATGGGTATTTCATGCTTTTCGGAAAGAAGAAGCACCATTCCGTTCTTGAGCACGATGCGCTTGCCCAGTGATTCGGCAGCCATTGTTGTGATCGGCATGCAGACCAGTGAGATCGCCGACACAAGCAGAAAAAATGATTTTAAGGTCTTTTGTTCATTCCGCATTCCGCACTCCGCACTCCGCATTATTTTTTGATCGGCACCAGGATACCCACCGTCCGATTGTCCTCGGTGAAGTATGCCTTCGCGACCCGCTGAACGTCTTCCTTCTTGACGGCCCGGATACCGTCAAGATACTGCCCGAAAAGTTTCCAGTTCGCCACCGTCTCATACTGGCCCAGGAGCATGGCCTGGTAGAACACCGAGTCCTGGCTCATGATGAAGCTTGCCTCAGCCTGGTTCTTCGCCTTCTGGAGCTCTTCATCCGTCACCGGATCGGTCTTGAGCCTCTCGATCTCGGCATAGATCGCCTTCTCCACTTCCTCCGTGCTCTTGCCCGGCATGACGCCGCATAGACATAGAAAAGGTTCGGATCGGCCGAAACATCATCATAGTCGCCGCCAGCATACAGCGCGATCTGTTTGTCATAAACAAGGCTTTTGTAAAGACGCGAGCTCTTGCCGGACGAAAGAATGCCCTGCAGGACGTTCAGGGCATAGGCATCGGGATGCTTGATGGTCGGTACTTTATACCCCGCGTAGATCGCCGGCAGTTCTGCTTCCTGTTTGACGACGACCCGTTTTTCTCCCAGTTGTTTCGGCTCCACGGCTCCGACCTTCGGGACCTCCGGTCCCCGGGGAATGCCCCCGAAATATCTCTGGACCAGCGCCAGCGCATTTTTGGAATCGAAATCGCCGACCACCACGATCGTTGCGTTGTCCGGGGCATAATACGTCTTATAATGCTTGTAGAGATCGTCACGCGAGATGTTCCCGATGTCCGCCATCCAGCCGATCACCGGCCACTGATAGGGATGAGCGGAAAACGCCGTAGCCATCATCTGCTCGACCATCGTGTTGGTCGGGTCGTCCTCGTAGCGCATGCGGCGCTCTTCCTTCACCACGTCGCGCTCGGAGAGGAAGTCCTTGGGGTCCAGGAGGAGGTTCTGCATACGGTCTGATTCCAGGTCCATGGCGATTTCAAGCCGGTCGGCGGCGAAGTTCTCGAAGTACGCCGTGTAGTCCTTGCTCGTGAACGCGTTGTCGTTCCCGCCGTTGCGCTGGACGACCTGTGTGAACTGCTTGGGACCATATTTCTTCGAGCCCTTGAACATCATGTGCTCCAGCAGGTGCGACATGCCTGTCTTGCCGAGCCGCTCGTTCCTGGCCCCGACGCGGTACCATATCTGGAATGTCACCACCGGAGACTTGTGTTCTTCCTTGAGCAGGACCTTCAGCCCGTTCGGCAGCACCGTCTC
>CAYILT010000010.1:0-30546 GCA_964364055.1 uncultured Nitrospiraceae bacterium | reverse complement strand
CGCGGATTCAGCGCGACCGACCTGCTGAGCGACACTCCCATGAGCGTCAAGGTCGATGCGAAGAAGACCTGGACCCCGGAAAACTTCACTCGAACGCACCAGGGTGACGTGACGCTTCGCAAGGCACTGGCCCAGTCCCTCAATATTCCCACGGTGCGGCTGATGTCAAAGATCGGGATCGAAGAGACCATCCGCTATGCCCGCACGCTGGGCATCAAAAGCCCACTGAAGGCCGTCCTCCCGCTCGCTCTGGGAAGCTCTGACGTTACGCTCCTGGAGCTCACCTCAGCGTATTCCGTGTTCGCGAACGGCGGTGTAAGGCTCGAGCCTGTCGCCATCCTTTCGATCACCGACAGCAGCGGACGGGTGCTCTCCAGCAGTGATCCTCTTCCCGTACAGGCGATGAAGCCGGAAACCGCCTATATCATCACCAACCTGCTCAAGGGCGTCATTGAACGGGGTACCGGCTGGAAAGCGCGGGAGCTCGGCAGGCCGGTTGCCGGCAAGACCGGGACGACGAACGACTACCGGGATGCATGGTTCATCGGATATACGCCGTCCCTGGTAGCGGGTGTTTGGGTAGGTTTTGATGACCAGCGAAGTCTGGGTCCCAAAGCAACGGGTTCACGGGCCGCCTTGCCAGTCTGGCTCGATTTTATGAAGCATGCCCATCAGAACCAGGAACCCATGGACTTCAGCATACCGAACGGCATCCTCTTTCGGAACGTCGACCCCCGCACTGGCCTCTTGAGCACCGAGTACTGCAAACAATCGCTCCGCGAGGCATTCCTCCCGGGTACCGAACCGCGTAAATTCTGTGAAGAAAAGTTACCCGTTGAGGAAGAAATAGCGATTCAAGATGAAGCCCCTGAATAATAAGATTTATTTGACAATAACTTGAATATTTGTTACTCTTTACCCGTGAACTTTCGAATCTCGAAGCTTACCGATTACATCCCGTCCTCACTCCTCGAAAAACTGATCCCGAAGGAGCTTTTTGCCAGGCTGGACATTGCGAGCAAAATGCTGCTCGGCTATATGATCCTGGTGCTGCTGACGATGGTGGTGATCATCTACGCGCTGGTGAGCCTCCAGCGCCTCAACAGCCTCAACAGCAGGATCGTTACGGTCGACGTCCCCGTCCAGGAGGCGGCGGAAAAGATGCGCGAAGCGCTCATAGGCCAGGATACCTACGAAAAACGGTACATCATCCTGAACAGTCCTGATATGCGCACGCTCTTCCTCAAGCGCGGCGAAGAGTTCCAGCATTGGATGGATGTCCTGCATAAACTGCCGGACAACCGCCATCTCCCGCTTGCGCGGATCGTCGGACTGCATCGGGAATATACCGGGCTCTTTGCAAAGGAAGTAAAAATGCTGAGGTCCGGCAATCGTGAGGGAGCGTCTCGCATCTCAAACGGACCGATCAAGAAAAAATCCGAGAAGATCATGGAGTTACTCCTCCGGATGTCCGCCTCGGCAAACAGCGCACGTGACGATAAAATGCAGAGGATCAGCTTCATTGGAAAATCAGCATTCTTGATGACCGCCTTGTTGTTTATCCTGAGCGTGATACTTGGCGTCATCGGCAGCCTGGTGGTGACCTACCATATTTCGTCGTCCATCAAAAAGCTGAGCGTCGCCACGGGGCAGATCGCCGTGGGGAACTTTGACTACGATCCGCAGATCAAGAGCAAGGACGAGATCGGGGCGCTGGCAACGGCATTCGTCGAGATGGGAAAGCGTCTCAAGAAACTTGAGGAAATGTACCTCGATGCGAGTCCCCTTACCCGCCTGCCGGGGGGTATCGCCATCGAGAATGTCATGAAAAAGCGCCTGGAAACGAGGCAACCGATCGCCTTCTGCGTGCTCGACCTGGACAATTTCAAGTCTTACAATGACCGGTATGGATACGCACAGGGAAGCGAACTGCTTAAGGAGACCGCGCAGATCATCGAGAGCGCTCTGAAGGCAAAGGGGAATGCCGACGACTTTATCGGCCATATTGGCGGTGATGACTTCGTGGTGATCACGGTGCCTGACCGGATGAGGGTCCTCGGTGAGGAGATCATCGCCCGGTTCGATCGCCGTGTCCCCGATTTCTATGATGAAACGGACCGGAAAAATGGATATATCATGGGAAAGTCGCGCCAGGGGGTCGAGATGAAGTTTCCCCTGATCACCATATCCATCGCGATCGTGACGAATGAACTGCGCGCCATATCCAGCCCGCTCGAGGCATCGGAAATCGCCGCCGAGCTCAAGGACTACGCCAAGACAATTCCCAAGAGCGTCTTTGTCATCGACAAGCGGAGAGACGCATGAAGCGCTCTATCTACGCACTCGTTCTCATGGCATTTTTTGCCGGCGGGTGCGCTGGTTTGTTGACCGGCGGCAGCGGGGACCAGACGGTCCCCGGGATAAAGAGCGCCGAAGCAAAAAAACTTCTGCAGGACTACAAATATCCTGAATCCGTAGCGGCCTTCCAGAAGATCATTGCGGAATATCCGAATTCCGACTGGGCGGCGAACTCGATCTATAGCATTGCCACTGCCTACGTTTCCGTGGAAAACCCCCGTAAGGACTATGCTCAGGCGCTCTTACACTTCGAAGAATTCCTGTACCAGTACCCGCAGCACGAGCGTGCAGCGGATGCCAGGAACTGGCGCCAGGCTATCAAGATGATCATCGATGCGAAGAAGGAGAACGAACGTCTCCTCAAGAACATCGAGAAATTAAAACAGCTGGATATGAGGCAGGAACGGAAACGGCTGGGGCGGTAGGACCACGGCATCCGATAGCATACCAACTCCTTCACCGTAGTGTTTTGAACGGTGTGAAACCGTCGAGAGCATAGATCCCTTCGAAGCCGATCAATGATTTCAATACCTTGATTTGATTATGGCCTTTGCGCAAAGAGCATTTAACCGACAGGGGCATGAAGATTCTCTGCATATGCTATAGCGTTACGACCAACATCACCATCATGATACTTCAGAGTGCTTTCATATTTTTCTTAATCCCTTGAACCTCATCCATGCAGCTGTTCATAAGCGACAACTCTCAATAGTCTGATAAAAAAAAGAGAATATCAGACGAGTTGATCTTTTCAACGTACATTTACGGTGTTTTCAGCATAGTTTCATCGATCATTCAATAGAATCTACCGTCTCCTGGTCTTTTTTTGCGTTTCTCCGGACGTAACTGTATGCGTAATGGTAATTTTTATGATTAAAGCACTCGTCATAGCTTCTCTAATGCTGATAATCTTACTTACAAACGCCACGTTTACACGGAACAACGTGTTGAAGGATGGGATCAGTTTTTGGGGTGATGTCGTAAAAAAGAGTCCTGATAAACCAAGAGGATATAACAGCCTTGGGTTGGCCTACGCGGGTAAGAGTATGTTCGACGAAGCCTTTGTACTATATGATAAAGCCATTTTCTTATACAAGATGCGACGGGGATCAAAAGAAGGCTTATACAACGCGTACGTGAACCGGGGACGTGCGTATGAGAAGATGAAATTTTATGACAAAGCCATCGATGAGTATAACATGGCCATATCTCTTCTCCCCGACTTTGCCGTCGCATATAATAATCGCGGTGTCGCATATGCTTACCAAAATAGATTGGAAGATGCACTAAAGGATTTTAACAAAGCTCTTGCGCTCAATCCAAACTATGTTGATGCTTATCAGAGCCGGGGTTTTTCTTATTTGAGTGCGGGACACTACGATGAGTCAATCCGTGATATGAATGCCGCTATTCGCTTACGTCCGGACAATCCAAAATTATACGGAATTCGTGGAAGCGCCTATGAAAAGATAGGAGAGCACAGTAGGGCAATCGATGACTTGAACCGGGCAATCTCCGCCTATCCGACAACGGCATCATACTATATCCATCGTGGACTTGCCTTTGACGGAATAGGACAATTCCCGAGTGCAATAAGGGATTACACGATGGCTCTCTTCTTGGGTGCGAAGAATGCGCAGACCTACATCAATCGAGGCATTACATATGGAAAACAGGGTCTCTACGATAAAGCACTCAACGATTTTAACCAGGCGATTGCATTGGATCAAAACCATGCCGATAGCTACCATAACCGCGGATATCTTTACCATCTTCAGGGTAAACGTGATGCCGCGATTGCCGACTTCAAAAAAGCGTGTTCTCTTGGCGATAGAGCCTCATGCGCTGCTTTGCGAAAAACCTTATAGGGCGGTCATAGTCCTAACCAATACAATTGCATTGTCGATGTGTTCAGGGGAACTGGCTTAAGGTGAGTGGTGAAAGGACAACCAATACAGGTGCGGCTAAAGAAAAAAGATATCCACAGAAATTCAGCTTTGCTGATCACCGAGACAAGGGGTTATCTGTATGCTGATTAATCATGAGCCGATAATCGCTTGTACTCGTAACCTGTCCATTTGTGCCTATCGAGAAATTTCCTCCATAGGGATCCCGAGGAATTTCTGGAATGAGCCCCGCCATTACAAGATCCTGCAAAACGGTCGGGTACCTGCCATATTTTTTCTTATAAGATGACACTCCCCTTTCGAGCAGCAACCTCGCCTCTAAAGCATGGATGCGGGTCCTGTATTGTTGCCTCAGTCGATCCTCCTCGGTCTTCTTCAATATCGCCTCTAAAAACACGATGGCATTTTCGGTTTTCTTATCCGTATATGCCAGCCTGGCGGCGAGACTCAGGAGTTGTTCGCTCGGGCCCGGTCTTAGGGCTGCCGTTGCAAGGAGCTCCGCGGCCTTCCCATTGTCGTGCAGAAAAAAGAAATTATTGAAGCCGGCATAAAATGGAAGCTCCCAGTCCCAATCCCTGTAGCGTGTGCCCTTTTCAAGAAGCTCATTCGCCTCGCGGACCATGCCGCCTTCCCAGGTCATATGCGCATTCGCAAGATAATAGGGATCACTAAAGTACGGATCCAGATCGGTGGAGGCAGTGAGCATCCTGTCCAACCATTGCCATTCTTCAGGCCTTATGCGCGGTTCTTCATTGCGCGCATAGGTGCCCCCGTCAAATACGAGAGCCTTGAGAAAAAGCAGGTCGGATACGATCCCCTTGAATTCAAGAGAAGTGATCTTCAGAACAGAAGAAGGAATGACAAGCCCGCTATCCGTGTCAGCGGGCAGGGATTTTCTCTCATCACCCGCTCTGCCAAGCGCTTGAACGTGGATAGCGACAAGAGCGGCAAGCAGGAGCGCTGCCGTAAAGCTCTTTATCATCTAAGAAAACTCCTTCTTCCTGAAAAAAAGAGCTGCGAAGACCGTGACGAGGCAGATGTAGACGATCCCGTAGAAGAGGGTCCAGAAGATGTAGGATGCAGGTATGGGAAGACCGTGGGCGGCCTGCGTTTTAATGTCAAAAAGGGCGAGATTCGGAAAAATATAGTAGGCCGCCTGAACAAGTTTCACGGTGACCGGAGAGACGGTGATTCCCGCGGCCTCAGGGGCTTCCACGAGCGCCTTCACAGTGCTCGAGGATTGCCCAATGATGTACGAAATTATGGTCAGTACCAGAGTGATGAACGACGAGGACGAAAACGACGCGAACAGGACGCTCACAGCCGAAACCAGGATAAGGGACAGGGCAATGAACGCTTCGGCCAGAAGCACCGGCCCCCAGGAGAAACGGGGGAAAAAGCCTGGGTTAGCCCATTTGATCAGTACGATCGAGACTGCACCGAACAGGCTCAAGATAAAGACGGTAGCCACGATCAAAAGAGATATTCCGAATATTTTCCCAACGATATACTGCTGCCGGGAGATCGGACGGGCAAGGACCATGTAGATCGTTCTTTTGTCCAGGTCTTTAGCCATTAAATCGATGCCCACGAACAAAACAAGGAGCAAACCGGCGAATGAAACAGTAGAAAGGGCCATATCTACCGCAACCTTTCCCACGTCGCGCATTACCATACCCGATATGAGAAATGCGGCCACCATCAGAAGGAGGGCAATCAACGATATGCCGTAAAACGCCCTGTTCCGCGTGCCTTCCTTGAACGTGATGAGCGCTATCGGCCAGAACGGGTTCATAGCGCTCCCCCCCCTCCCGCAGCCTGCACTTCCCGCATGAATACATTTTCGAGCGTACCGGCACGGGACAGGAGGTCTGTCAGGCTGCCCACAAGCCTGAGCCTGCCGCCGACGAGGATCCCGGCCCTATCACAGAACCGCTCGATGTCCGTGAGTATATGAGATGAAAAAAAGACTGTTTTCCCCTGGGATTTAAGCTCAAGGATCAGGTCTCCGATCAGTTTTCTCCCGATAGGATCGAGACCGCTCATAGGTTCGTCGAGGACGACCACCTCAGGATCGTGAACAAGCGCCAGGGCAATACCTGCTCGCTGCACCATACCTTTAGAATAGGTCCTGAGCGGTCTTTCTCCTGAGGCATTCAGATCCATCCTGTCAAGAAGCATATTTGTTCTGTCTTGAATCTCGTGTTTATGAAGACCCGAGGCTTTACCGCCGAACCAGAGAAGCTCTTTTGCGGTAAGGTAATCGTAAAAATAGGGATTTTCAGGGAGATACCCAACACGGCTGCGCGCGCGTCTGTCCGAAACATTCATGCCCATCAGTGAAACAGTGCCTGCACTGGGATAAACGAAGTTCAATAGTATCTTCAGTGCCGTGGATTTCCCTGCCCCATTTGGCCCCAGAAAACCGAAAACCTCTCCCTGTTTTATCTCAAGGGAAAAATCGTCGAGCGCAAGGACCTTATTGCCCCGCGGCCAGGACATGTATCTTTTAGTTACTCGGCAATAATTAATGATATTCATGATTATTCAGGTAGGCGATGAGACATAAATAATCGCTATGAAACAAAGAGACAGGCCGGGCTTGGCCCGGCCTGTCGTAGGCTTCTGTATCTTTGACAGGTCCTGCTTACAAGGAGTTCGGGTACGCAGTGGTTATATCGACTATACCTGTCGAAGCAATCGCATCACTGGCAACAAGATCAACTCTTGTGGCAATTGTCTTCCATCTGAGAACCGTATCATTGCTGTCAGCGGCGAATACTCTGTCACCCTGTTTGTGCCTCGTAAAGATAGTGTAGTTCGTCCCTATCGCTACATCGGTATTTGCTGTTAGGCTAACACCGTTGGAGAGGCTGGTAGACAAATTTCTCACTTGAGTGGTTGCGTCCGTAAAAGCAACGTAAGCCGGGCTAACTACTACAATAGTGCCGGTAGCACCTGCCGGCGTACCAGAAGAACTGGAACTACCGTAGGCCTGGAAATCGGCAAAAAGCGCCTCTTCAGCGGTTTTTCCGTTTCTAATGTCGGAGCTGGCGGCCGCATTATAGCCCTTGATACGATACTGGCTGAACTGCGGGATGGCGATGGCCGCCAGGATGGCGATGATGGCCACCACGATGAGGAGTTCGATAAGCGTAAAACCTTTCTTTTTCTTGATCTTCATTGTGTATTACCTCCCATAATGATTTAGAGAATCTGTTCCGTGATGCTATGCTGTCTTATTTAAGTTGCTCAAGGCCTTTATGGGATGTCTCACCTCCTCTCGGACCCTAAGCAATTTGATGTTTCGCAGTCAATGAATGCAGGTTGTATGCCACAATAAATCATACAATATTATAATGAGTTATAATTCAAAAAGAATTAATAGTGTCTATAAATGTCAAGATAGAGTGACAATAAATGGCACTAATGGCGAAATTACGGAGAGACGCCATGGCCCGGGGGCCGGACTTAGTTCGGATGCTGCGGTGATTTTTGTCGTAGGCAACATCCCGGACGTAATGCGCCATATTTTCAATGCCCAGTGCCTTTTTCCGATGGACGGGAATACGCCGAAGATATTCAATCAAACCAGCTTTGCCGTCAATGTTGATGCATTCGTAAAAAGTCAGAATCTGCCCTATTTCGTCTTACCGGCGAAAAGAGCCTGCCCCGGCATGATTGAAGCCGGGGGTATCCAGTCTTTTCAATGAGTTCAATGTTTACTGGACCCCGGTTTTCACCGGGGAGACGACTTCTTACGAGAGCATCAATGTTGAGCATTTGGATATCCATGATGCCCTCCTCTTTAGACATTTTTCATCGGAGAATGGGGCAGACAGAGGCTGTGCGGCATCGGAGCGCAAGGCGCGAACCAGGATGGTCTTGGGTCGGATGTGGCGGACAGGCGTCTCATGATTTGAACTGTTATTCGGGAAGCGGGATTCGGAATATGAAGCCAGTGGAATATGTTTGCATTACGATAAAACAGACTATGCCGAACTATGACAGGATCCCGGGAAAAAACTGTTTGACACCCCTGTTAAATCTTGTTATGTTATTTCAATGAAGGAGATTAAATATGATCGTCATGCGAAGAGACGCATGAACGAACGAGGCGTTGCCGAAGAAGAGGTTGAAGTCGCCATAGCCGATCCTGATTTCTCCGAGGCGTCCGTTAAAGGCCGCATGAATTCATTTAAATACGTAAACGAAAGGCACGTAAGAGTTACCTGGAAGGAAGAAAGCGATTATCGGCTGGTTATTACCGTAACAATCCGAAAGAAATCTTTTAAGGAGTGAGGCAATGAAAATAGAATATAGTAAAAGCGTGGACGCGCTATATATACGCCTGAGAGAAGCTAAGATCGCCGACTCCCGTGACATTGAGGAAGGGGTAACGGTCGACGTCGATGAAAACGGTCACATCGTCGGCATGGAAATTCTCGACGCAAGTGAAAAAATGAATATATCCGACCTGGTAAATATCAGTATCGAAAACCTTCCTCTTGAGAGGGTGGCATGATTTCACTTGCGGGCTGCTTTGATTGACTGACATGAGAGAAAACAAAAGCGAAAAAAACCGGAACCCGGCATTCGAAGTCTTCATGAGAATACTTGCGCGCAGAATAAGACTGGCTGCTGTACGTGGAGACGTTGCGGATTGGGTGCGGGAGGGACGAGAGGAAAGGAATAGTGTGAATAGTGTGTATTATGGTGGATAAATTCGCGTTCGCCCCGCGAGGCCCCGCGATTACTTCTTGACAAATATACGCTTTCATTGTTATAGTACATGCATGTCGGTAGTTACCATTCCAAAACTTCTGCGGGAAAAACTCGGCGACGACGCAACAGAAGGCCTTGTACAGTTTATCAATGAGGCCACGAAGGACGCGCGGGACAACGTTATCCTCCTTGCGGAGGAGAAATTCGAAAAACGGTTGACGCAGGAAACTTCCAGGCTGGAAAAGAGAATAACCGAAGAGGTTGCCAAACTCGAAATAAGGATAACCGAAGAGGTTGCCAAACTCGAAATAAGGATAACCGAGGAGGCTTCCAAACTGAGAGTTGATATGGCCGCCTTCAAGACAGAAATAATAAAATGGATGTTTCTTTTCTGGATCGGCCAGATAGCGATTGTTGCCGGGCTCTTCAAACTGTTAAAATAACTTCACGCTTTGTGCAATCCCACCCTGACTTTCCGCAATGATACTTAGCGCCCCGTTACTCCTCACCATGCGTTCGAACACAGCACCGATCCCGAACAGCGCAGTCGTCATCAGCAGGGGGGCCATACTTGCCGCAGGCCCGGCTGACAAAATCATAAAACAATATCCCGGCCATCGGGTCCTCCGGATGGAAAACACTGTCTTGATGCCGGGGCTGGTGAACCTTCATACGCATCTTGAGTTGCCGCCTCTCCTTGATACCATACGCTCGACGACATTTACCGCCTGGGTGCTTAATCTCATCAAAGCGAAAAAAGATCTGATCAGTAATGATTATGCCGCCGCGGTGAGAATTAATATACTTACACTAATCAATACCGGCACAACAACCGTAGGCGAAATTTGCACGCACGGAATCAGCCCTGCTTATCTGCAACAAAGCGGTCTGCGGGCGATAATATTTCATGAAATTATCTCCATGGATCCATTTTTAAACTTTCGCAGACTGAAGCATACTGCTGCTTATGCCCGGACCATACAAACAGGCATCTCTCCCCATGCGCCGCATACTGTTTCGAAAGAAATGCTGATTGAAATAAATAAGCTCGCGGTCCGAAAGCGCGTTCCTCTCAGCATGCACGTCGCTGAGTCAAAGGACGAGATATGGCTGCTGCAACGCAAAAAAAGCGGCCTGGAAAAGCTTTATCAATTCGCGGACTGGGACCTCGCATGGGCCCCAACAGGCTCGTCATCATTTGAATATTTAAATCGCATCGGTTTTCTCTCCCCTAACCTGCTGGCCGTGCACGCTGTCCAAGCGTCGGATAATGACATCAGATTAATCAAGAGATCAAAAGTATCAATAGCTCATTGCCCGAGAAGCAATAAGGAACTTGGGGTCGGCCGTATGCCGCTCAAGAAATTTCTCGACGCGGGAATCACCGTCGGTCTCGGGACCGACAGCCTTGCAAGTTCTCCGAGTCTTAATCTCTGGGACGAGATGCGGTATGCTTATCAGGTCCACCGGCGTTCCGGCATCACCCCGAAGGACATCTTCCATCTGGCCACGCTGGGCGGCGCCAGGGCCCTCGGCATGGACCGGAAGATCGGCAGTCTTGAACCGGGGAAAAAAGCCGACCTCATCGCAATCTCCCTGCCCCGGAAAAACACCGGGGACCTCTATTCCGACTTGCTCAGGGAAACAAATACTTGTATTATGAGCATGGTGAACGGTCATGTTGTTTACCGCGAAGATGCAGACCGGAAGACTTGATACATTCGTAAAAAGTCCGCAAAACGTGTCATTGCGAGCGAAGCGAAGCAATCGCGCAATTCGTAACCGGTTGAAAAACGAGATTGCCGCGTCGCTCCGCTCCTCGCAATGACAGCACTTGGTACTTCTTACGAGTTCATCATATTTGAAACCCGTCTTTTTTCCCGGCCATACCTTGAGGGAGGACCCATGAAGCAGATCCTCGGAGGATTATCCTTGTTGTTCGGTTTATTTCTTGTTCTCGCATCCTGCTCGGACGAGAAGAACCCTGTCCAGCAGTACGGCAATACGATGACACAGTCATACAAAAGCGCCCAGAAGCTCGACGCCGCGGTAAATGTTCAGCAGGTCCGGAAATCCATCCAGGAATTTCATGCTGCCAACGGAAGGTATCCCGCTGACCTGACCGAGCTCTCAGCATTCAACGGGATCACCCTGAAGGGCGACAAGTACGAATACGACCCTGTGAACGGAACTTTGATGGAGAAACACTAGGTCACCGTAAACTTAGTTGTTAATGGTGCCGCACCGTCATTCCGGCATGTTTCAAGCCGGAATCCAGAGAATTTTTCTTTTAAAATAATCCTGGACCCCGGCTATAATCATGCCGGGGAGACGAAAGGAAGGGACGCATACAATCAGGAATTAGTTTTAAGCGCACTAGTACTCCATTCCTTCTGACACAAGTAAAATCAGAATGATTCCACTCGATACCATTAAAGAAAAGGTGTTTTCTCACCAGAGGCTTTCCCGCGAGGACGGCATTTCCCTGCTCCGTTCCTTCGACCTCCTCGCCCTTGGCCGCATGGCCTCTCACGTTGCGCAGGAGAAGAACGCCGACCGGGTGTACTTCGTCCAGAACATGCACATAAATCCAACGAACATCTGTATAAACCGCTGCAAGTTCTGCGCGTTCAGCAGGAGCAAAGGCGATGCAGGCGCCTACGAGATGTCCATTGAGGATATTTTGAGCAGGGCCAGGAGCGCCGAAAAGGACGTCCGGGAACTCCATATCGTGTCGGGATTGCATCCCGACCTCCCCTTCGCGTGGTACCTCGACATGCTCAGGACGCTGAAGCGCGAGGCGCCCCATCTGCATATCAAGGCATTCACCGCCGTCGAGATCGACTATCTCGCGAAGCTCTCCGGCCTCGGCGTGAAGGACACCCTGCTCGCGCTCCGCGAGGCCGGCCTTGGCTCATTGCCCGGCGGCGGCGCCGAGATCTTCAACCCCGGCGTCCGCAATACGCTTTGCGCGGAAAAGATCAGCGGCGAGCGCTGGCTCGAGGTGATGGAGACGGCCCATGGCATCGGCCTTAAGTCCAACGCAACCATGCTCTATGGACATATCGAGACGGTCGAGGACCGGGTGGACCACCTCCTGAGGCTCCGCGAACTCCAGGACCGGACCGGCGGCTTCCAGGCCTTCATCCCCCTGAGCTTCCACTCCCAGAACACTGAGATCACGAAGTCCGCCTATACGACCGGATTTGACGATCTTAAGACCCTGGCGGTCTCCCGTTTGCTGCTCGACAACTTCGACCACATCAAGGCCTACTGGGTCATGCTGGGAGAGAAGATCACGCAGGTATCGCTCAGTTTCGGCGTCGATGACATCGACGGTACGGTCGTCGAGGAACGCATCACGAAAATGGCAGGCGGGACAACGGACGGGAGCATGACCCGCGAGGACCTCGTGGACCTCATCAAGCAGGCAGGGAAAACTCCGGTAGAACGGGACACGGTCTATAACACGGTGCGGGTATGGGGATAGGAACGATCGAACAGAAGATCGCCGGCGGCGGCAGGATCAGCTCCGATGAAGGCCTCACCCTCCTTCGGGAAGCGGACCTGTTGACCATGGGCGAGCTTGCCGGAGCGGTCAGGAAGAAGCTTCATCCGGAACGGATCGTGACCTTCATCGTGGACCGGAACATCAACTACACGAATATCTGCGTCAACAAATGCAAGTTCTGCGCTTTCTACCGGGAGGCGGACAGCCCCGAAGCCTATGTCCTCTCGAACGAAGATATCTTCAAGAAGATCGAAGAGACCATCGCCCTGGGCGGCACCCAGATCCTCATGCAGGGCGGCGTTCACCCCGACCTCGGCATCGATTACTTCGAGGAACTGTTTTCATCCATCAAGGCCCGTTTCTCGATCCAGGTCCATTCGCTTTCACCCTCTGAGATATCCTACGTTGCCCGAAAAGCACAGATCAGCATCGCCGACGCATTAAAACGCCTCAAGGCCTCAGGCCTGGACTCGATCCCGGGAGGGGGAGCGGAGATCCTGGTTGACCGCGTCCGGGAACAGGTCAGCCCTAATAAGATCCGCTGGCGGGACTGGATGGAGGTCATGAAGGAGGCGCACCGTCTGGGGATGCTGACAACGGCGACCATGATGTTCGGCGGTATCGAGACCAGGGAAGAGCTCGTCCAGCACCTGGTGAGGCTTCGGGACCTTCAGGATGAGACAAGGGGCTTCACGGCATTCATCCCCTGGACCTACCAGCCGGGAAACACCGAGCTTGGAGGACGTTCGGCGACGGCTGTGGAGTATTTAAAGGTCCTGGCCCTCTCCCGGATCATGCTTGACAATTTCGCGAACATCCAGGCTTCCTGGGTAACTCAGGGCGCCAAGATAGCCCAGGTGGCGCTTGAGTTCGGGGCGAATGACTTCGGAAGCACCATGATCGAGGAGAACGTTGTCGCTGCGGCAGGGATAAGCTTCAGGATGACCCGGCAGGAGATCGTGAATATCATTATGGATGCCGGCTACACTGCTGCGCAGAGAGATACTTGTTACAATATCCTGACGGAAGAAAAATAATTACAACTTTGCATCATATAGGGATTGCCGATAAAGGATCCAGGACTTGAATATTGATGAACTCGTAAGAAGTCAAATTTTCACACGAAGGCACGAAGACACGAAGAAAGGAAAATTGAAATCATTCAGGTTTTTCTCTGTGGACTTCGTGATCTTTGTGAGAGAAAGACTTTTTACGACTTTGTCAATATTGGTCAAGAGGTTTTAAATGAGACGTTGCACACATCAAGCGAAGAATTTAATCTGACAAAGCCGGTGGTTATGAACCCTTTACACAAGTCGTGTGTACAAGTTGTTAGTAATCCTGTGGAAACCATTTTTGCTGATGCGTGAAGATTACATGAAATGCAACTTGCATATTTATTAGGCACTATTAATACCAATATATCAATCACTTGACAATTTACTACCAATAACATCATGATCTCTAACTTCATTGATCAAGACAGGAACTTCCTTCCCAAAATCGCTTCTTTTCACCCCTGAAACGGTTACGCGAATATAGTTATCGGTCAATCCAGAACCTTCTCCTTCTCCTTCGTCTGATTGTGATGATTCCTCAAGCACAACATTAAGGATCCTGCCTTTAAACCTGTTCCTGAATTCAAGGTTCTTCCTGAGCCCAAGGTCCCTAAGCGCCTCGTTTCTCTGCTTTTTGATCGTATTGGGTACCTGTCCCTTCATTACCGCCGCCGCTGTTCCTGGCCTGGGAGAATAACTGAAGACGTGAAGATGAGTTAGAGGAAGTTCCTCGATCATCTTGAACGTACTGAGGAAGGCGCTCTCGTCTTCCCCGGGAAAACCAACCATCACGTCAGCACCGATGGCCACATCGGGGACCTTGCAAACAATGGTCTCAACGAGTTTCCGATAGAACGCTGCTGTATAATCCCGGTGCATGGAACGTAAAATTGCATCATCACCGCTTTGGAGAGGAATATGGAAATGCCGGCACATCCCCTGGCCGAACAGATCGACCATTTCGCTGGTGATCTCATTGGGTTCAATGGAGCTCAAACGGATACGCGCATGTTTACGTCTGGCAAGCAGGTCCGCTGCGAGACCTGTTAATGATACTCGCGGCTCAAGATCGCTGCCGTATCTCCCGATATGGATCCCGCTCAACACAACCTCAGGACAACCCGCATCGACAGCCTGGTCTAACAGCTTCACGACCTCTTCCCGCGGCACGCTCCGCGATCCACCCCGCGCCTGAGGAACAATGCAGTAGGAGCACCGGCTGTCACATCCGTCCTGTATCTTGAGAACTCCCCGGGTCCGACCTCTCCGCGCATCATGATATCCTGGAAAACGTGCCACATCGGCATGCTCCGGACCGGATACATAGCGGGTGATATTCGCTTTTTCACCATTCCCGAGGACCAGCGAAACGCCCGGAATGCTCCTGATCTCCTGGGGCCGCGTTTCCGCGTAACAACCGGTCACGATGATCCTGGCCCCTTCCTTGCGGCGGATCGCCGCCCGGATCGTCTGCCGGCACTGGTAGTCGCTCTTCGCGGTGACCGAACAGGTGTTGATAATATACACGTCCGCTTCGCTCTCAAAAGGGACAATGGCGTTCCCTTCCGCGGCCGCGGCCTTCCGCATGGCGTCGGTCTCGTACTGGTTGATCTTGCAGCCTAAGGTGGTGAACGCTATTCGCATAGATCGCCGGAAAGTGAATTGGGACCCGCCGAGGTTATCCGCACCTTCACGAGCGTTCCTTTTAGATGACGGGGCCCTGCGAAATTCACGGCCATGTTCCCCCGCGTTCGACCGGTGAGGGTCCCGCCCTTTCTGCTCTCCCCCTCCACGAGCACTTCCTGAACAGAACCGACGTGCCGGCGGTTCTTCCGGAGGGTAATGTCCTTCTGGAGAGAAAAGACCTGCTCCAAACGTTCTTCCTTGACCAGTTCCGGGAGATGCCCCGGGAGGTCCAGCGCTCTGGTATTGGGCCGTTTTGAGTACTTGAAGGCGAAGAGCGTATCGAACTGCACGTCCCGAAGGATCTGGAGGGTCATGGCAAAGTCTTCATCCCCCTCGCCCGGGAAGCCGGCGATGATATCCGTCGTAAGGGACACGTCAGGAACAGCGTCCCTCAGACTCAGCACCTTATCACGATACCCGTCTGACGTGTACCTCCGGTGCATGGACGCAAGAACACGGTCGGACCCGCTCTGGACCGGGAGGTGGAGCGATTCACAGACCTTGGGAAGATCGCGGATGGCGCCGATGAGCCCGTCCGAGAGGTCACGGGGATGGGAGGTCACGAAGCGGATCCGTTCGATGCCGTCGACCTCCTGCACCTGACTGAGGAGTTCCGGGAATGAACAAGGGCTTTCCAGCCCCTTTCCGTATGAATTCACGTTCTGGCCGAGAAACGTGATCTCCCGGTATCCGCGGTCCGCAAGGCCCCGGACCTCGGCCACGATGTCCCGGGGAGGACGAGAGCGTTCCCTGCCCCGGAGATACGGCACGACGCAGTACGTACAGAAGTTATCGCATCCGTACATGATGGACACCCAGGCCTTCAGGCCGTTTGTCCGCGCAGCGGGAACCAGCTTATGATGGTATTCAGGGTCTCCGCCGGTCTCGACGACAGGTCTGCCGCCGTCCCTTCGCTGTTCGATCATGTCGGACAGGCGAGCGATGTCGGAGGGTCCGATCACCAGGTCGACGGACGGCGTGCGGGAAAGAAGTTTTTTTCCCTCTTGTTGCGCAATGCACCCGGCAACCGCGATCGTGATGCGCTTCCCGTCCCGCCCCTTGAGATGCGCAAGCCTTCCCAGCTCGCTGTAGAACTTCTGCTCCGCCTTTTCGCGGATGCTGCAGGTGTTCAGGATCACCATCTCCGCATCATCAAGAGCGGCAGCGGGAACAAGACCCTGCGACTGAAGGATGCCCGACATGCGCTCTGAATCGTGCTCATTCATCTGGCAGCCGAAGGTTATGATGTGGAATGACTTCATGGGTGGCATTATAATCCGCGGCGGGGTTTGAGACAACACAGAACTTGCCGGATGGCCGGAAACCTCGGCTTCAGGCGGTGGGATGGAGCGTGAGCCGCACGGTCTCGCCGCGTTTGATGGCAAGGGTCGTGCGGGCGTTCTGGCGGAACAGGAAAATCTCAAGGTGACCCGAGCTGTTGATGATCGCGCCCGGCTCACCCGGCGCCGCCTCGGCATAGAACTTTCGCAGGCCCTTGATCTCTTTGCCCATCACGGTGACCGCAACCTGTCCCATCGGGGCTCCCTCGGGGATGAGGGACTGAAGGTCCTTGTACGTGATGTTCGTGATTACATTTCCGAACCGGTCGGCATGCACCACATGGCCGTCAATGCTGTTCTCGCTCCGCTTGGGGACCGGAACGTTCAGTTTCACGAAATCCGTTATCTCGTCCCCGAAATTCCCTGAGGGGACGCCCCTGGTAAGCGAAGCCGCAACTGGAGCGAAGATGTCCCGTCCATGGAACGTGGGACCGGGGTTGGCGATGAAATAATGACCTGCGGTAACATGATGGACCCGGACCCGTTCCGCATCGCGATAAATCAGGCTGAACAGGCCGTTGTCCGGACCGACGAAGTAGTAACCTTCCGTAACCACGATGATCGGTCTACGTCCGCTCCCGACGCCGGGGTCGACCACAGCGAGATGTATCGTTCCTTTGGGGAACTGGGCGTATGCGCTTTTCAACGTGAAGGCCGCCTCCCAGATATCCTGAGGGGCGATCTCATGGGTAATGTCGAAGATCTGCGCCTGGGGATTTGTCTTGAGGATGGTCCCTTTCATACTTGCCACGAAGGCATCCCTGGTTCCGTAATCAGTTGTAAGGGTAATGATGTTTGACATCGCACTCCTTGTGCGGAAAGACTATTAATATGTATCTACTCAGGTACTCACCCTAAGATCACCCCACCTAACCTCCCCTTGGTAAGGGGAGGAATTTTCGTAGCCCCTCCTTGACAAGGAGGGGTTGGGGAGGTGTGTTTTAAAGGGTTATGGCCAGCAAAACCGAACACCTGAGTAGTTACATTAGTATCGCGTATCCAGATAATATCAGCACAGGCATTCTTTGTCAATAACGTACGGGTAAAAGCGCCCCTGTTTTCTCACTGCGCATCCGCCTACCGGGTGTGCATTTTTTTAAGAAGCGGCCGCGGGAATATCACTCAGATGAGAATGTCATAAAGGGTGGCCGGGACCCAGGGCTGGAGGATCGATCACGCACATCGTCCGTCACGCACCTTCATCGATCGAACCCCGCTCTTCTTCAGGGGCTGCTTTTTTGTCCGATCTTCGGTTCGGTCCCGGCAAGCAGACGCTTGATGTTGCCCCGGTGCCGGAAGTACATCAGACCAAAGACAAAAAGGGACAGCAGGCTCAGGGGCCTGGAATCCCCATGGAAGGCAAAGGTGATCAAGGGATAGAGTGCAAAGGCCATGAGAGCGGAAAGCGAGGAATAACGCCAGACCGCCGCGGCTACGGCCCAGGTGAGCAGGCAGACAAGTCCGGTCCATGGTGCAACGGCAAGCACGACGCCAAAACTGGTGGCCACCCCCTTGCCCCCCTTGAACCGGAGATACACGGGGAAATTGTGTCCCGCGATGGCGGCGATCCCGCTCAATGCGGTGACGGTGTCATTGGAAAATATCCAGGCAGCGAGCAGGACGGGAATGAGTCCCTTGATAGCGTCGGCCAGGAGAGTCAAGAGCGCGGCCGTTTTTCCGGCGCCGCGCAGGACATTCGTGGCGCCGATGTTCCCGCTCCCTACCGTACGGACATCCACACCGCCCATGGTCCTGCCGAAAAAAAGCCCGAACGGGATGGCTCCTGCCAGATAGGAGACGAAAAGGAAGGCTGCAACAGGGACCTTGTCCATAGCTATCCCGCTTTTCTCCAATAGTTAACGACGTACTGGATGCCCGAATAGACCGCAAGGACCATGGCGATCCATAGCGCAAGTCTGCCGACATCGCTGATCCAGTCCGTCCCCAGATGATAGTCGAGTACCAGGCAGAGGACCGCCGTGATCTGGGCCCCCACCTTCCACTTTCCCAAGTTCTCCGCCGGGATGACGATCCCCTCGGTCGCGGCCATTGAGCGGAGGCCGGTGATGGCGATCTCCCGCCCGATGATGACGATGGCGATCCATGAAGGTATTCTGGCGATGTCCACCAGCATGATGAGCGCAGAGGCCACCAGGATCTTGTCGGCCACGGGATCGAGCAGTTTGCCGATCTTCGTCACCTGCCCCCATTTCCGGGCGAGATATCCGTCGAGCCAGTCCGTGGCCGAAGCGATGGAGAACACGATCCCGGCAAGCAGGGCGCGCAGCGGCGTCGGCTCCAGCATGAGCACGATGAAGACCGGCACGGCAAGGATCCTGCTGATGGAGAGCAAATTCGGTACATTCATGGCTGTCTTCTCCATCGACGGTGCATCCAGACCCACTGCTCGGGATTCCGGAGAATGGCGTTCTCTATCATTTTCGTGAACATGGCGGTGTTGGTCCTGATATCCTCTTCATCATTGCCGGTCCTCACCAGTTCCAGCGGACCTTCAATGAACACCGTGTGATGATCATCCTTTTCCCGTCTGATATAGCCGAAGACCACCGGTGCTTTGAACTTGACGGCCATCTGGGCTGCGCCCGTAGGGGTCCAGGCGGGCCTCCCCATGAAGTCAACGAACACGCTCTCGACGTCCGTATCCTGGTCCATCAGGATCCCCAGCGCCCTGTTCTCCCGGAAGACGCGTATCAGTTCTTTCGCGGCCCCGGGCCGGTTGCGGACGATAGTGCGGATCCCCATTTTCGCGCGCAGCCGGAGGAGCAGGTCGTTCAGCGGTTCCGGCTCGATCGCGACCGCTACACCGCTGACGGGGTACTTCTGCGACACGGCGCCCGCCATCAGTTCCCAGTTCCCGATGTGAGCGGTGACATACACGACGCCCTTTCCCTGTTTCACTGCCGTCTCAAGATTCTCCAGCCCCTTGCAGGTAACGACCGAGCGAACACGCCGTGGATTGATCGCAAGCACTTCCAGAAGGGATTTCCCCAGATGAACAAAGGTGCGGAGGGCCGTTGTCCGCACCCATTGCTCACTTCGGTCAGGGAAGACCCTGTGCAGGTTGGACAAAGCGCGTTTCCTCTCGCGCGGCAGCAGATAGTATGAGATAAAACCGATGGCCCCCCCGGCAGCCACCGCGATACGGTAGGGAACGAGGCGTGCCCCCAGATCGAGGATCCCCGCAATGACTATGAGCGTGATCCGGCTTAGCCGCTTCCTTATGTATCTGATCCAGAAACTCATGGGACCGGCTGCTTGCCCTGTGCCTTCAGCAGGAAGTTGATGACCTCGCGGACCGCACCCCGGCCGCCTGCGGTCTTGGTGACCATGTTCACAAAGGGTTTTACGGCCGGGTCGCAATCCGCCACGGCAACCGCAAGGCCCACGCGCTTGAGGATCCCCACATCGACGATGTCGTCGCCGATGAAGGCGGCCTCCTCGTCCAGAAGGCCGTACTTGGCGAGAACGGCCTCGTAGACGCCTATCTTTTCCAGTGCCCCCTGGTGAACTTCCTCGATCCCCAGTTCCCGGGCGCGCACGTTCACGACCTCGGCCTTTCTTCCGGTAATGATCCCGATCGTGATCCCCGCCCGCTGAGCGAGCTTGATCCCGTGCCCGTCACGGACATGAAAGGCCTTGAGCTCATTGCCCTGGTTGTCCAGGATGATCCTGCCGTCGGACAGCACGCCGTCCACATCAAGCAGCAGCATCTTGATCTTCTTCGCTTTTGCCTTCAGGCCTCTGAGAGTCGTTTCTGTTTTTTTCATGGAAGGATGTTTGTGTCTACTGTCTGCTGTCTACCGCCTACTGTCTACTGTTTTTCCTATACCACCCCTGCCTTCAGGAGGTCGTGGAGGTGGATCACCCCTTCCGGCCTCCTATCGGCATCGAGGATCATGAGGCAGGTGATCGAGCTGTTTTCCATGAGCGCCACCGCCTCCGCGGCCAGGGCGTCCTTCGCGATCACCTTGGGGTCATGGGTCATGATGTCTCCGGCCTTCTTGGCCAGGAGGTTCTCGCCGGTCTTTTCCGTCCTTTCCATCCAGCGCCGCAGGTCTCCGTCGGAGATCACCCCAAGGAGTTTCCCGGCAGGATCGAGGACCGCGGTGACCCCCATTTTCTTCGACGATATCTCGTAGATCGCGTCCTTGATCAGCGTATCGACCGAGACCTTCGGAACGGCATCGCCGGTGTGCATGATGTCCCGGACGCGCAGCAGCAGCCGTTTGCCCAGGCTGCCTCCGGGATGGAAACACGCGAAATCCTCTTCCCGGAATCCCCTGCGGTTCAGAAGCACGACGGCCAGGGCGTCTCCCATGGCCAGGGTCGCGGTGGTACTGGCGGTCGGTGCGAGGCCCAGGGGGCAGGCCTCTTCTTTCACGCCTACATAGATGACCACGTCGCTGTTCCTGGCGAGGGTTGAATCGAGATTGCCGGTGAGCGCGATGATCTTGATGCCGATCCGCTTCAGGGACGGCAGCATGCGGCTCAGCTCTTCGGTCTCACCGCTGTTCGAGAGAGCGATGACGAGGTCCCCCTTCGTGACCATGCCGAGGTCCCCGTGGATCCCCTCGGCGGGATGGAGGAAGAGCGCCGGCGTGCCCGTTGATGCCAGCGTTGCGGCGATCTTATTGCCGATATGACCGGACTTTCCCATGCCGGTCACGACCACGCGGCCCTTGCAGTTCATGATCAGGTCCACGGCCCGGTCAAAATTTTCATCGAGGCGGTCGATAAGACGGGCAATTGCATCCGCCTCGATCCTGAGTACTTTTTTTGCCTGTTCAATGCTCATTGTTTCACGATCCGGTCGATCTCCTGCGCCTGCCGGAGAAGATCAGGAAGTTCATCGAGGCTCATCATGTTCGGACCATCGCAGAGCGCCTTGTCGGGGCAGGCATGGACCTCCATGAACAGGGCATCCACGCCTACGGCGACCGCCGCGCGCGTTAAAGGGGCGACATACTGACGGTCCCCCGACGATGCGGTCCCGGCCCCGCCCGGGAGCTGGACCGAATGGGTCGCATCGAACACGACGGGATACCCCAGTCCCCGCATCATCGGCAGCGACCGGAAATCCACGATCAGATTATTATACCCGAATGAAACACCGCGCTCGGTGATAAGGATGTTCCTGTTCCCCGTCGATTCCGCCTTCTCGATGGCGTTCTTGATGTCCCAGGGAGCCAGGAACTGGCCCTTCTTGATGTTCACGACCCTGCCGGTCTTCGCCACCTCAACCAGAAGGTCTGTCTGGCGGGAAAGGAATGCCGGGATCTGGATCACGTCGAGCACCTCGGCCGCGGGCGCGATCTCCTCGAACCGGTGAATGTCGGACAGGAGCGGCAGGTCCAGCTCGCGCTTCACCCGGGCAAGGACCTTCAGCCCTTCGTGGAGCCCCGGTCCGCGATAGGACCGTACCGAACTGCGGTTGGCCTTGTCATAGGACGACTTGAATATGAACGGGACACCGAGGTCGGCGGTAATCTTCTTGAGCCGCTCCGCCGTTTCCAGGGTGGCTGATTCTGATTCGATGACACAGGGGCCCGCGATCAGGACGAGGGGGTTCGTACCGCCGATCCTGACGCTGCCGATGGTGATCTCCCGCGTCACGGCTTCATCCTCCGCTCACGGTTCTTGAACGACGCCGCGATGAACGCCGTGAAAAGCGGGTGCGGATTGCGCGGGGTGGACTTGAACTCGGGATGGAACTGGCAGCCCAGGAACCAGGGATGGTCCTTGAGCTCGACGATCTCCACCAGTTCGCGGTCCGGCGACATACCGCTGATCACCAGCCCCGCTTTTGTAAGCTGGTCGAGATACTTATTGTTGAACTCATACCGGTGACGGTGCCGTTCTGCGATCTCCTCTTTCGCGTACGCTTCAAAGGCCAGCGACCCCTTCTCCAGCCTGCAGGGATAAGCGCCGAGCCGCATGCTCCCGCCCTTGTCGGAGGTAAGGTCGCGCTTCTGGACCGTACCGGTGCGGTGGTCATACCACTGTTCGATGAGATAAATGACCGGATGGGGCGTCTGCGCGTCGAACTCCGAACTGTTGGCGCCGGCGAGACCTGCCAGGTTCCGCGCCGTTTCGATCACGGCGCACTGCATTCCCAGGCATATCCCGAAATAAGGGATCTTGTTCTCCCGGGCGTACTTCACGGCCGCGATCTTTCCTTCCACACCGCGAATGCCGAACCCCCCGGGAACGAGGATGCCGTCCATCCCCTTCAGCATGACATCCGCGCCCTTTGCCTCGATCTCCTCGGAGTCGACCCAGCAGAGCGACACCTTTGCATCATTGGCGATCCCGCCGTGGGTCAGGGCCTCGCAGAGGCTCTTGTACGACTCCTTCAGGTCAACATATTTCCCGACGAGGGCGATGGTCACGTTCTTGAGCGGCTGCTTGACCCGCTTTACGATCGTCTCCCAGACCGAAAGGTCGCCCCGATGGGCTTTGAGGTCAAGCATTTCGACGATCCGGTCGTCCAGTCCTTCTTCGTGCAGATGGAGCGGCACCTCATAGATGGTATCCACGTCCTGGGCCGTTATGACCGCGTTCTCCTCGACGTTGCAGAAAAGCGCTATCTTGCGCTTCATCTCCCGGGGGAGAGGACGGTCGCTGCGGCAAAGAAGGATGTTCGGCTGAATACCGATGGACTGCAGCTCTTTCACGCTGTGCTGCGTGGGTTTTGTCTTAAGTTCGTCAGCGGCCTTGATATAGGGGACCAGGGTCAGATGGATGTACAGATAGTTCCCCTTTCCCAGGGTATAGCGCATCTGACGGATGGCCTCGAGGAACGGCAGGCTCTCGATGTCGCCGATGGTGCCGCCGATCTCCACGATGACCACGTCCTCGTCATTGGCGAGGTCGGTTATCGCCCGTTTTATCTCGTCGGTGATATGCGGCACGACCTGCACGGTCCCGCCGAGATAATCGCCGCGGCGTTCCTTGGAGATCACGTTGTAGTAGATCTTCCCCGACGTATAGTTGCTCTTCCGGGTGGTGGTAACGTTGCAGTAGCGCTCATAGTGGCCGAGATCGAGGTCGGTCTCCGCACCGTCGTCGGTCACGAACACTTCACCGTGTTGAAAAGGGCTCATCGTGCCGGGATCCACGTTGATATAGGGATCGAGCTTCAGGAACGTTACCTTGATCCCCCGTGCCTCGAGGAGGGCGCCCATGGAGGATGCGGCTAGCCCCTTTCCCAGTGACGACACAACGCCGCCGGTCACGAAGATGTATTTTGTCTTTGCTTTTTTCTCAGCCATATCAGTGCCTGCCTTCATCGAGACGTTGCAGTATTTTACTCAAATCACCCGGGATGTCAACTCCAAAGGACTCGTGGTCCGTAATCACGACTTTAATCTTGTGGCCATGCTCAAGAGCGCGCAGCTGCTCGAGCTTCTCGGTCGCCTCCAGGGCCGTCTGCGGCATCACGGCGTAGGCGAGCAGGAAGTCCCTGCGGTACACATAGAGGCCGATATGCTTGTAGTGAGGTCCGGCGAGCGTCGGACCGGCCAGTACGGTCCTGCCTGCCCAGTGATCGCGGTCCCAGGGAATGGGCGCCCGGGAAAAATAGAGGGCAAATCCCTTCCGGTCCATGACCACCTTCACCACGTTCGGGTCGGCCGCTTCTACGCGATCGGTGATGCGTTTTGCGAGCGTGCCCATGGGGATCGATGGGTCCCCGGCGAGCGGCCGGACCGCCTCGTCGATCATCCGCGGGTCGATGAGCGGCTCATCGCCCTGGACATTTACGATAATATCACAGTCGAGGGACCGCGCCACTTCCGCGATCCGGTCCGTGCCCGTGGCATGGTCCGGCGACGTCATGACCGCATCGCCGCCGAAGGCTGTGACCGCGTCGAGGATCCTTCTGTCGTCGGTGGCCACAATGACCCGGTCCAGCAGCGCTGACCGTTTCGTCCGCTCATAGACCCACTGGACCATGGGCTTGTCCCTGATGAGGGCAAGGGACTTTCCCGGAAACCGGGTCGAGCCGTATCGGGCGGGGATGACGGCAATGATTGAATTTTTTGCATTTACCATTGAGATTAACCCGCTTTTTCCAAAGTAGCGCACTGTAAATATGATTGTCTCGTAAAAAGTCGTCTCCCCGGTGACAACCGGGGTCCAGTAAGCATTGAACTCAATCATTCGACATGCTCATGATGGTGAGCAACGTCGAACCATGAAAAGACTGGATACCCCCGGCTTCAATCATGCCGGGGCATGCTCTTTTCGCCGGCAAGACGAAACAGGGCGAATTCCGACTTTTTACGAATGCAAATATAGTTCTTGATGGTATTGCGCCCATTTTTCTCGTCACCCCGGCATGACTTTAGCCGGGGTCCAGTTGTTTTTGAAACGAAACCTTCCTGGATTCCGGCTTAAAACATGCTGGAATGACGGCGTTGAACCGTTAATAACTAAGTTTACTGTGTAGTAGTCATCCCCCCACCTTTATCCTCTCTCCTGAGGTGAGGGAAAATTCCGAACTCGGTAACGCGTCACTTTATCACCCTGATGATGTCCACTCCCTCAAAGGTCGTCGCGCCGATTTTGCCTGTAACATGGACCGGGACATGCTCGCCTGCCGGCAGGACCGCGATCACATCGCTGCGCCTGAACTTGACCTTGAACTCAGCGTGTTCATGCCTGCCGTACTCGCGCTCGCAGCCGTGCTCATGGCGCTTTTTTTTCTTTTCATGAGGCCACAGCACTGCAGGAACCGTCCCCTCGAGCCTGATCGATGATATATCGACAGCGGACGCGTTATACCCGTGCTAATCTTCAATCGTGTTGTACCGGTAATACCACTCCGCCTCCTGGAATTCGAGCAGGCCGTCCAGCAGGAGCCTCGCGCCTGTGACCTCCGCGGTCGTTATATCGATCAGAGAATCAGCGGCCTTGAGGAGCTCGTGGATGTTCTTCTTGATATCGTGTTTCGCCGTCCCCGCCCTGTTCTTGACCTGCTCGATGTATTTCCTCGCATGCCGCAGTTTCTCCCGGTCTTTGCCGGTCACAGAGAGGGCGTCCAGGGCCGAGAGGACGTCCCCGGTCATTCCGGCGTTGTCCTTTGCGACGGTGATGTCCGTGTCAAGGGTCTGGTACGGGGCGTATGTCCCGTTCTCGAGATACCCCGCCTCGGTCCGGAAGGCATAGGCGCCTGCCTTGTCCGGCATAAGCGCATAGAAGAGCGCGGTCTTGCTCTCTCCGGATCCGAGTTGGATGTTCATGACCCAGGGATTGTCCGCTATCCAGGTCCTGGTTGCCGCATCAAAGACCTTTACCCCGGATGGATACGTCTCTGTAATTCTGAGGTCGAAGGCGGCCCCGAGGCTCTTCACGGTTATCTCGACCGGCACGAGCGCGTTAGGCCGGGATGATGCTGCCGGCGTTGTGTGGACGTATTGCAGCGAGTGCTTCAGCAGGGCCGGGAACACGACGGTGTTTTCGCTGCTTGCCCCGAGGTCAAAGGCGAAGTACAGGGCCTTGCCTCCGCCGTATCGGGCCTTGACAAGGGCGGGATGCAAATTCCCCCTCGCCCCCCTTTCGTAAATCCCCCTCCCGTCCCCCTTTGACAAAGGGGGATGCAGGGGGATTTTTTCCACATCCCGCACTGAAGTAAACCACGCAATGACGTCTTCGGAGTTCTCCGTCTCTACTCTGAGAACCCTGCCTGATGCCGGGAAGCTTCCCTGTATCCCAAGGTCATCTCCCGTGAGCTCAACCGTATAGTCTCCCTTCTGAAGATGACCGGCGGCCTTCAGCCCGAAAAGCTCCCGTTCGAGGCGCTCCTGATGGTACTGCGACAGGATGAGCCCTTTGCCCGCATTGACCTGTTCCCTGAGCTCTTCTTCAAAGTGGTCTTCGAGGTGATGGCGCTCGCCCAGGACCATGAAGTCAGTGTACAGGGGGTTCCTGAGCTCCGCCTGGAAGTCCTTCTTGTCATAGACGATGTGGTAGCTCGTCACCGCCTGTTTGAGCGCGTCTTCGAGCAGGTCGATACGGATGCAGGTCCGCTGATGACCGTCGTCGTCCTTGTCATCATGACCGGTATCTTTGCTGCCGGGGCCGAATCCCCCCATCCCCCCTTTGTCAAAGGGGGGATTTTGCGCATCTTCGCGGCCGAAATTGTCGTTTTTCTCTGTGTCCTCTGTGTGCTCTGCGGCAGACCTTCTGTTTCTTTCGCATGTATCGTTGATCCACGCGAGGAGGTTCGTGACGTCGGGTGTTTTCCTGGAAACCTCGATCCCGGCCTTGACCTCGAACGTCGCGCTTGCGAGGGTCTTGGGCGCCGCCATGGCCGCTGTCCGGACCTGGAGGACCGCGACGTAGGTCCGCGGCGCGAGGTTTGAGGTCGGGATGCTTTGCGTATTGGTGATGGTTTCTCCCCTGCCTGCCGCATGCTGCTTGCTGTATTCGGCCTTCTTCTCTCCTGTCTCCGGGTCTGCGATGATGACCGAGGAGGCGAGGTCGGCCACGGCCTCGTTGCCGCTGTTCGTGATGGTTACGGTTATGGTTTCGTCCTTGCCCTGGGTTATCGCGCCGGGGCTTGCTGTTATCGCGCCGGAGAACCCTGCGCCGGTTGCGGCGGTTGACAAAAGTTCAACCTTCGCGGTCGAGGTCGCAATGACCGTTCCCGCCCTGTCTTTCACTTCAAGCGTTACGGGATAGGTCCCCGGAGCATAAGCGCCGGTGTTCCAGTAGCCCTTGAAGGTGAAGGTCGATCCGGGCATGAGGGTGGTGATTGTTCTTGTCTCGCTGTATACCGGTGTACTGTCTGCTGTATCCTGTCTACTGACCGCAAGAATTGCGGTCACGTTTTCAAAGACCCGGTTCCTGCTCTGGCTGGTGATGACAGCCGTAAGGGCCGCGGACTCCCTTGGATTGCAGGAGATCCTGTCCGTGGTCACTTTGGCGTTCATGCGGTCATCGGAGGTTATGCTGAATCCGGCGGTCTTTCTGGCGATCACCCTGCCCGATTCGGACAGTTCAGCTACTGCACTGTACTGACCTGCCAGCGTGGCGCCCGTATTCCAGGTCTTGTTCAGCGTAACCGACCCGTTCGGATTGACAGGAAGCTGTCCTGCCTGGGTGATCCATGCTATATGATTTCCCGTACTGTCCCGGACCGACAAAGCGAGGCTGAGTGACCGGCTATTGTTCGTGCTGTCTGCAGCAGATACCGTAATGGTCATGGCGTCATCGGCCAGATAGATCGCTTTATCGAGGGCGACACCTGCCGACAGGCCCGCAGTCTGAATGAAGAGACCTTTCGATGCGGCATTATCGTCCTTCCGACTCTCGTTTATCGTATTAGCCGGATCGATCGCAGCAAGAAGGCTCAGTTGTCCGGCAAGTCCAGCTGTATCGAGGATTGCCTGCACCTGAGCGCTCTGGCCGAGACCTAGGATCGGATAGATCATCGGCGTAGCGATGACCGTCCCGCCTGACGCAGGGTCGCCAAGGGAAAGCCTTATGGGAATATTTCCGGCGCCGGCCCCGCGATTCGTAACAATAGCGGTAATGGTGACCTGCTCCCCTTCCTGTGGGTTCGCAGGGGCGAATTGGATGCTGTTCGTGTCGATCACGAAGTTCGGGAGCTGCGGAGGCTGGACATTGATGCTGATCAAGGCGGTATTGTTCGCCCTGGTGGCCTCGACGACAGCGCTGTCCGGATCGATGGATACATAGAGGATGTTCTGACCCCCCTGTCCGAGCGTGTCGAAAGTGAAGGTCAGGGCTGCTGAGCCGCCCGCGCCTATCGTGCCGATCGTCTGGGGCAGGCCTATCAGGGAGCCTGACGCGGGATTGCCGTTTGAGAGCTTCACGGCAACATTCGATGCGCTAACAAGGCCGATGTTCCGGACCGTCACGGTGACGGGCACGATGCTTCCCTCGGTAATGGTCGATGCTGAGACGGCTATGTCCTCAGTTCCGACCTTGAGGTCCGGCAGTCCCGTGGCAATGGTGAGTTCGAGCTGTGCCTGGTTGTCGGTCTTGTTACACTCGGGGATCGCATTTGCCTCATCCACAACTGCTGTGATACGGTGCAGGCCGTCGGTGAGGCTGATTACGCCAAGGATGAGGTCCTGGTACTCTCCCGGCTGGAGGACCCTGGTCGTCAATGCAGTGCCGATGACCGCGCCGCCTGAAGACGGCATGCCGTCATAGAATGCGACCGGGACCCCGGCCGGGGCTTCCTTTGCCCCGCCATTCCCGACGCGGACGGTGAGGTTTATGCCCGTGCTGTCCTGGCTCGCGCGGAAATACGACGCTGTGAGGTTCGGAGCGAGGTAAGGATTCGGATTCGGGCCGATGGCGGATTGAGTGAAATAGGAATTGTTCAGAAGCCAGCTCGGGGCCTCATGTTGCGGGATGGTTCCGTCATCGTTCACATTCGTCACATGATAGAACAGCTCGTTGGAAATCGTACGGCTGCCGACCCAGTCATTGTTCTGAGCCCGATAGACGTTCAACCCTGACTGCGGTGTTATGCCGTCCCACCAGCCTCCGTTACCGCCGAAAACCACGAGGTCCGTGTGACCGTCATTGTCCACGTCCGAAACGATCACATTCGGATACACATTCCCGCTGGAACCGCCGAAAGGCTCTTGATATAAAAAAGTCCCATCTCTGGCATCCTGGATTTTAAATGTTATAGCGTTGTTGTAAATAAGCTCCGGTCTGCCGTCGCCGTTCAGATCGAAAACGGTGGGAGCAGACATACTCGAAGGGTTTATATATGCATCCGAGTACCACGGCATAGATATACTATTTTTCAGAATGCCGTTACGATCAAGCACAAAATAGTTTTCATATCCTTTGATGCCGATCTCGGTTTCGCCATCTCCGTCGAAGTCGGCAATCACAAAAATGTTCTGTAATCCAAAATTCGGCGCCGTTGGTTCCAGATTCTGAATATATACCGGACCCCATATCGTATTCCCGGCATGGTCAAAAAGATGCAGCCTAACACCCGGCAAGGAACCATTGTAAGTTCTCGTGCTATATAATACTTCCGGATACGGATCGTCGTTCAGATTGACCGCCATGCTGAACCCGTCGAGCAAGTCTTTTTTCCACCATTTGATCGTGCCGTCGGCATTATAAACGGTGTTTCCCGCTAATATTTCTTGTTTGCCGTCTAGATCTATGTCTGCTACGGTAACGGACCGAGCATCCGCCATCCCTGAACCTTCTCCCGGAGATCCTTGCCCGGTAAAGTAGTAGGAACCAGGCCATCCCCACTTGACCGATCCGTCGCCGTTGAATGCCGCAACGCTGGCAATAATATCGGGCAGACCGTCTGCATCTATGTCGGCGATAGAAATCGGCGTGACCTGGCCTAAGATTACATGCTGCCACGAAGTTATAGGCCATGAATGGGCCTGGTTCCAATTGTCGACTTGCAGTGTATTATCCCAGAGGAACGATCCGTCATTTTTAAATACAAGAAGATTCATTGCCATATATGATGTAGTGAGGATCTCGGGAGTGCCGTCATTATTGATATCTCCAACAGCAAGACGTCCTCCCGTGAAAAATGAACGGCTATTATAACTTTTATCACTATGTATCGTGAACAATTCCTGGCCGGTTTTTCCGTTCACCGCATGGATTGCGCCAAGCGCGCTTCCGCCGCAATAACCGTCATCCGGCGTCATGAAAATGATATAGGGATCGTCTTGCTTGTCTATTTTCCCATCTCCGTTCGTGTCGATGAGCGGGGCAATCACGGGCGGAGAGTTCACTTGATCGTAGCAATGCATATTTCCGCTCCGCCATTTCCATTTGAGGACTGGCTGGATCGGGTTCGATGGCACAACCTGGCAGTCCTTGCAGGAAACCAGATAGTTATTGGTTTCGTCCTGTTCAAGGATGGCATCGCCTGAGTCGATAAAAGAATGGAGCGGCGAGTGCAGGAACTT
>CAYILT010000009.1:0-32064 GCA_964364055.1 uncultured Nitrospiraceae bacterium | reverse complement strand
GCCATCTCGAACAGGAAGCGGTCTGTGCCGTCCTTCACGGCCCGTTGCAGGGCGTGAATGGCCTTCAACTGATAGGGCCGCAAGAAACGCAATTTGTTGGCCTGGATGTAGCCGGGACGCTCGGCCTCGTTGCGCCACGCCGCTTCGGATTGGTAGTTCGGGCGCTGGGTCAGCACGATGTAGTCGTCGCCGACCTGGTCCTCGACGAGGCGTTGCGGGTTGGGCGTGACCTGCTGGTAGCCGATCACCGAGTCCGGCGTAGGGAAGGACGTAATGAGGTAGGGGTTGCCGCGCTCCAGGTCCCAGAAGTAGTGCAGGTTGCCGTTGGAGAGGATCACGAACCGGCAGTTCTGGGACTTGGCGTATTTGCGGGCCTGTGGCTTGCCGACCAGCGGGTTCTTGTCCTCCGATTTGGCCTCAAGGACGATGAGCGGGAAGCCTTTGGTGTCCAGCAGCAGAAAGTCGATGAAACCCTTGCTCGTCTTCTCAAAGTTCTCGCCAAGCGCTTCCAGTTCGGACGACTTGATCGTCACGCTGGGCTCAAGGCGGATGTTGGCGGGCGCGTTCCCTTCCGGAAAGAAGCGCCAGCCGGCAGCTTCGAGCAGCTTGTTAACCTTGATGCGGGCTGTGGCTTCTTTATTTGACATTCGGTTTCTCAGTAGCACGATGGTTGTTCAAGCGTTATAAATAATGAGTTATTGAGCGGACCCAGTAATCATGAAAAGCACGATAGCCTGTTTAGCATGAATCGTACGGGGACGCCGGATTGACATGCAGTCAGAGCCGCATGTCCTTGTCAATGATCTGTCTGAACGGCTTGGGTTCGTGGCCGATGAACTCGTTGAACTCCGTTACGAAGACGAGATAGGCGTCGATATCCACTTTGCCCTCCTTAACAAATGCATGGAGACGACCGAGGCGGACAGATTCCATATCCTTCCGGAAAGACTCGGAGTGCGCCATTTCCTGAAATTCCTTCTCAGCAGCGGGTGATAGCATGGTCAATTCCCTTTCCGGACTTCGTCGATCAACGCCCTTGCGTCGAGCAGGTCGGCATAGCGCTCGATCGTTTCCCAGTCAAGCATCTGACCCGGAACCGTTGCCAGTGCCTTGATGTCGTTCAGATCGATCTCCCGGCGCTTAGGGTTATTTTGGATCGCTTGCAGTTTGAGACCGATGATGTCTTCCGGTACGAGCACTCGGATCTTCAACTCCCCGCCATACAGGTCCCTGTCGACGGACCGGCCGAGCATTTCCACGCTCGTATCACGGAAGGCGTGCACGAAATCCACTTCACCGAATGCCTTTAGTCCTGATCGGTACTGGGAGACATTGTCGCTCCTAAACGCGACCTGGTATCCGAGTTCGTGCATGATCGCATCGATCTTGTCGATGTCCCTCTTGTCGATCAGGAAATCAAGATCAACGGTCGCCCGGGCGACGCCCCAGAGGCCGAGCGCGAACCCGCCCATGAGGCCGTAACGGACGTCTTGATCATTGAACTGTTTGATGAGGGAGGACAGTACTGTCTTAAAATCCATGGAGGACCTCGATGGGAAAACAGTACTACAAACAGCCTGAAATGGCAAGGGGAGCCGTAGTTCGAACCACCTCCCCAACCCCTCCTTGGTAAGGAGGGGCTTAAGTTCCTTCCTTATGTAAGGGAGTTAGGTGGGGTGATCACTAGACCAGATACACGCCGAGGCCTACCAGGAACACAAGCAGCACCGGCACGTACATCAGCCGGTAGGTGCCGGCGAGGTCGGCCTTGAAGTACTGGACCGTGAGCAGCAGGCAGAGGTGGGTCGGCGAGAGCATAACGCCGGTAAAGCCGCTGGCGAAGGCGAAGGTGATGATGCCGGGATCGGGATGGCCGCCGGTCATGGCTACGATGATCGGGAAGGTGGAGCCCACGAATCCCACGGTAAGCCCCGTCAACAGGCCGACCAGGAAGGGCAGCGCGAAGAAGATCGCCACAGGCGGCAGGCCGCTCTCCCGGAAGAAGCGCGGAAGGGATTCGATGGCGCCCGAGGCATCGAGCATATACTTGAAGGCCATGATGCCGAATACCATGAGAATGACGTTCAGGGAGATGCTTTCCTTGATCGCCGTCCCTATCTCCGGCAAGGAATAGCGGTAGATGGCGAAGAGAACGATGACGATGCTTGCCATGGCGACCGAAAGGTTGAGCTTGAACACCACGACCATAACGATCGAAGCGATGATGGGCAGAAGCGATACGACCAGGTCCTTGACGTCGTCCTTTTTGCGTTCACCGGGCATTGCATGCCCTTCGACGCCGCGGAAGCAGAACAGTGCGCCGACGACAACGACGCCGAGGGGGAGGGGCAGCTGGGAGAGAAGAAGGCTGTTGAGCGGTATCTTCGTCACGGCCGCGACCAGGATGATGCCGGGGTAGAGCGGGGAGCAGTACTCCCAGATGTGGCGAAACCAGTAGTTGATGAAGGCCCGGCGTTCGGGCGAAATGCTGATGTCGCCGGCGGCCTCCTGGACCATGGGCGCCGAGAAGGCGGCGCCTCCGGCCGAAGGCAGGAGTCCTATGACGCCGGGGAGGATCGCCATGGTGTACCGCCGGTCCCGGGCCACGCGGCTGAGGGAATCGGTCATCTGCTTCAGCAGGCCGCGTTTCCGGATGATGTTCTCGAGCACCATGATGAGCACCAGTGCGCCGACGAGGTTCAGGGTCACCGGGTCCGAGCCGGCATCGATCATGACCTTGAACTGTTTGAGAGGGCCGATCAGATAGAGGGCGCCGAGAAGGGCGGAGGCCAGCAGCATGACGGCGCCGAGGTTCCAGCGGAGCCGCAGGAGAAGGATGATGACGACGAATGCCGCCCCTATTCTGAGCAGGTCGATCACCGGATGTATGCCTCGTTCAGATAGAACAGGACCGCGGCGCGGATGGTGTAGTGGTCCATCTTCCATCCATCGGGGAGGGGCTGGAAAGGCGCGGTGGCGCGGATGGAGCGGAGCGCCTCGTCGTCGAGTATCTTGTAGCCCGATGATTTGATGAGCTCAAGGTCCCCGAGGGAACCGTCCCTCATGATGTCGAACTGGATATAGAGCGTGCCCTGGAGCCCCGAGATCGCCGCGAGCTCGGGGTATTTAAGAACGCTCTCTACCTTGTACTTGAGCCAGCGGTTGTAGGAGATGAACTTGAACTCGTCGGTGTCCAGGGTTACCGAATCGTCGCCCGGCTTTTTCTCGGGCATCCCCTTGCGCGCGAGCTCATCGATATCCGCCTGCGAGAGAAAGGGCAGAGGCCCTTTCCCGGCCTCGTGGATCCCGATGCCGGGCTTGCCGGTCGGTGACGTTCCCTTCTCGCTTCCATCGGACAAGCCTTGAGGCGGCGTGGTCCGGGGGAGCGCAATGTCCGGCGAGGACCCGAAGTGCTTCGGCCCCGGAACGCTTTCCGGCCGCGGAGCGCGCTCCGGGAACGGGCGCTGTTGCCGGGACGGCGCGGTAGGCGGGGGGACCGGCCTTGTGTCGACGGGCGGCAGTTTTGCAACGACGTTCCGCGGCAGATTTACGATGTTCACCGGCGTGAGCATGGGCAGGGACTGGTCCGCCCGGCCCGCTACGTATACCGCGGCGGCAACGAGCAGGAGATGCAGGCCGAAGGAGGCGATGATGAACGGCGTGAAGTGGAGGGAACGGGGCATGTTATTATGATCTCAAATTGCAGATTGCAAAATGCAGATTGCAAATTGAGCGGCAAGGCAGGTCAAGATGCGTTTTCATTTTGCATTTTTCAAATTACAATTTTCACTTTGCAATTCGTTGTTGCATCTGATCTGATACTTCCCGGGTCAGCTTCAGGATCGCCAGCGACTGGTCGGGCGTGAGGCTGCCCATGCCGCAGGACGGCGTGATAATGCACTGCCGGAGGATGGTCTTCCGGTCGATGCCAGCGGTTTCAAGCCGCTTCATGTTCGTTTCGAGCCATTCGATGAGCATGCCGGCTGTTTCCTTGCCGGTGAATGCCCCCGTGGGTACGATGCCCCAGGCGAGGGTCCCGCCGCGGGCGTAGAACTTCTTGATGTCGCCGGGATAGAGCAGGACCTTCTCGGCGTATCCGTAGGCATCGAAGTTCACGATGTCCACCTTCGTGTTGAAGATCAGGGGCCAGTCGGCGTTCCCGCAGCAGTGGATGCCGGCGATGCCGCCCAGTTCGTGGATGGTGTCGATGATCTCGTCCAGCTTCTCGGCGACCATCTCGGGCGACGCGGCGGAAAAGGCCGAGCCCAGGGACTCCATGGCCGGCTCATCGATGAAAATGATGACCGGAAGGCCGAGGGATTTGAACGCTTCGATCTGCCAGGCCGCCTTCATAGCGAGGCCTTTCACGACGGCGTCGAACATGACGTCATTGTGGATGATGTCCCTGCCGGTCTCGTCCTTGAACGATATCCCCATGGTCAGGGGGCCCGTAATGCTGCCTTTCACGAAGCGCGCCTGTTTCGGCAGGCCTTTCCTGACCGCTCGCTGGAAGCCGTAGAACCCGGCTGCGTAGTCCTCCGATATCTTGAAAAAGGAATAGTCCTTCTCCAGATAGCGCGCGAAGAACTTCTCCAGCTCCGGCGTGAGGTCCTTCGACGTGTCGAAGGAAAAGCGCTGTTTCTTTTCGTCCACAACGATGCCGGGGAGGGACTCGCTGTACTGGCCGTCCATGTGCTCGTGAAAGCTCCGCTGGGGGAGCTGGGGCCAGATGGGCGCTTCGGGAAGATACTGGAGCGACATCTTCGCAGCTTCATCGGGGTCGGTGACGGGCAGGCTGCCGATACCGGTGGCTATGCAATTGAAGTCATGGGACATGGAGCAAGGTTCCTTTCTCTCATTTACTGCTGCGACGAGAGGCATTATATATTCGAGAAGGGGAAATTACAATGGAAACTTGGAATTGCTCAAGGCAATGAATGCTTGATCCATTTTTCATATCCGTCATTCCGGGCTTGACCCGGAATCCAGAGATCGGTGAATGGATCCCTGGATTCCCGCGTGCGCGGGAATGACGAACGTGTCTTTATCCGCGTAAATCCGCTTCAAAAGGCCACTGACCTATCCGTATCCATCCGCAGTTAAAGCCGCCTTTGCATTTCATACGACACTTCCCTCGTCAGCTTCAGGATCGCCTCGGCCTGCTCCGGCTGAAGGCTTCCCAGCCCGCAGGACGGTGTGATAAGACATTGACGCAGGAGCACGCTCCGGTCGATCCCGGCGTCGGAAAGTAGCTTCATGCCGCCTTCCAGCAGGTCAACAAGGCCGTCCGCGGTCTCGCTGCCAGTGAACCCGGTCGTGGGTACGATGCCCCAGGCGAGGCTGCCGCCACGATGAATGAATTCCTTGACCTCCCCACGGTACAGCAGGACCTTGTCCAGGTAATTGAAGGCGTCGAAGCTGATGATGTCCACGCCAGTCCGGAAGAGCAGGGGCCAGTCCGCGTTGCCGCAGCAATGAATGCCCGTAATGCCGCCCTCATCATGGACCATCGTGATGATCTCCCGCAGTTTGCCGGCGATCAGATCGGGCGAGAGCGAGTACAGACCCGAGCTAATGGCGTACATCGCCGGATCATCGATGAACAGGATGACGGGAAGGCCGAACTGCTTCAGGATTCGTACCTGCCATGCCGCTTTCATGGCGAGCCCCTTCGTAATTGCATCGAAGAGGATATCGTGGTAAACGATGTCCTTGCCGTTGCTGTCCTTCACGGTGATGCCGAAGGTGAGGGGGCCGGTGCAATGGCCTTTGAGGAGACGGGCGGCGCGTGGCAGGCCCTTTTTCTTCAGCTCGGCAACAAAGGCGTAGAACCCCGCAGCGTGATCCTCCGAAATCCTGAAATAGTCATGGTCCTTTGCCAGATAGCGTTCGTAGAAGCGTTCCAGCTCCGGATCCAGATCTCGGGAAGTATCGAAATAATAGCTTTGCTTTGATCTGTCCACGACGAGCCCCGGCAGGCCCTCGCTGTACTGGCCGCAGAAGTGCTCGAGGAGCGACCGCAGAGGAAGCTGCGGCCAGATGGGTGCCTCGGGCAGATACTTGAGCGACAAAGCCACGGCCTCATCAGGGTCAACAAGGGGAAGGCTGCCGATACCGGTGGCGATGCAGTTGAAGTCAGCGGACATAAAGGGGCCTCTCTCATTTCTGCGAATATCCCGGCGGTTTACCCGGGGGGCACCTGATCATCCCTGTTCTTATCCAGCACCGATCTGACCGTCCTTAACAGTTTCGCCCCGTCGAACGGCTTCTTGATGAGCGCATCAAGATCACCGGCTTTGCCGGCGAGCGTTCCGCCGCTGAAGCCCGTTATGCCGATCACCTTGATATTCCTCTTTATCGTTTTGAACTGTCTTGACAATTCCGCGCCGTTCAGGAGCGGCATCACCATGTCGGTTATGACCAGGTCAAAATCGTCCGACATCTCATGGAACAGTTCCTGTGCGTACACCGGGCTGTCCGTGGCAAACGTCCTGTACCCATGGAAATCGAGCGTGTCTTTGATGTAGGACAATATATCCTGCTCATCGTCGACCACGAGGACGCATTCACTCCCGGCCGCTTCATAGAGCGGAATTCCGGCGAACTCGAGGTTGCGAAGTCCGGCAGGCCGGTCCAGGGAGGGGAAATAGAGCTCGAAGGTCGTACCGACGCCGAGTTCGCTCCTTACCCTGACCTCTCCCTGGTGACTCTTCACAATGCCGTATACCATGGCCAGTCCCAGCCCCGTTCCTTTGCCGGCCGGTTTGGTCGTAAAGAACGGCTCAAATATCCGGCTCCTGACCTCCGGCGCGATCCCCGTCCCCGTATCCCCCACCGTGAGGACCACGTACTTGCCGGGCGCCAGGAAGGGACGTATCGGCGACGACTGTGCGCCAACCTCCATCACCGAGGTCGTGATCATCAGCGCGCCGCCACCGGGCATGGCATCCATCGCATTCATCGCAAGGTTCGTAATGACCTGTTCAAGATGGATGCTGTCTCCCGAGACGGCCGGTATGCTCGGCTCGGTTTCAACCTTCACCGTGATCTTCCGGTCGATAAAGGTCCGGCCGAGGAGTTCCGTGGTATCCATCACGACCATATTCAGGTCGGTCGGGACCAGCTCCAAAGACTCCTTGCGGGCGAAGCTCAGGAGCTTTGAGACCATAAGTCCGGCGCGTTTCGCGGCGTCCTCGATCGTTTTTATCCTTCTCAGTCCGAAGTCGTCGGAACGAATGCGTCTCCGCAGCACCTCGGTATGTCCCAGTATCGCGGTCAGGGTATTATTAAAATCATGCGCAATGCCGCCGGCGAGCACCCCCATGGATTCCATCTTTTGTGACTGGATGGCCTGTTCCTGGAGCTGTTTCTTTTCCGTAATGTCCCGGTGGAAGGACTGGATGTGGACCACGCCGCCGATCTCGATCGCCTGCGCGCTGATCTCCAGCTGTACTCTGCTCCCATCGTTCCGGTAGTGTTCCGCTTCGTACAGGAGCGATTCGCCCTGCAGCATCCTGGTGAGCCGTTCATCAGGTTCTCCCTCGAAAGGACCGGCCCTCAGAAGCCGGTACTTGGCGCCGAGGATCGATTCCCGCGCAAAACCATGGAGCGCGCAGAACTGCCGGTTCACGTCGGTTATGGCGCCGTTCCGGTCGAGAACGGCGATCCCGTCGGTCGCGTTGTCGAACAGGCCGCGGTACTTCTGCTCCGATATCGTCAGTTCACCCGTTTTTTCGGCGACCTGGTCCTTCAAACTGAGGGAAGCGAGTTCGAGTTTGCGCTTGTCCTCGGAAAGCTCCGCCCGGAGCTGAAGTTCGGTAACGATCAATTTCTGGTTGTTATACCGGAGAAGCAGGCCCATGACGAACGATGCGATCAGGAATGCATTGTTGCTCACGAAGACGCCGCTGGTGATCGTCTCGGTGAGCAGGATCGGCACGACATAGATGCCGTAGACGATGCCCACCAGGATGAACGCGAGGGGCATGCTGATCGGGACGAACCCCAGGCCGCAGATCGCCAGGATGATCATCGCGGCATAGTAGGTCGAGCTCTGGCCGCCGCTCTTGAGAACGGCGAGTTCGATGGTGATCGCGCACAGGGCGGTGGCAATCGAAGCGATGCTGTACTGGTAGGCCTTGCTCCGCTTCCGTCTGTTGAGGTAGTACAGGAGGATGAAAACGCCGGAAATGATCAGCCGGTACGCCATGAAGCGTATGAATGTATCCGGCGATACGAAATAGTCCATGAACTGCAGGGCCGGAAAGAGGATGGCGCCTATGATGAGCACCGTGCCGAGCCAGTCCTGGGTCAGTTTCAAGAGGTGTTCTTCAGGGGAGTAGGGCCGCTCCATGGAAGGAAGTATAACACGCTGTTCTTTGCTGTATCAATTAATATTTGTTGGTCCCGGGATGCCGCCGCTTTATTCCCGGAACTGTTCACTGTCAGGAATGGCCGGTTCTCGGGTTCTCGCGGATTTTCGAGGGGGGGAGGGGGCGCAGGGTGATGGCGTTGCCCGGAACGGAAGCCGGCCCTTCCGTCAGAACTCTACCTGCAGCCCGCGGGCGACCTCGATGGCCGAAGTTACGGCATCTTCATGCAGACCAAACCCAAAGTGACTGCCGCAGCAATAGGTGTTCAGAACGCCGTTCAGGGAGGGCAGCTCTCCTATGGCCGAGCAGGAGCGGAGATCAAATATCGGGGTCCTGAAGACCTTTTCGAGTACAATGCGGTCTTGCGCGATCGGGAAATTGGGATGCTGCGTACTGATCAGCTCGCACTTTTTTGATATTCCGGGCAGGGCCCATAAGGAGCCGCTGACAGACGTTTCGATGTACCTGCCCGCATCCCGGTACAGGAACGTATACCCTTCCATCAATTCCCGCCGGGGAAACCGCGTATGATCGGCGTGGACGACGATCCTGCCCTCGGTGTATCTCCAGGCGCCCAGCAGCCTTTTCTCATCCTGGGTAGGTTCCTCGATCAATCCCAATGCCTGATCGGCATTACAGGCGAATATCACCTTGTCAAAAAGCAGTTCCTTCCCATCTTCCATGCGCACCTGTACTCTGGCATGTTGTCTCCTTACCGTCTTGATCCTGGCATTCAGAATGATCCCCTCTCGATACGGGGCGGACAAGGCGCGCACATAACTTCTCGTGCCGTTCTTCGCGAAGCTGATGGAGAACAATGTTTTTGGCGCAAGAGGGATAATATCATCATACACCTTCAATTTTTCGATGAAATAGCTTGCGGGGGCGTCCAGGACATCATTGCAGTGCATGGAAGACATCAGGCACAAACAGCCGATGAAAAGCAATCGTGCATCTCCCCGCAGCTGAGGGATCTTCCGCAGGGCCTCTTCCAGGGTCAAACCGTCAAGATCTCCCCGTTGCGCCGCTGCTTGCGCTCTTTTGAGGCCGCGCAGGAAGCGCACCATGCTCATGATGCGGTCCGGCCTGAGGATCTCAAAATGCTGAGCAAACAGCCCCTTGAGCCCGGGCGTCAAGAACATGCCCCGTTTCGAATCCAGATGGCAAAAGCTCACCCCCGGGCCGGATAGGCCGAACGGCTTCATCCTGAAGGCCTCTACCGTTTCGATATTCAATTTTCTGAAAAGTCTGAAAACATTCTTGTAAGAGTATTTTCCAAAGGCCGCAGTGGCAATATCCGCTTCCTCGCCGTCAGGTGTCGTTACGGTGTAGGCATTACCGCCCAGCCTGCCGGATTTTTCGAACAAGGTGACGCCGTATTGCTGATGGAGCAGATAGGCCGCCGTCAAGCCTGCCACCCCTCCGCCGATAATTGCGATCTTTTCCTGCATGGGATGCTTCACGTTTGCGATCTCTCCTGCCTGCATGAGGCAAGAATAACGGGGCTCGGGAATGCTGTCAATACCTAATTTTATAAGTTCGATCCACGAGGGCCCGGCCGGGCCGGATCATCCCCCTAATTTCCCCTTTACTTGAACGGGGCATCCTGCTACTATCCTCCCCATGAAATACGGCGCCAAAGCCATCAAACAGGCCACACTCGAGGTCTGGGACAATCCGAACCCGGACCGCGATTACACGATCGAGATCTCCTATCCCGAGTTCACCTGCCTCTGCCCCCGCTCGGGCTACCCTGATTTCGCTGAAATGAAAATAACCTATGTGCCGAACAAAAAGATCGTGGAGCTCAAGGCCCTGAAACTGTGGCTGAACAGCTTCCGCGATAAGAGCATCTCTCACGAGGCCGTGACCAACCTTATCTTCGACGCGCTCAAAAAGGACCTCAAGCCCCGCAGGCTCGAGGTGGTGGGCGACTTTAACGTCCGGGGCAACGTGAAGACCGTTATCCGGGTGGTGCTGTAGTCCCGACGTGCACGCCCTGTTGTCCTGCCGACGCTGTAATAGGGTGCAACCCGTGGAAATCCCTTGACTATTCCGCGACGCCGTGTTATGAATTTCACACTTCACTGCGGAGGTCATTCATGAGGTCCTGGTTCACCGCTGTTTCCACGATTATCCTGTTCTCCCTTGCCGCCAGTGTTCCCGCACAGTCCGTGCCGCAATCCTTCGCTCCCCTCGTCAAGGCGCAGAAATCATCGGTGGTCAACATCTCCACCCGCCAGGTAATCAACGTTCAACAGCCGTCGCCCTTCGGTGACCCGCAGATGGACCAGTTCTTCTACCGGTTCTTCGGCAGCCAGACCCCGCAGAAGGAACAGGTGCGCCAGAGCCTCGGCTCGGGCTTCGTCATCAGCCCTGACGGTTACATCCTGACCAACAACCACGTGGTGGACAAGGCAAAGGACATCAAGGTGTCCTTTGACGACGGCCGCGTTCTTGAGGCGAAGCTCATCGGCAAATCGCCGGAGATCGATATCGCGCTCATCAAGGTCGAGGCAGTGGGACTGCCCGCGGTCACGTTCGGCGATTCCGAAGCGCTGGAAGTGGGGGACTGGGTCATGGCCATCGGAAATCCCTTCGGCCTGTCCCACACGGTAACGAAGGGCATCGTGTCCGCGAAGGGGAGGGTCATCGGAGTGGGGCCCTACGATGATCTCATCCAGACCGACGCGGCGATCAACCCGGGCAACAGCGGCGGCCCCCTCTTCAGCATGACGGGTGAGGTGATCGGCATCAACACGATCATCATCGCCGCGGGGCAGAACCTGGGGTTCGCCGTGCCGATCAACATGGTGAAAGAGGTATTGCCGTCCATCAAGGCAACGGGCAAGCCTGAACTGGGTTGGATCGGAGTTGACGCGCAGGCGATCACTCCCGAGATCGCCGAGGCCCTTGGTATGTCCGAACCTGTCGGCGCCATCGTCAGGTCGGTGACCAAAGGCGGACCGGCCGACAAGGCGGGTCTGAAGAAGGGCGACGTGATCGTCGAACTCGAGGGGAAGAAGATCCTCGCCCCCGGCGAACTGCCGCGGATGGTGGCCTTCGGTCACATCGGCAAGACCGTGACCTTCAAGGTGCTCCGGCAGGGCATGACCATGGAGATCAAGGCCTTGGTCGAAAAAAGACCGGAAAAGTAGTCAGAGGACAGAAGACGGTATGCAGTAGTAAGAAGTAAGAAGTAAGAAGTAAGAAAAAAGAAGGAGGAAAATCATGTTTGGTCTCGGATTACCTGAATTGATCGTGATCTTCGTGATTGCTCTTGTGATCTTCGGCCCCAAGAAGCTGCCTGACTTGGGCAAGGCTCTGGGCAAGGGTATCGCCGAGTTCAAGCGGGCCTCGCAGGAAGTGAAGGATACCATCGAGACAGAGGTGCGGGCCGCGGAAAGTTCCATCGATCTGGCGAAGCTCAAGTCCGAAGTGGAGGGCAAGGAGGCTGACCTCAAATCCGAAGCATCCGCCGGGGAGCACAAGGAAGACACCAACGCGAAGGAGAAGGGACCGGATGCGTACGGCAAATCCTGAAGAATCAAAGATGTCCTTCTGGTCCCATCTCGATGAACTCCGGAAGCGGATCGTCTATATTTCCATCGCTATCGGCGTGGGCTTCATCGCCTGCTTCAACTATTCCGAGGACATTCTCGGTTTTCTGCTGCTGCCCTTGAACGCCACCGCAGACTTTCAGGGGTCCTTTCCCTTTATTACGTTCACGCCGAACAAGATCGTTCAGGAACTGCATTTTACCACGCTCACCGAGCCCTTCATGGCCCACCTCAAGATCGGGTTCGTCGCCGGAATGATGCTGATGCTGCCGGTCATCCTCTACCAGATATGGAAGTTCATCTCTCCCGGTCTCCTGCGGCACGAACGAAAGTACGCCAGCCAGTTCGTCGTCTTTGCCACGATCTTTTTCGGCATCGGCGTGCTGTTCTGCTTTTTCTTGCTGCTTCCCTTCGCCATCCCGTTCCTCGTTACCTATAAGACCGAGCACCTGAAGCCCATCATCAAGATCGGGGACTACATCAATTTCACCCTTATGTTCATGCTCGCGGCGGGCGCGGTGTTCGAGCTTCCCCTGATAATGATCGTTCTCGGCCGGATGGGCATCATCAATGCGGATTCGCTCACGAAGTTCCGCAAATACGCCTTCCTGACATCCTTCGTCATCGGCGGCATCGTCACGCCCACGCCGGACGCATTCAACATGACCCTCATGTCCATTCCCATCTACCTTCTCTATGAGCTCGGGATTCTCGGTGTGCGGATCCTCGGCAAGAAGAAACGGTCCGATTCCACTGACCTGACGGAGATCTGACAATTGCGGAATGCGGGTAGACATGACCCTCACCCCTGCCCCTCTCCCCTGGAGGGAGAGGGAAAAAGGGAGAGGGGGCTTTTTCAACGCGGAATGCGGAATGAAAGCCATCATTCCCCGGAAGGTAAAGACTGATTGCTTTCTATCCGTGTGAATCAGTGTCCATCCGTGGTAAACATGTTTTTTCCGGTCCTATCATGAAAACCGTCTCCTTCATCGCCGCGTCGTCCAACAGTGGCAAGACCACTCTCATCGAAAAGGTCGTGCGCATCCTGAAGGAGCGGGGCTTGCGCGTGGCGGTGATCAAGCATGCGTCCAAGGGCTTCGCTATCGATCGGCCCGGCAAGGACTCATGGCGGTTCCGGGAGGCCGGCGCTGATGCGGTGATGCTGGTGGGGCCGGACGAAATGGCGCTCATGAAAAAAATGTCAAGGGAACCCGCCCTCGCCGAACTGGAAGCGATGGTGAAGGATTTCGATGTCGTCATAGGGGAAGGGTTTAAGAAGGACAAGGGAAACAGGATCGAGATTTTCCGAAGCGGTGTATCAGGTGAGCAGCCGCTCTGCATGACGGACCAGTCGTTCCTCGCGCTCGTGAGCGACGTGCCGTTCAGTATTGCCATCCCCCGGTTCGACCTGAACGATGCGGCTGCCGTCGCGGACTTCATCACCGCCAAATTGTAATTGTAATATTATGTTTACCTGTGATTGAATCCTGAAAGCGCCTTTGTTGTTGACTCTTCAGGCCGATTATTTTATAACCTATAGTTGAGAAGAGTCATACCATTATTACCAAACCGGAGGGACACCCAGGCATGGCAGGCGCGAGATCGAAGAAGCTGTTCGAAGAGGCGAAGAAACACATCCCCGGAGGCGTGAACAGCCCCGTGCGTGCGTTCCGTTCGGTGGGCGGCGACCCGATCTTCATCAAGCGGGCGAAGGGATCGAAGGTCTACGACGCCGACGGCAAGTCCTACATCGATTACGTCCTCTCCTGGGGCCCCGCGATCCTGGGGCACGCTCACCCGAAGGTGACCGCTGCGCTGAAAAAGGCCATCGAGAACGGTACGAGCTTCGGCGCGCCGACGGAACTCGAGATCACGCTCGCCAGGATGGTGAAGAAGGCGGTCCCCTCCATCGAACTGGTGCGCATGGTGAGCTCCGGGACCGAAGCGACGATGAGCGCCATCCGCGCGGCCCGCGGGTTCACGGGCAGGGACAAGATACTCAAGTTCGACGGCTGCTATCACGGCCACGGCGACAGTCTGCTCGTGAAGGCCGGCAGCGGCGTGGCGACCTTCGGCCTGCCGGATAGCCCCGGTGTACCCGCGGACCTCGCGAAGCTTACGCTGACCGTGGCGTTCAACGATCTTGCAGCGGTCCGGGACATCTGCGGCAGGGAAGGCGAGCGCATTGCCTGCATCATCGTGGAGCCGGTAGTGGGGAACATGGGCTGCGTGCCGCCCGAGCCGGGTTTCCATGAAGGGCTCCGGCAGGTCTGTGACCAGTACGGGATCGTGCTCATTTTTGACGAGGTGATGACCGGGTTCCGCGTGGCCTACGGCGGCGCCCAGCAGCTCTACAAGATCAAACCCGACCTCACCACGCTGGGGAAGGTGATCGGCGGCGGCCTGCCTGTGGGCGCCTACGGCGGCAAACGGGAGATCATGGAGAAGATCGCGCCCCTCGGGCCCATCTACCAGGCCGGCACGCTGTCGGGAAATCCCCTTGCCATGACCGCCGGCATCGAGACCTTGAAGCTCCTTGCGAAGCCGGGCGTGTATAAGACCCTCGAAAAAATGTCCGCCGACCTCGAGAAGGGGCTCCGCGTGGCCGCGAACGAAACCGGCATTCCCGTGACGATCAACCGCGTCGGCTCCATGTTCACCACGTTCTTCACGGACCGGAAGGTGAAGGACTTTGCCAGCGCCAAGACCTCCGACACGGCGAGGTTCGGGAACTTCTTCCGTTCCATGCTTGCGAACGGCGTGAACCTGGCTCCGTCGCAGTTCGAGGCCGCGTTCCTGTCCCTGGCGCATTCGAAGTCGGACATCAACAGGACCGTCGAAGCGGCGAGGAAGAGCCTGAGGGGACTGTAGAGGCCGAAGTTGGGAAGGTGAGAAGGTAGGAAAGCGGGAAATTGGGAAGTTGAGAAGTTGAGAAGTTGAGAAACACCGGGAAAGTGGCGTAGCGATATCGTAACTTCCCATCTTCCCAGCGTCACATCTTCGGAAGCACACCTTATGGAAGAAAAGGACCGAAAGCTCTTCCGTATGCTCGGCGCGCTGAGCACCGTGGGCATCACCCTGGTGGTTGCCACGGTCATCGGGTACTATGCCGGGCATTATCTCGACGGCCTATTCAACACGACCCCGTGGCTCACGCTGGGCTTTCTGCTGCTCGGCATCGCCGCCGGCTTCAAGAACCTTTACGACCAGACCCGGAGGCTCATGGACCTGGACGACACGGATAAAAAAGGGGAGCCATGACCGGCAAGGTCAATACTGTCGAACATTCGGCGACCGCCGTCGCAATAGGCGTCGCGAAGAAGACCGCGGTCCTGACTGGGTTCGGCATCATCGCCGCCGTTGCCGTCCAGATGACCGCGTGGCCGGGACTTTCACCGTGGACCGTTCCCGCCGGAATATTGGTGGGCGGCAGCCTGGGTGTGCTCAATTTCCGTTGGCTCGCCTATGCCGTGGAGCGGGTCTACCTACGGGAGGGGACGCCGAGTGTACTCGCCAACATCGCCGCAGCCGTCGTCACTGTCCTGAAGCTCTCGGCGATCTTCGTCGTGCTGTTCGTCGTAATCAGGAACCAGTGGGTCCATCTCGCCGGACTCGTTCTCGGATTGACCTTTTGTTTCGCCGCCATTCTGTGGCAGGGCTTCGGATTGATGACGGGCATGAAGGAAAACCAGGAGCAAGCAGACAGTAAACAGTAGGCAGGAGACCGGGGGAGTATTAGAAGAAACGAGGCTGTTAGGTAGAGATTCAAGAGGTTAGCACCGCTGCTGGTGAATGATCCAGCATATCATTAAATAATAAGGGACCGCGGCGAGAATCGAGAGAGGGGAGGTAGTCTATGAAGAATCACGTGTTCAGGCCGCTGTTCGCCGTCATCGGCATCATCGTGCTTGTCCTGGCGGCCAGAATCTTCTATGTGCCTAAGGACTTCGGTGTCCATGAACGGGGCTACATGTACGGCTGGTACCGCCAGGCGAATATCGGGGATTGGAAAAAGGTCCAGGTAAAGTACCAGGGCGCCGAATACTGCAAGGACTGCCACGACAAGAACTACGCGAGCATCAAGAAATCCCCTCACCAGAACATCCAGTGCGAGAACTGCCACGGTCCCGCCGGCACCGCGGAAGGGATCGTCCACTTCGACTCGGACAAGTTGCCCAAGCTGACGATCGACCGGAGCAGGCAGCAGTGCCTCCGCTGTCATTATCCGCTGCCCTATCCCTCGAGCGGGCGAGCGAAGATCAAGGGCATTGACCCGGACAAGCATAATCCCGACATGGAATGCTCCCTGTGCCATAATCCCCACCATCCGAACCTGGAGGGACTGAGATGATCACACGAAGGGACTTTTTGAAAAAGACGGTAACGATTGCCGGGGTGGCCGTACCCCTTGCGGCGTTCGAGATACTCGATCCCGAAAAACTCTTCGCCCAGGTGGCTGCGGAAAAGACGAAGGTGCGCTGGGTGTTCCTCGTGGATACCTACAAATGCGTGGGGTGCGGGTTCTGCGTGAAGGCATGCAAGAACGAGAACGAGATCCCCTACGACGCCAATGTCACAAGGACCTGGGTCGAGCGCTACGTCCTGACGAAGGACGGCAGGCTCTTCGCGGACACCCCCAAGGGGGCCCGGGACGGATTTACGTCGACCAGGATCGACCTGGGGCTCGGCAAGTACCAGGACATCAAGAAGGACAATATCGAAAAGGCCTATTTCGTTCCCAAGCTCTGCAACCAGTGCGAGAACCCTCCCTGCGTCCAGGTCTGCCCCGTGGGGGCCACCTACCAGGCCCCTGACGGTGTCGTGCTCGTGGACCGGAGCTGGTGCATCGGCTGCGGGTACTGCATCATGGCCTGCCCCTATGGCGTCCGGTTCTTTCACCCCGTGTACCACACGGCGGAGAAATGCAATTTCTGCTACCATCGCATCACCAAGGGGATGAAGACCGCCTGCGTCGAGGCCTGTCCCTTCGGCGCGCGGAAGATCGGGAACATCAAGGACCCCAACGACCCCGTGACCAAGATCATCAGGACCGAACGGGTCGGGGTCCTGAAGAGCGAATTCGGAACGAAACCCCAGGCCTTCTATATCGGCCTGGATGAGGAGGTGCGTTAGACATGGTACACGGAGAATTATGGACCATAAAAGAACTGTTCGTCACGCCGAACGAATACATCTACTGGAGCGTCCAGATCGTGATGTACCCGTTCATGACGGGGCTGGTGGCGGGCGCCTTCGTACTGTCGTCCCTGTACCACGTCTTCGGCATCAAGGAGCTCAAGGACATCGCCCGGTTCGCCCTTGTGTTCTCCTTCGCCCTCTTGTTCGTCGCTCCCATGCCGATCATGCTGCATCTCCAGTTCCCCTTCCGGGGGATCAACGTGATGATGACCCCGCACTTCACCTCGGCCATCGCGGCCTTCGGCATCGTGTTCTTCACCTACGGCGCCATCGTGGCGTCGGAGCTCTGGTTCCTGTACCGTAAGCATTTCGTCGTCAAGGCGATCGCCCTGCGGGATGTGCAGGACAAGACCATGCTCCAGTGGCTGGAATATCTCATGTACACGGGGCTCACCCTGGGCGCCTACGACATCGGCGAGCAGGCGCTCCACCGCGACGAGAAGGCGATCAAGGTGCTGGCCGGCATCGGCATCCCCGTGGCCTGCTTCCTGCACGGCTACGCGGGATTCATCTTCGGCTCGGTGAAGGCCAACGCCCTCTGGATGACGCCGCTCATGCCGGTCATCTTCATCATGTCCGCGATCGTCTCGGGCATCGCACTCTGCATGATCACCTACATCGTCGTGATGGAGTACCGGAAGTTCATGATCAAGCGGGCGCGTAAGCGGTGGGAGACGTCCCTGGAAGAGGTGAAGGGCGCCGAGCTCCATGTCGTCACGATGACGGCGAAATACCTTGTTTTCTTCCTGATCTTCGCCATCAGTCTTGAACTCCTGGACCTGATCTTCCGGGGATACACGGCGGTCAAGTCCTGGGACATGCTTCGCACGATCATCTACGAACGCGACTTCTATGACATCTTCATCATGCAGTACGGCATCGGCAACCTCATTCCGCTCATCCTGTTCCTTACCCCCGGGCTGACGATCCGGAGAGCGGTCCTCGGCGTGATGCTCGTGCTGTTCGGCGTGTTCATGATGCGGTGGAACGTCGTGATCGGCGGCCAGGCGTTCTCGCTCACCTTTGCTGGTTTCATGCACTACCATCTGCCGATCATTCCCCACGATTGGGAAACGTTCAAGGAGGGGCTGGGGGGCGCGCTCACCATCTTTATCATGCCCTTCGTGCTGTTCTATTTCATCGCCAAGATATTCCCGGTCTTCTCGGCCAAGGAATCCCATTGATGTCCGGCCGGTAACTGCCCGGTCCTTTTCCGAATGAAGGGCCCGGTTATGAGGAGGAGGACAACGATATGAACACGACAAAGATCCTTGCCTCGGTGCGTACGGCGCTCTTCGCCGCGCTTATCCTGCCGGGAGCGGCGTTCGCCGCCGGGTCGCCGGAGCAGGAGATCCCGAAGCACTTCCTGGTGCCACCCCCGCCTTTTTCCGAGGGCATCTTTCCCTGTTCGCAGTGCCACGAGGGGATGCCGGTCAACCGGACCCCCCGGAAGCTGGACGGCATGCATCAGAACATCGAGCTCAAGCACATGCCCGGCGGCTGGTGCTTTGATTGCCACAACCCGAACAACCGCGACACCCTGCGCCTCGCGAACGGAAAGATCGTGCGCTTCGAGGAATCGTACAATCTCTGCGGCCAGTGTCACGGCACCATCCTCCGCGAATGGAAGGCGGGGCTTCACGGAAAGCGGACGGGCATGTGGAACGGCGAAAAACAGTACCGGCTCTGCGTTCACTGCCACTGGCCACACGACCCCCGGTTCAAGCCGCTCAAGCCGCTTCCGCCGCCGGTCAGGCCCTCGGATATAAAATAACCTGTGCTGACAGTGAGGTGACCCATGAGCCAAGAGAAAAAACAGGAACGCGGCGTCCATCGCAGGACCTTCTTGAAAGGCGCAGCCCTCGGCCTTGCCGCCGCGGCGCTTCCCGGCGCCGATGCAGATGCCTCGCTCTGGGATTCATTCTTCCAGAAGCATTTCCGTGAGATGAACGATACAGAGATCAAGCAGGTCATCGAGCGTCTGGAGCGGGAATACGGCCAGAAATACAAGAAGCAGATCTCCGTGGGCAACGAGAAGGCCATCCCCGGCGTGCTGTTCGGCTACGGCCTCGACCTTTCGCGGTGCATCGGCTGCCGGCGGTGCGTCTATGCCTGTGTGGACGAAAACAATCAGTCCAAGGACCCGCAGATCCACTGGATCACGGTGCTCAGATTCAAAAAGGGCGAGAAGTGGGTGGATCTTGAAGAATCGGAAAAATACTATAATCCCGCTGAGGTCCCGGAAAAAGAGTACTTTTACATGCCGGTCCAGTGCCAGCAGTGCGAGAACCCGCCGTGCGTGAGGGTATGCCCGACCAAGGCGACGTGGAAGGACCCTGACGGCATCGTGGTGATCGACTACAACTGGTGCATCGGCTGCCGCTACTGCATGGCCGCCTGCCCCTATGGGGCGAGGCACTTCAACTGGACCGAGCCGAACCGGAAGCCCGAGGAACTCAATCCCAAGACCCACTATCTCGGCAACCGGCCGCGGTATAAGGGCGTCGTGGAGAAGTGCACCTTCTGCATCCAGCGGACCCGGAACGGACGGTACCCGGCCTGCGTCGAAGCATGCCCGGTGGGGGCGAGGAAGTTCGGGAACCTCCTCGACCCGGACAGCGAGATCCGTTACGCCATCGAGCACAAGCGGGTCTTTCGGCTCAAGGAGGACTTGAACACCTATCCCAAGTTCTATTACTTCTTTGCCTACGGAGTATGAATGAACTGAGAGGACAACGGTCTCGAACGGAGTAACGGGGGAACGGCCATGAAATATCTTATCAAGAACTTCTTTATCGCGGCCCGACAGGTGTTCATCGGGAATACCGCCTATTATCTCTGGATCGCCTTCCTGTCGGTCTTCATCATGCTCGGCCTGAGCACGTATGCAGACCAGCTGGACCGGGGCCTGATCACGACGGCCATGCGGGACCAGGTCTCGTGGGGGTTCTACATCTCGAACTTCACGTTTCTCGTGGGCGTCGCGGCGGCGGCCGTGCTGCTCGTGATCCCCGCGTACCTCTACAACTTCAAACCCATCAAGGAGATCGTGCTCTTCGGAGAGCTCCTGGCCATCACGGCCATCACCATGTGCATCCTCTTTATCATGGTGGACATGGGCCAACCGATGCGGGTCTGGCATATATTGCCCGTCCTGGGGTCCATGAACTTTCCTTCGTCCCTTCTTGCCTGGGACGTGGTGGCCCTGAACGGGTACCTGGCGATCAATATGGTCATCGCGTTCTACGTGCTCTACCGCCTTTCCATCGGCAAGGAGTACAAGATGTCGGTCATCGGGCCGCTCATCATCCTGTCCATTCCCTGGGCCGTGAGCATCCACACGGTGACGGCATTCCTCTATAACGGTCTGTCGGCCAGGCCCTTTTGGAACGCCTCGATCCTCGCGCCGCGCTTTCTCGCGTCGGCGTTTTGCTCCGGCCCGGCCATCATGATCGTGCTGTTCCAGATCATCCGGAAAAAGTCGGAGGTGGAGATCGACAACCGCGCGATCTTCAAGATCGCCGAACTCATCGCCTATGCCATGGGAGTGAACCTCTTCCTCCTCGGGGCCGAGGCGTTCAAGGAGTTCTACTCCGGCAGCATCCACTCCTATCCCATGCAGTATCTCTATTTCGGCCTGCACGGCAAGAACGCGCTGGTGCCCTGGATGTGGTTCGCGAGCGTGCTGAACATCTCGGCCTTCTTTCTGTTCCTCTTTCCCCGGACGCGGGAGAACTTCACCACGCTCAACATGGGGTGCATCTTCGTCATCATCGGCGTCTACATAGAAAAAGGCATGGGGCTCATTGTCCCGGGCTTCATTCCCGATACTCTCGGCGAGATATACGAGTACACGCCCACGACGCCCGAGATCATCACCGCCATGGGCATCTGGGCGGCCGGGGCGATGCTCTATACGATCCTGCTCAAGTTCGCGATCCCCATCTACACCGGGAAACTGCGGTTCGAGTCGAGAGAGCGGTAGGAAAGCAGGGCCAGGGTATTCTCTTCCCTGCGGCTACCGAAGCCATGAGGGGTGCAGGCGCACGACATCGGGAAGGGCGGAGGGCGGCCCGGCGCTGAAGGGTGGGAAGGATAGCCGGGGGACGATAGTGAGCAGGAACAACGAAGGAGCAGCGATGGTCGCTGCTCCTTTTCTTATGGGGAAGGCATTCCTTACTTGTCCGGTGTCTTGGAGATCAGGAAGATCACGATACCCATGCCGCTGAAGAGCGCCATGAGGAAGGCCGAGAAGTTCTTCCGGGAGCGCAGTTCGACGAACGTGCCCTGGATGTCCTTCTCGATAGCGCCCAGTTTCCGGGTGAACTCGTCGGTCCGCTCATTGACCAGGGACACGTCAACGGTATGGAAGAGGGTCCGGAACTCCGCCTGGGTGTTGAACAGGGCCCGCTCCTGCTCCGCAGTGTAGACCCCCGCATGCCGGAGCGCCTTGATCCCGTCCTCGATCTCTCCCGCCTTTTTTTCCACGAGGAAGAGCGCTTGCTTCATGACCCTAGCCCGATCGTAGGAATGGCACTTCGCGCATCGCTGCTCGTTGATGATGTCGATGTTCGCCCGCTGGATGTTGTGCGAACCATGGCAGACCACGCAGTGCGGTCCTTTGCCCGTGGATCGGAGCGCTATTCCGTGGCCGCTCTCGAGGTAGTTCTTCAGGATGCCGATGTGGCACTTCCCGCAGAACTCGGGGACCTGGCGCGCGGAAGGAGAACCGACGAAACCACGCTGGTGCGTCATGGACACCGAGGGGTCCTTCGGGTCCCCGCCGTGGCAGTCCTGGCAGAAAATGTTGTTCTGGGCATGCCAGCTCTTTTTCCACTCATCGACTATGTCCTGAAACACCGGCTTCATCCGTTCAGAGGAGTGGCAGTCGATGCAGGCATTCTCCTCGATCCGTTCACCCGCCCAGGTCTTGGACAAAAACTCCTGGGCGAAATCCTCCCGGTATCCCGCCGCCGCGAACGAGGGGAGGCTCATGATCATCATCACGGAAAGAACAAGGTACCGCATCACGACCTCCCCCAGAACATGAGGATGAGCCACAAGATGAAGGAAAAGAGGAAGAGGCCGCGCAGCATGGGCCGCTTCATGATGTTCTTTTCCTTTTCCGTGTCGAAGAACGGCCACAGGAGGAACACGAGGAACAGGGCCAGTTGGATGATGATCCCGAGGAACTTGTTGGGGATGATCTTCAGCATCTGGTAGGGCGCGAGCAGGTACCACTCCGGCCGGACGTTGACCGGCGTCTTGAAGGGATTCGCGGGTATCGTGGCCTCCTCGGGGAAGAAGAGGTTCGGCGTAAAGGTGATCAGTGCGAACATGACCGCCAGGTACACCATGACCATGAGCATGTCCATCTGGAAAAACCGCGGATAGTAGGGATATCCGTCGGCATGGCTCTTCTTGTGATATTCGGTCCATGGCCGTTTTTCCTCGGCCTGCAGGCCGAAGGGTGTCGCCGAGATGCCGATACGCTTGATAAGGAAGATATGGATCCCCACCAGGATCATGAACAGGGGCGGCAGGATCGACACGTGGAAGGCAAAAAAACGGCTCAGTGTCGCCCCGGTCACCTGGTCGCCTCCCCGCAGGATCCCCGCCACGAAATCGCCGACAACAGGGACGGCGGTCGGGATGGAGGTCACCACCGTTGTTGCCCAGTAGCTCAACTGGGTCCAGGGCAGAAGGTACCCGCTGAACCCGAAGGCGACCGTCACGAAGAGCAGGAGCGCCCCGCCGATCCAGGTGAGTTCCCGCGGCCGTTTGTAGTTCCCCATGGCGAAGACCGTGAGCATGTGGAGGCCGATTGCGGCGATCATGAGGTTGCTGCCGACCACGTGCATCTGCCGGAAGAGCCAGCCGAAGGGGACCTTGTGCATGATAAGCTGGACGCTCTTGAACGCATGGTCGGGATGGGGAACGTAGTAAATGAGAAGCAGGATCCCGGAAAGAACCTGGATCAGGTAGCCGGCCGCGGCCACGAATCCGAGCGTATAGAAGATGTTGATGTTCTTGGGGACCCGGTATTCGGTGACCTGCGACCTGACGAGGTCGTCGAGCCCGATCCGTGTTTCCATCCAGTTCTTAACACGTTCCCACATAGTCCTCGCCCTCACCCGATCACGATAGTTTCGCCCTCGACCCTGAGCGGCAGTTTCGGCAGGGGCTTGGGCGGCGGTCCTGAGACGATGTTCCCCTCGAGGTCATAGACGCCTGCGTGGCAGGGACAGAGCAGTCTCTTGTTCTCCTTGTCGTACTGAACCAGGCATCCCAGGTGGGTACAGACCCGGGACAGGGCTATGAGACCCTTGCCGGGCCTGTTCAGGATGACCGCCGGGACGCCGTTGAACACGATCTCCCTGGCATCGCCCAGAGGGATCTCACGCTTCGCGATGACGAGGGTCCTGGATTGTTCCGCGCTGGCTGGCGGGGTGAGATACCGGAAGAGGGGGTAGACGAAGGAAGCAACGCTCGTTGCTCCCAGGAACGCCAGTATTGCTTTCAAAAAGCTGCGCCTCTTCATCAGACCTCCCCGTCATGGAAGAAGGATTTGGAAAACAGGTGGATGGTGAGACAACGCTCTAAGTACATGCTCATGAGAATGTTGAAGTCATGGTATGATGCGGCGTCTTTATTGTCAAGGGAAAAATGGTTTTCAGCGCTTCTGTGGACGCTTGTTCTGTGTATGCAAGATTGATAGCCAGAATTTGAGGAAACAAGGGAAGGGGATCGTCATTCTGCTCCTGTCGTCGGATCAATGGCCGCGTGAGTAACAGCGTGTCGCTGTTCCCTTCGCCATCGGTACGCTGTTCCAGTGGTTTTCTGAACGACCGGGAAAATTTGGTGGTCGTAAAGAATCGGTCCCGCGGCGCCATGAAAAGCTATTGACTTCCCCTGTCCGTCGTGATATAAACTCGGGCTTAGTTATGAAGTGCTTGAATATGCAGGGGGGGCAATGAAGGTTTTCGATTGGTCCAAGGCAAAGCTTCAATGGGCGAAGGACCGGCTTCAGGAGCCGTTGACGCTCAAGGCAAAGGTATTGATCGTTTCGCTTTTCCTGGTCATCGTCGGGGGAGGCGGATTCGTCGCATACAAATTCTACGATTTCACGCAGAACAACCCCAAGTTCTGCGTCGGCTGCCACCTTATGCAGGAGGCCTATGACAGCTGGGCAAAGAGCGAACATTCGAAGCTCAATTGCCACGATTGTCACCACCTGACCATCCCGGAACAGAACCAGCTTCTCATCAGCTTCGTAATGCACCGGCCCAACAAGGTCCCCGAGCGTCACAAGGGACAGGTCATCGTGACCTCAAAGACCTGCAACGATTGTCATACATCCAAGAAGGCGAAGCGGATCAATAAGTCGCTGTTCCATGCCAAGCACGTGTACATGGAGCAGATCGAGTGCACCGAGTGCCACGGCGAGGTGAAGACCGACAAGTCGGGGCTCCATCATTTCCTGCCCACGGAAAAATTCTGCACCAAGTGCCACACGGGCAAAGCAGTGCACGGCGAGGGCATGGGCGGCCTGGCCTGTCTCAACTGCCATACGGACCGGACGAAGGACCTGAAGCCGGGGCGCATGAAATGCCTCTATTGTCACAGCGCCGACGAGAACATCAAGAAGCGTTTGAAGGACGACGCGACCATGGACGTGCGGTTCTTCCAGCCCGAACCTGCAACGATCAAGAAGGCCATCAAGATCGTATTCGACGAAAAGGCGCCCATGCAGTTCTACTGCTATGAGTGTCATAAGCCGCATACCCGGGGCAAGGTCAAGCCGGGGAGCGGCCACTGTCTCGGCTGTCATACCAATGTGCCCAAGGTCGGCAAACACGGCGTCCATCTTGCCATGAATATGCAGTGCAAGGACTGCCATAAGCCGCATCTCTGGCGGGTCACCGAAGCTTCAGCCAAGAAGGATTGTGTCCAGTGCCATGAATATCGCAGCCCCAGGGCTTTTTTCTAGACCTTTGGTGATTTACGGGGTCTCAGCAGCATAGGTATCAAGCGGAATTAAACTTTACAGCGAAAGGAGGTGAAATAGAGATGAAGAAATTCTTCGTATTTGCGATCGTGGTTGTTGTTTCGTTCGCACTGGCCATGACGGCCTTCGCAGTTCCGGCCGGCAAGACCGTGGAGTTCACGAAGGGCGGCAAGATCGTGTTCGACGGAAAGTTCCATGCGGACAAGGGTCTGAAGTGCGCTGATTGTCATCCGGGCGTTTTCAAGATGAAGAAGGGCGCCGATGTGATCACCATGGCGGACATCAATGCCGGTAAGTTCTGCGGCACCTGCCACAAGGACGGCGGTAAGGCCTTCGGCACCAAGGATTGCGCAAAGTGCCACAAGAAGTAGAAATGTCATTATCCGGCAGCAAAAACCCTCACGGGAATACCCGTGAGGGTTTTTTTATTTCTGGCGGGAGAGCATGAGAATCGAACTCACCATTCCTGACCAAGGCCAGGAACCACCGGATTTGAAGGGCACGGAAGTGGAAATAGGCTTGATTGCAGATAGCATCAAATTGTTAGCTAATCCGCTATAAGCAAGGGCAAAGCCGATTTTTACTAACTCGGCAGGAGTTAAGCGGAGTCAAGGGCATATCATCGGCGATAGGCACAAAATAGGCACAAATAAGGCCCCTGGGAAACCTGGGGCCTTATTCACGGCAGCTGCTATTAATTACATAATGACCTGAAATGATCTGCTAAAAACGGATTCCAGCAACTAAGTTTGCAGTACCACTAGTGCCATTTACAGTTTCATTCCACCACACGCCAGAATTGGACCTCGCTCTAAAAGTCCCGGTGAATGATTGAGAACCAAGTTCTAAGCCGATTTGGAAACCTGGCTTGCTAACTGTTAAGTAAGCTCCTAGAATGATCGAAGCAGATACATATCCGCCCGCCTCGGTTTGATTAAAAGCATATCCTGGAGCTGATAACGTTGCATTACCTGATCCAAAGCCTAGTTCAAGCTTGCCCTCAAAATGCACGTGATCATTTGGTTTAATACCGACACCAGCTCCAAGACTAATACCAGAAGCATCGTATTCTACTGTTACTGGATTATCGTAGCCAGCGTGATTTCTCGCAAATAAACCAGCGCTTAAAATAAGTCCAACTTTCGACTGGCCATATATCCCAAGATTAAAATCTATTTGGACATTACTACTATCCTTCCCAGTGAGAGTATAAGAAGTCCCATTTTCAACTGCTTCATCTATCTGCGCAGCGCTTCCAAGCCTTATTCGTAAATCTACTACTGGTCGAGACGTTGACTGGTTTGATTGGCCTGCTGTTTCAGCTTGCTTTTCCGCGGGTACGATATTTTGAGAACTATTTTCGGTATCTTTATTTATATGTTCAATTTTACTTTTATCAATTCTCTTCCAGGTATCACCCGTTTCAATTAGTAGTGTCTTTTCATCTTCACTCTTGATCGCTCCGCGTAAAATAGTGCCATCATTGAGGTAAATTGTTTCAGCATAAACGCTCGATGCAACGAATAAGAAACCACCAAGAACCATCACTGGTAAAAATCTGCAAATCTCGATAATTTTTTTCATCGTATTACCTCCTCAATACAGAATTGTTGTGGATTGTATGATAATTATGGAGCAATAGACAGATAATAATTCAAAGCCTGTTGCAGAGATTCTCAATAGAAAAACTATACTGATAACACAATAATGGTAAGGTGGGATCTGACTTAGATCTTGACTTGACGGGGTGTTTCTCGTACATAAGAATTTGGAGATCAAGAACAATGCAGATATAAATAGCGCCATGTTCCAGGGGATAGGGTAACTTCCGAAGATCGGACTCTCATCGCCTTCCCTGAGTAGTTCTGGCGAAACCACGCGAGAGGTGGTCAGGGAATGAGAACGATGAATAAATTATCGCGCTATGACTGTCTGTTGGCAACGGCAAGACATCCAGGCATATTGCTGATTAGAACGCAATATAGGCGCAAGACAAACAGAATTTGAGAAAGACGATTGAAGGTAAGATATCTGAGCTGTGTAACAAGAGTCTTCCGTTACCGACAGTTCCACTTGTGGACGGTAAGAAGTTGCAAAATATGCTTTGGGAAACACCGGCAGTACGGTGGGATCATCTGTGCCTTCGCAGGCAAGAAAGAAAATAGCTGACGCCTGAATGATGAAATATCAACTATGGCGATGCGAAAGATTTGATTGACGCTATGCTTTCTTGAGGATAGAATACCTGCACTAACTAAATGTGGGAGGCTAGCATGGCAGCGAAGCGGAGAAAATACAAGGTGGAGATCATCCCCGAGGAAGACGGCATCGGATACTATGCCGTTGTTTCGTCCCTTCCCGGTTGCTTTTCACAAGGACGTACGATCGAAGAGACGAAAAGGAACATACAGAAGGCCATGGCTCTGCATATCAAGTCACTTAAGAAGGCGGGAGAGCCGGTACCCTCCGAGCCCGAGGAATCCTATCATACCGTTATCGAGGTGGCTGCTTGAGCCCCAAACTGCCGCGATTGACCGCGAAACAGCTCATCAAAAAAATGCAGGAACACGGCTACATCCCGCTCGGCTCAGAGGGGAGCCACCAGCATTTCATCCATTCTGAAAAACCCGGCAAGCTTACGATCCCCGTCCATACCGGGAAAATCATCGGTCCAGGTTTGCTCAAGGCGATCTTGCGGCAGGCGAGACTGAAGCCCGAGGATATCCTGTGATGCTTCGCGGCAAGCAAACAGTTGACGGTAAAAAAGCCCTTGGGGGTCATTCCCCAAGGGCTTTTCTTGTTATTGGCGGGAGAGCATGAGAATCGAACTCACCATTCCTGACCAAGGCCAGGAACCACCGGATTTGAAGTCCGGGACGGGCACCAGCTCCATAACCTCTCCCCTGATTAGAATTGTAGGTTGGAAATTGTAAGTTGGAAATTGGAAATTGCTGTGCTGTAAGGATTATACTCAAGACGGACTACGTTCGCAACCATATTTTGAGGCAATGGCAGATCTCAAAACGTAAACCTTGAATTCAGGCTGCTCCGCCTGCACCATTCACCCCGAGCCCTCCTCGCCTTTCTCCGGTCCTACTGTCAACAGCGCGACCGCGAGGTCCAACTCCTTGTGAGCTCCCATGAGCACCAGGATATCATCCACCATGATCTTGAACTCGGGCCCAGGGTTCGTGGCAGCCTCGCCGTTCCGCACGATGGCGATGACGGTCGCCCCGGTCGACCGCCTCATGTCCAGATCCTTGAGCGTTTTACCGATGCAGACGCTTTCGGGTTGTACCTGGACATTGTCCACGGTGGCGGCGGCGAACAGCGCGGCGATGCGACCGATCTTCTCCTGGTCCAGGGAGATGCCCCGCAGCATCTTATACCCGTCGAACCGCACGAGGCTGATCTGGTTGGCGATGATATTTCCCGGGACATGGTACTGGTGAAGGACGCGCGAGAATATCTCGATGGAGGTCTCGAACTCCTCGGCGATGACCTGGTCGGCGCCGAGTTTCTGGAGCTCATCCACCTCCGCTGCATACCGCGTCCGGACGAGTATGAATATGGAAGGGTTCAGCCTGCGCACGATCCGGATGGCAAGGCGGGTTGCGGAAAAATCGGATATGGCGAACACGATGATCCGCGCGCAGGGGACGCCCGCCCTCGCGAGCACGTCTTCCCGGGTAATATCTCCGTAGATGATGGGCTCGCCGTCATTACGCGCTTTCCGGATGGTATCGGCATTCACTTCGAGCACCGTGTAGGGAATGCGGGTGGCGCGGAGGGTCCGGGCGAGGTTCCTGCCGTTCAATCCATAGCCGGCAATGATGGTGTGGCCCGTAAGGGCGCAGATGTCCGGCTGTTCCGGAGAATCGGGCCGGAGCATGCGGAGCCGGTCAACGAACCACGGCGCCGTCTGTATGATGAACGGCGTCGCCACCATGGTGAGGATCGAGGTGTTGATGAATGCCTGGAACGTCTCACCGGCAATGAGGCCGAACCGGGCGCCCTGGTCCGCCAGGAGGAAGGAAAATTCGCCGACCTGGGCGAGGGCGAGGCCGGCCAGGAGCGATGAACGGACGGGATACCGGAGGACCGCGGCGGTCAGGGTCACGAGGCCGGTCTTGAGCAGGGCGAGCGCGGTCGTCAGGCCGATCAGGAGCGGCCAGTGCATCACGAAATAGTCCGTCTGGAGCAGCATCCCGATGGAAATGAAGAAGATGCTCGCGAAATAGTCCCTGAAGGGAAGGATGTCGGCCACGATGTGGTGGCTGTACTCCGACTCCGCGATGATCAGGCCGGCGAGGAACGCGCCGAGGGCGAGGGAGAGTCCGAAACTGAACGTGATCCAGGCGGTGCCGAGGCAGAGAAGGACCACGAGGAGGAACAGCATCTCCCGGTTCCTCAGGCGGACCACCTGGTGGAGCAGGAGCGGGACGACCTGCCGGGCCGCCAGGAACACGACCACCAGCCCCAGGACCGCCTTGCCCAGGCTCATGAGGACGGAAAGCGGGGTGATGACGCCGGCGGTCCCTGCTTCGCCCAGGACGGGCAGCAGGAGCATCATCGGCACGACGGCCATGTCCTGGAACAGGAGGATGCCGGTGGAGAGCCTGCCGTGCGCCGTGTCCAGTTCCGCACGGTCCGAGTACATCTTGAGCACGATGGCGGTGCTGCTCAGGGAGGCGAGAAATCCGAAGAAGAGCGCCTGAGGAAGGGGGTAGTGGAACAGGATCGCGATCCCCGCGACCGCACCGGTCGTCAGGACGACCTGGAACCCGCCGCCGAGAAGGAACCGGCGTCCGGAACGGATGATGTCTTCAAGGGAGAACTCGAGCCCCACGGTGAAGAGGAGCAGGACGACCCCGACATCGGCCAGCCGCTCGACGACCTGGGGCTCGGTGATGACCGCCGCCCCGTGAGGGCCGATGAGCACGCCGGTAATAAGGAATCCGACCAGCGCCGGCAGTTTTGCCTTATGGAACAGGAAGGTGATAGGGAGCGATACGGCAAGGAGGATGATGAGTTCCCGGAGTATGGTGATCTCGCTGTCATGCATAATGGAATATCATATCATACTTTGCCGCAGTTATCATTGTGTGCTGCGCTGTCAGGCGTGATGGGGACGGGAGTGTGCGAGCGCGGTCCGTTCCTCATCAAGGCGCGGGGAAAGCCTTCCGGCTTGATTGTTTTGCAACTGCTTGTCTCACCGATCGTCCAAATATTCTTGACAGTCTCTATCCCGGTATGTTACTTTATCGGGACATTTGTTCGTACGAGCGGAGGGCTTGAACGTTGGAAAACCAGAACCAGCAGGGCGCGGTAGAGGTCGTCGCTGACAAAATATGGAAGTTCTTCTCCGCGGTAAAACTTGCCGTGGTGCTTCTGATCATCCTTGCGGTGGTGTCGGTCATCGGCACGGTGATCCAGCAGAACCAGGCGCCCGAGGAGTATCTTAAGGAGTACAGCCAGACCACCATCCGATTGTTCGAGGCCCTTGGGTTCTTCGATCTTTACCACACCTGGTGGTTCGTCCTTCTCCTGCTTTTGTTGACCGCAAACCTTACCATTTGCACGCTCGAACGCTTCCCCTATGCCTGGAAGGCCATGCGGGCGCCGCTGAAACCCCTTGAGGATGACGGCTTCAAGGCGGTTCCTTTCAAAAAAGAGATCATGGTCAAGGGAGGGATGGAAGCGGCGGAGACTGCGGCGCTCAAGGCCCTTCACGGGAAAAGGTACTCGCGCCAGTTGACGAAAGAGCAGGGGACGACGCACCTTGCCTCTCAGAAGGGCGCCTACAGCCGCATGGGCGTATATGTGACCCATCTCAGCATCATTCTCATATTTACCGGGGCACTCATCGGCGCATTTTTCGGGTTCAAAGGCTTTCTGAACCTGCCGGAGGGAGAGGCATCGTCCGTCGTCTACCTGCGGAACGAGCCCCTGTGGGACCAGATCATGGACGGGTTCGGGATAAGCAAGAGTCCCGTGATCCATGACCCGCGGGGCGGCGTACCCGCCATGCCGCTGGGATTCTATGTTCGCACCGATGACTTCGAAGTGGACTATTATTCGAACGCCGGTCGTCCGACAGGAATGCCTTCGGAGTACTGGAGCATCCTCTCCGTCTATGACCTGCGGCAGCAGAAGGTCCTGGAAAAACGAATCCGTGTGAACGACCCGCTGAGCCATCACGGCATCACCTTCTACCAGTCGAGCTACGGGACGATCCCGAACGCCATCGGGAAGATCGTGCTGAATGTTAATCAGAAGAACTCCCCGGGACCGGATGAAACCATCGTCGTGGAACCGGGTTCATCGGTCTATGTCAAGTCGATCGACCGGACCATCAAGGCGGTCGGCTTTGCGCCGTTCGGCATGCGAGACTCCGCGACGGGACAGGTCCAGTATTATCAGGCCCGGAACGAGGAACTGATCAACCCCACGGTGGAGCTTGAGGTATACCGCGGGAAGTCTCTGGTATACCGGACGCAGGTGATGAAGGTCGATTCTTCTGAACCGTCCATGCCGGAAAACTACCGGATCAGCTATGTGGATTATTGGGGGGCGCGGTATACGGGGCTGCAGGTCACGAAAGACCCGGGTGTGTGGATCGTATACACCGGGTTCATCCTGCTCTGTATCGGGCCGCTCATCGCCTTCTTCGGTTCGCACCGCAAGCTCTGGGTGCGCATCCAGGAACGGAAGGGACAGGCCGCGGTGCTGGTGGGCGGGTCTTCGAACCGGAACCGGCTCGCCTTCGAACGCGAGTTCAACAGTATCGTAGAAGCGATCGCGAAGTAATTACCACGGAGGAACATGATGGATAGTGCCCAGCTTTTTGCCTTTGCAACGTTAGCGTACGTTGCCGCCATGGTCTTGTATATCAGCTACCTGGCTTTCAGAAAAGAAGGGATCG
>CAYILT010000008.1:0-33758 GCA_964364055.1 uncultured Nitrospiraceae bacterium | reverse complement strand
CAAGGCGTGAGAAGAAAAGGGCCGATTTGATAACGGAACAATCACCGGCACATCGATGTCGACGCCGGCCGTCACGGGCAGCGCCGCTCTCCTGGAAGAATGGTACAAAAAGGCATGCTCCAACGCAGGACCTTCCACGGATATCATGAGAGCGCTTCTCATTCATAGCGCGGAGGATCTCACCAACATCCCGAACGTTGGCAACGGGTTTGTCGGACCCGATTTTGCGTTCGGCTACGGACGGGTACGAGTGAAAGAGGCGGTGGACCTCATGCCTCACTTCCTGATGGGCACCGCTAACGCCCTTGCTAGCACGAACTACACGTTCACCATCGGCGCCATGGACGCGCTTAGAGTCACCCTTGTTTGGAACGATCCCCCGTGGACAGGCAGCACCGCCCCGTCGGCAGCCACCGGCATCCTTCAAAACGACCTCGACCTGCTGCTCATCGCGCCGGACGGGACGCAATACACGCCGTGGGTGGCCGACAACACAAATCTCTTCGCCCCGGCTTTACGGTCCACGGTCCCTGCCGGGAGCCCAGTGCCCGCCGCCAGCCTGGATCATCGCAATACCGTCGAACAGGTGCAGGTGGATAATCCCATGGCGGGCACCTGGACGATCAGGGTTACGGCCTCGGGTCTCAACTTGCCGCCGCAGGACTATGTTCTTGTCAGCGAGGTTCTGCCGTCGAATGCCACGGTATGCACTGCGAACCCGGTCGCCGACGTATGGGTCATGGACAACCCAACCGACAGCGGGACGGTCCCGTCCTCCGGCGCCATGTATCTCGGTCCCGATGTCTGGAACCGGCTGAGTGCCGACGGACTGACCGATCATGAGAACCCGGAATTCGGGCAGACCAACTATCTATATGCCAATATCAGGAACAAAAGCGCGGTTGAGGTAAAATTCACCACCATCGACGCATGGATCGGCACCTTGGCTATCGGCCTTGTCTGGCCGGACGCCTTTGTGTACGTCGGTCGCTTCGATGTTCCCAACCTGGCCCCTGGGGAAACACGGCAGATCGGGCCGCTTGCATGGTCGCCCAAAGAAGTGGGCCACCACTGCATGTACACGCGCGTCCAGAGCCCCCAGGACCCGATAACCTTCGCGGAGACCAGCAGCGTCTGGACCAATGCGATGAACAGCAACAACATCGCCTATCGCAACATGGAGATCGTCGATCTGGCCTCCAGCAAGAGTGTTACATTCATCGTGCGCAACACCAAAAAGAACGATGCGGACCTGGACATCGTCATAGATATCCCTGACGAGCTGCTTGCAAAGGGAGACGTACAGATGATGCTCTCGCCCGAACTGGAGAAACGCTGGCCGAAGCAGCATCGGGATATCAAAGGTCTGGACGTCCTCAAAGACCGCCATTACATCATCAGAGATCAAGAGCCCGAGTTCGAGCTGAATAAGCCTGAAGCGGCACAGAGGGAGAAAGCCATGATGGGCAAACAGGTACAGCCCCGAGAGGCCGAGGTCAGGCTGCCGATTTACCGGATATCAGCAAAAAAACTGGTCCTGAAGGGCATACGCATGAAGTCCAGACAGGCTGAGAAGATGACGCTTACCTTCGGCTCCAAACAGACCGAAAAGGCAAGGTACGAGGTCCACGTGACACAAATGACAGACGGCAAGCTGCAGGACGGAATAGTTTTTCTGGTACGCACCGGGTACGCCAAGAAAAAATAATAAAGCGGGAACGAAGAGAAGGCGCGGTTCTATTTAGAAAATACCCGAAACTTCGTTCGACAATATATTGGTGCTTCCGCTTCGGGAAGCAGTCGGGCCTTATATCGGATATTATCGTCCGCGGCCCGGCTGCTTCGCCAATGAGATACGATGGGAAGATATTTGTAGCGATGTCCGGTATGCCTTATGTCAGGGAAAAATCAATTTGTCTGATTGTCAAGAGCATGGCAAAAGGTTATTCTTAGAGGACGTACTATGGTTTTATGCACGATCCGGACCACTATGCTTTCCTCACGATTAAGGGATTTATAGGTGACGAACAAGACATTGTATTTTACCGCTGCAAACGAGACGCCGACTCGCGCGCTGTGTTCAGCATTACAGTGGCGGACAGTGACGAGACGGCACTTCTCAAACAGGAAATCGGCCTCAAACCGCGTTATGCCAGGGGGAATACGTTGTTCTTCCATGAAGCGCCCGGAATGATTGAACGCATAAGAGGGATATAGGTCAAGTCCTGCTTCTTGAACTGCAACAACTGATCAGGAACTGAAACGGGTGTTGATGTGTGTTTTGTGTCGATGCGATACTCTTGACTCTTATGAACCCATGAGGACGGGCACGTTTTGCGATACGGCAAGGAGATACCATGGGCGTCATCATGCAGGCCTTTTACTGGGATTGCCCCAGGCTCGAGGGGAAGGAATACCAGTGGTGGAACCGCGTCCGGGACGAGGTCCCCGCGTTAAAGACAGCGGGCTTCACCGCGCTCTGGCTGCCTCCCGCTTCCAAGGCGGCGAACGTCGGCGGCATGTCGATGGGGTACGACGTCTACGACTACTATGACCTGGGAAAATACCCGCAGAAGGCGGTCAGAACAATAAACGGCAAAGACGAGGTGAGGACATGGTTCGGCTCGGAAGAAGAGCTGCGGTCCCTGGTCCGGGCCGCGCACGGCAAGGGGCTGAAGGTCTACGCCGACCTGGTCCTCAACCATAACAACGGCGCTGACGCGGAAGAGTTCAATCCGATTACCAACCGGACGTGGTGGACGCACTTTACGCCTCACAGCGGGATATTCAGCCGCGACTGGACCTGTTTTAACCCCTCGCCGTACCGGGCGCCGGACAGCACCGCCTTCGGCGACATGCCCGACCTCTGCCACATCAACCCGCGCGTCTCGACCGGCATCCTCAACCACGCAAAGTGGATGATCGAGGAGATCGGCTTCGACGGCTTCCGCTACGACTTCGTCAAGGGCTTCGGCGCCTGGATCGTCCGGGCGATCCACGACCGGAGCTACACGCGCGGCGGCAGGCCGGTGGAGCTCTTCGGCATAGGCGAATGCTGGGCCGGCGATGATTACATCGACGGCTGGCTCGATGAGGTCAACAGTTGGGCCGCGCAACGGGTCGGCGCTTTCGACTTTCCGCTCCGCTACCGGCTGAAGGAGCTCTGCGATTCCTACGGCTTCAGCCTGCGGCGGCTCGCCGACGGCGGCGTGCTTATGAAGGACCGGCCGTTCGAGGCGGTGACCTTCGTGGACAACCATGACTTTCGCGGCGACGACAATCCGGGGATCGTGAACGACAAGATGCTTGCCTACGCCTTCATCCTGACCCACGAGGGCTATCCCTGCGTGTTCTGGCAGGACTATTACGCATGGGGCCTGGGCCGGGCAGGAGAGCACAACGGCATAGCGGCCCTCGTAAAGGTCCATGAAGACAACGCCGGCGGCGAGACGTCCGTCCTCCACGTGGACGACGATCTCTACATCATGCAGCGGAGCGGCATGGGCGGCCAGAAGGGGCTCATCTTCGTCATGAACAACCGGGGGGATGCCTGGAACGGGGCATGGGTCGGGACTCAGTGGAACAACACGAAGTTCGTTCCTGTTGCATGGCGTGGCCGCGATGCCCGCATTCCGCGGGAGCAGCAGACCCAGGGGGATGGCCGGGGCGAGTTTTCCGCGCCGCCGAGAGGGTACGCGGTCTATGTGCCTCGCGATTAAAACCATATCGTAAGGGTGAGAATCGAGATCTCAATATTTAAGTCTGGCACCATATGCTCCTCTATTTGTAGTTGAAGTATCAAATAGCAACAACGTCCCCAGGAATTATCCCCAGGAATTATATCCCCAGGAATTATAATCAGCAACATCGTCATCGCCGGCCGTCAGTGGGATTAGATCATACAGGGTTAGGGGCAAGCGGCGGGGAGAGGACGAATACTTACGCGGAGCGGTTCCAACGCTTCGAAAAAGGAGATGCACATGGAAAAGACAATGAGACGTAACGTGCAGTGTCTTGTCAGCATGGGCTTGGTTCTGCTTCAGCTATCGACCTCCGCGGCGGCGGAGGCGCGGAAGCCGTCAACGAAGCTCCGGCCGCAGGCCGATGTTTACGAGATCCGCTTGCAATCTCGCAAGTTTACACCAAGAGCCGGCATACCGGCAGGTCTCGGTTCTCGGCTTCAGCGCGTGATTAGCCAGGCGGGCTTGGAGCATCCGCGAGCCCATATTATACTTCAACTGCATTCTCCGGTGGAAGCTGCAGACCGCGAACGTCTCGCGAAACAAGGGATTGCCCTGCTCGCTCCCCTCAATAGATATGCCTGGTACGCATCCGTGACGAAGCGCGGCGTCGAGGTGCTCGGAAAAACAAAGGGCATTCGCTGGGCGGATATAATCAAGCCCGGGGATAAGCTAGCCGGCACGCTCCAGAAAGATGCACCCGCGCATACCTATCAACTACGGGCGGATAACCGCATCGCCTATTCGGTGCTGTTCCATAAAGATGTTACGGCCGACGAGGTTCTTGCGCTCGCAAAACGCGCCGGCATCCAACTCGAAGGATTCGACGCGAAAACCTTCCCGGTAGTGCGGACCGTCATCGTCAGCATTGCCCGCGGCGAGCTCGCAGTGCTGGCCGAGGCAGACATCGTGGCTTGGATCGAACCTGCTCCTGCGCCGGACGAGGACAAGAACCTGCTGAACGCACAGCCGCTGTCGAATGTGAACGACGTGCAGGCCGTGCCGTACAATCTCAACGGCACCGGCGTCGCTGTTGGCGTATGGGAGGCTGGCGACACCATCTACGCGGGACATCTAGACCTGACGCCGCGCGTGATCGTGGAGCCAGGACAATCGGCCAGCAACGACGATCATGCCGCGCATGTGGCGGGCACGATCGGCGGCAGCGGCGTCAATGTCGCGAATGCGGAGGGCATGGCGCCGAACGTGACGATCGCCAGTTGGGACGCCACCAACGACGCTGCGGAGATGACCAACGCTGCCACGTCGCCGGGCGGCGCGGGAAATCCAACGCCGATTCAGATATCCAGCCATTCCTACGGATCGGTCATCGGCTGGAACCCGGCGGGGACCGTATTTACCAACAATCAAAACCTTTTTGGACAGTACAATAATCAGGCCCAGGGATTCGACAATGTTGTGGCACAGACCGGGCTCATCGTTGCCAAGGCTGCGGGCAACGACCGGAACAATGCCTGGAACGGAGTCGCCGCCATACCTCCACCGATACCGGCGGGCGATTGTTTCCAAAGCGGCTATGGCGCCGGGATTGCCGGCGATTGCATTGATCCTCGCGCTACAGCGAAGAACATCATTACGGTTGGAGCGATGAATGGTGCAGGCGCGATCGCAGGTTTCTCCAACTTCGGTCCCACTGATGACGGCAGAATCAAGCCCGATCTGATGGCGCAGGGCGTCAATCTGTTATCGCTTGCTTCCAACAGCTTCTTTAGCGATGGGAACGGCGACGGCATCGACGATGTGCCCAACTCGAATGTCGCGAATACGACCATGAGCGGGACTTCGATGGCCACGCCGGTCGTCTCTGGGATCGCCGCGCTGGTGCTCCAGGAAGCAAATACCCGGAATATCACCCTGTCGCCGGCGGCGATGAAAGCGCTGCTCATCCAGACGGCACAGGACGTCCAGGGTATCGGCCAGTCCAACGCCGGTCCAGACTACGCCACCGGCTGGGGTATTGTCGATGCTGAAGCAGCGGTCAACCTGGTGCGACAGGCGGGCATTGCACAGGGAACGCTCAACGCAACGGGCATCGCCAGCGCATGGACGCGAGAATTCTATGTTCCCGCCGGCCTGGCGGAAATTCATCTGACCCTTGCCTGGGACGACCCGGCGGGAACTCCGGGCGGGCAGATTCTGATCAATGATCTCGATCTGCGCCTGATCGCGCCGAACGCGGCGACGTTCACTCCCTGGACCATCAATGCGGCGAATCCTGCGCAGGCAGCGGTGCGCAACGGCGGCAACGACGCAGTGAACAACGTGGAGCAGGTCTCTGTTCTTAATCCAATGGCAGGGGTGTGGACGGTTCAGGTCTCCGCGAATGCAGGCAACCTGCCCCAATCGCCGCAGGCCTTTGCCGTTGCAGGATTGCTTCCGCACTCGGATGTCATGTTGGTAATGGATCGCAGCGGTTCGATGTCACTGCCGTCGGGCACGCCAGGAGTCAATAAGCTTCAGGCGCTACAGAGCGCGGCCAACGAGTTCATCGACCTGCTCGACCTCGGAGGCGGTCACCGGCTGGGCCTCGTTCAATTCCAGGAGGTTCTGGTCCCCTTTGTTCCCCCGTTCAACCTGCAGGCGCTGTCAGCGGCGAACGTCGTCAACGCCCACGCCGCCGTCAATAGCATGGTGGGGGGGGGCTGGACGAACATCATCGCCGGCGTCAATGAGGCGTCCAGCCAACTCGGGGCGATTGCTCCGCCGTTCCCCCGCCAGTCGATCGTTGTCTTTTCAGACGGGAAGCACAACCGGCCGATTGGGTCGGACCTGAACAGCATTAATGCCACCGTGCAGGCCGGCAACGACCGGTTCTACAGCATCGGCTTCGGCACCGACGTCGACGACGCCATCTTAAGCGGCGTTGCCAACGACAACGGAGGAATACACGTGAACGAGCAGGATTTGTCGCCCATCCAGCTGACCAAGTACTTCCTCACGGTCGGCGCGCTGGTTCACGACATGGCTGTTCTCTCCGATCCCACCTATCAGCTGGGCGAGGGGCAGGCGGCACAGCAGACGATCAATCTCTCGAAACGCGATCAGTCCGTGACGTTCGCGGTGAACTGGACCGGCCAATACGCAGGCAATGTCAGGCTGGCGATACAGACGCCGGATAAACGCTGCAGAATCCCGCTCAAGGATCATAAGGGCCTGCGGGTCCGAAAAGGAGATCACTATCGCCTGATTCGCGTGGAACTGCCGTATTACTGCGGCGGCCTGAAGGTCCACGAAGGCCCGTGGACGATCCAGGCGAGACCGGAGGATATTGTCGGCCAAGACAAGGAGACCGTGGACATCATGATCCTCGGCGATTCTCGGTTGAAGCTCCAGGCCAAGACGGTTCCGGTAGGGGATAAGCGGCAAGTGCTGCTCACCGCGCGCTTAGTTCAGGACGGCACGCCGGTGCGTAAACATGAACAGACGCGCTTAGAGGCGCACATTCTTGTCATGCAAGCACCCGCTGGAGACAGCGAGAAGCAGGACAGCGTCAGGAAGGTCGGCACCCTTGGAAGCGTGCAGCTGTCCGTAATGCAGCGCCGGCACCGGATTGTCCGGCTCTATGATGATGGAAAGAATGGCGATCAAAAAGCCGGGGATGGAATTTTCACTGCCGTGATTGACACGTCCGACATGAAACCCGGCCTGCTTCAGGCGCGATTGGTCGCCGCAGTACGGGACGGTAAACTCAAGCTGACGCGGGAGGCAACGGCAACCTATTACATCAAGCGCTGAATACTGCTATAAATCTCTATTTCGAGTCCCCAACGTCCGCGACGTGGTCGCCATGTCCCAGGCAGAGCACCTCACTGTCCAGGCCGGCCAGAGGCGCAGGGGCATCCAGCCCGCTGCCGGTGCTTGACCACGGTGAAGGACGACGGCGAGGGAAACTTCCCGGGCAGTCTTCGCACCCGCGCCGAATGCCTGTCCGTGGTGCTTGTCCTTGCAAGAAGGGGCCAAGGGGGAATGAGGTGACAAGACATACGCCGTGAAGCATTTGACCACCTGCAAAGGGGGTTTTTATTGCTACCAACGGGAAATTATTATTGACTAGTCACATATCACAAGTACTTCCTGTTAGTCGCAGACACTGCCAGCGATCGGATAGTGCATATTACAAACAGAATATGTGAACATTTCATCATCTCAGGCCTGACCCCCTGCGGTCCGAAGGGATTGATCTTTGTCATGAACAACCGGGGCGATGCATGGAACGGGGCATGGGTCAGTACTCAGTGGAAAAACACGAAGTTCGTTCCTGCTGCATGGTGTGGCCGCGACGATGCCCGCATTCCGCGTGAGCAGCAGACCCAGGGGGACGGCCGGGGAGAGTTTTACGCGCCGCCGCGAGGGTACGCGGTCTATCTGCCGCGAGGATAAGAGCAAATCAGCGCGTTGCGTTTCGGCAATGAAAAAACAGTCAGTTGCTTGACAAGGTCACTGCGTGATCAACCAGCAGTATCTGGATTTACCGAACGGCTGATACGAGAATCGCCTCGACACCCGCGACGTTCGGCAATTCCATCGTGGTTCTTGATCTCTGGATAATGGCGGTTCAAAACTTCAGCATCGCTCGTCGGGAATGCCTGTGCACCCGCATAGGGAAGCGCATCAGGCGGCGGCGAAACAAGATTATTACAAAGTAGGCGCGATCCCGGTGTGATCGTGGCTGCTACCCGTACATGCGTCCTGACTCCGGTGCCTTGTACATCTTAAGTGGTAAGAAAAAGGAGGTGGTGAAATGAGAGCGCTCATACTACTCACGGAACAGCATCTAAGATCATCACCATAGCGAATGAAGCCGAGGAAGCAAAGCATGCTGCCGCAGGATCATGGTGACCTTGTTGAGGTTGAGCTGAGATCGGCAAAGGTTTTTTTGCAGTAAAATATCTAGACGCTCCACCCGGTGGGGCAAAAAGGAGATGACCAAATGCCCGGAATTTCTAGCAAGATATCCTTGAAGTACACTAAGTTATTTGTGGATACCAATGCATTGCGCAAGATCATCAACGACAATGGTACCATGCCCGCTGACATCAGGGCCATACAAACAGTCATTGCGGCCAAGCTGGCGGACAGAAAATTCATGGAAGGTCTTGTGAATGAATATGTTAAAGCCGGAGAAATGCGCGTAAAGTTTTAAATAACCGTCGAACACAGACAGGCGCGTTCATCATGCTGCGCCTGTCTGTGTTTGTCTCTCGAGAGAGCAAATGCCTGACCTGGCCAGACATCAGATATTCCAGACCGCAATAGGCATGTCAATAACTGCGCGATGCCCCATTCAATGCGCGCATTGCATCATTGACGCCGGTCCTCATAGAAAAGAAGAAATGCGGGTGGAAAAAGCGGTGGAATGGATCCGGCAGAGCGCCCAATACGAGTCTGGAAAAATTAAAACCGTCATAATAACGGGCGGGGAGCCGTTTTGCTCGCCCGTCCTGCTCAGAACCATCCTTGAAACCAGCGCATCTCTCGGTCTTGTATCCGTAGTTGTGACGAACGCTTTTTGGGGGCATTCGATAGAAACCGCTGAAAAAACGCTCGGGCAGTATCCGCAGATAGACGTGCTCAGCATCAGCACGGACAAGTATCACCGGCGCTTCATCCCCATAGCGAGGGTCAGGAACGCGATGAATGCGGCAAAAAAGATGAATATCCCGTTTAACGCCGCCGTATGTATAGAAAACGAAAAGGATTTACTCGAATCGTGCGCAGGGCTTAGTGGAGTGGTTGATTTGTCCCAAATACGGGCCGCTTCGGTTCTCCCTGCCGGGAGGGGAAGATTTCTTCACGGCGAAACGTTTGCATTCACGGAAAAATCCGCAGTAGGCGGACCGTGTTCCGGAGCGGATTTCCCGATCATCTTTCCCGACGGTCGAGTGCTGTCGTGCATGGGTATAACCGAAATCCCATCGGCCAAACACCCGCTTCTGTCCGGAAATGTTCATGATAGACCGCTGGCGGAAATTCTCCGGATCGGAGCACACGACAATTATCTCCAGGCTATGCGAAGTCTGGGACGTGATTTCGTGGTGAAGTTAATTGCGGCAACCCCCGCCGGGAGTATAAACCTGGAGTACTATAAAAAATACGGATCCTGTTCCCTCTGTTACGCAATGGCGAATGACCCGGAAATACTGGAACTCGTGCTGGACCGCATATCACATGGTGATGTGACGGAAAAAGTCGCGGCCGCACGAATGAGCAGGTTCGGCGAAAAAAATGAAGCCGTCCCCGAGAAAAGGCCGTTGCGGAAAGGAGGTAAAAAGCATGAACGAAGGAATGACGGAAATACCCTATCTGGAAAACATCGGAATTTTTCTGACCTATAAGTGCCAGGTTGCGTGCCCTCACTGCGTAGTAAAGTCCGGACCGCACAGGACAGAAGTTATGGAAGAAGAAGACTTGTTCGATTGGATTTCCCAAGCGGCGGCTTATTGCGGCAGGGTACGCTCGATTAATTTTACCGGAGGAGAGCCGTTTTATGACCTGCATCTATTCAGGAAAATGTGCAGGTTTGCCATGTCAAAAGGGCTGTTCCCGACATCCGTGACAAACGCATATTGGGCCGAAACGTACGACCGGGCCATACAAATCCTGGAGAGCGTTCCGGAACTGCTGTTTTTGCAGATCAGCGCTGATGAACACCACCAGATGCGCATCCCCTTTGAGCGCGTGAAAAATGCCGTTCGCGCCGCTCAGAAGTTGAAGCTCGTACATCAGGTTGCAGTCTGCACGGACAATGAAGAATCCCCGGGATACAAAGGGATAGTAAATCCGCTTCTTGAGATCATGGATAAAAAACAAATCACGACGGTGATCACGCTCCCGTACGGAAGGGCGTCATTCCTCAAAGAAAAAATGGCATACAGAATGTCGGATATCCCGCCCGCAGGCGCATGCGGCGGAGCGGCTACGCCGGTGATATTTCCGGACGGCAAGGTCGTGTCGTGTATAGGGCCGGTAATCGACATTAAGGAAGATCACCCGCTGCTCCTTGGCAACCTTCATAACAAGAGCCTTAAAGAAATACTCGATTCAACGGAAACAAACGCGGTCCTTCACTTCATCCGGACATGGGGACCGTCAAAAATATACGAAATGCTGAAGGAAGATGGATACGAGGCCCATTTGCCGGATAAATTCGTAGAGGGGAATATTTGCATGCTTTGCAGGAATCTTATGGCGCACCCGACATTGAGAGAGGGGATTGCGAAGCGATTCGACGACAATGATCTGGTCGAAGCAGTTGCTTATGGGCGCGCTCACTACCTTAAAGAACCGGAAATGGTACAGCGGCTCGGTATTGCAGCATTGTCGCAGAGAGAGATTCTTTCGGGAAATCTTAACGCGCCGCCGAGAGGGTAAGCGGCCTATCCACCCCGCGATTAAAAGCATATTGTTGGGTTGCGGTAAGGAACGAGCTGGCACGTGCTTGAGAAGTCAAACGAGTGAGTTCATACTGCATAAACTGAATCCAGGAGCGGGCGCATTCCCCGTTGTTTGCTGCGGGGTTAGCGAGCGATTATTATAAATGTAACAACCTTGAGGATCGAAGATTCTCCGCAACTTGCCGCAGGGGGCTTCAAAGGAAACAACGTAGACGTGACCATATGGGACCGTTATCCAAAGGAGGGGACCATGCGCAAACTGAAGAAAAATTCCCAAGACACATTCCGAGTGAAGGCTTACGCAGGAACCAACGGTGTGCTGCTGGCATTCGATCTCGACAAGACGCGAAAGCCGGGTTTTCTGGGTTTCGCCATCGAGCAGAGAGAGAGCAATAAGCCGTGGCAGTGGCTCTTGAACAGCCTGACGTTTCCGGGCAAGGCGCATACGATTCCAAAGTGGAACGCCACACCAAGCAACCTTGCTCCGATCCAAAAATATCGATGGGCTGACTACAGCATCGAACCCGGCACTACCTGCAAGTACCGAGTGCATCTCGCCTACGCCGGACAGCAGACCCTGGGAGAATCGCTGGAAATAGAGGTCAGAACCGACGATGGCAAGCCCGAAGATCACCGGGTGTACTTCAATCGTGCAGTGGCCGCAAGCCAGTCATTCGGTCGTAAGTTCCCCGAAGTGGACACACTCTTGCGCAAGAACAAGAAATTGCCTATCGAGAAATGGCCTGCTGCGCCGCGCGAGTGGCTGGAGAACGGGTTGCTGGACGCCATCCTCCGATTCATCAGCAGGGCCAAGGACGGAAAGTGGGCCCTGGACATAGCGATCTACGAGTACGAGCTCAAGGCGATAGTTGACGCGGTCAATAAAGCCCACAAGGCCGGCGTTGACGTGCGCGTGCTCTATCATGCGAAGAAGGGAGACGAACAAACATCCCAAAACGAGGCAAACCTGAAGAAGATACCCGCCGCCAGGAAGCGCGGCAGGGTCACCTCGAAGATCTTCCACGACAAGTTCATCGTACTCAGCAAGATCAATGCTGCCGGAAAGCGCGTGCCGCAGGCCGTTCTCTGCGGCAGCACGAATTTCACGGAGAACGGCGTATATCGTCAGGCGAACGTCGTACATGAGACGGACGACAAGAGTATAGCGAAGCGTTACTTCGATCTGTTCGATGTCATCTGGAACGATCCGGCCGATGTGTCCTCTGCGCGTACGTGGATCAATAAGAACAACCCTATCGACCCGGGCAAGAGGCTTTTTGCGGGTTTCTCCCCGCGTACAGGAAAGACCGACCTAGCGGAGTTCATCAACATCATCAATGCCGCCGATAAAGATCTGTTGTTTGCGACGGCCTTTAAACTTCCCGAAGACATACTGGATGCCCTTCTGGGAGCGGCCAACGATCCCGTGCTTCGCTACGGAATCCAAAATACCGCCAGCAGGATAACCGGATTCCATGCCGATCGCACCGCTGAGTTCACGGCTCCCGCCCTGCTATCCAACGGCCTTGAAGGTTGGGTGAAAGAAGGGCTTAGGGGTCAGAGGGGCAACTTGCTGGTGCATACCAAGGTCATCGTCTCCAACTTCACCACCGACAATCCCATCGTTGTCAGCGGCAGCCATAATCTGAGCGTGCCGGCAAGCAACGGCAATGATGAGAATTATCTGATCATGCGTGGTGACACCGATCTGGCAGATCGCTACGGTCTGGAAATACTGCGCTTCTATGAGCATTATCGGTTCCGCTACTATGCGAAGCTGCTGAAACTGAAAAAGGCGAAACCATTGGCGATCGATGATTCATGGGCTGATGAGTATTACTCACCAGGCCACCTCAAGGAATCGGCCCGCCTGCGTTTTTCGGGAAGATGACGGAAGAGAAACGGCTGCGGGCGATCAAGAAGCTTTTGTAAGCGAGGCACCCGAGGGTCAGGTCCACTTAGTTGCCATTTAGCCTTATTTGCCTGGTCATTTTGGCGACAGGACATGAAAGAAGACCCATCTTAGGGTCAGGTCTTTTCTTTTGACATTGCTCAGCGTCGGGCTGTCCGAAGGCAGGTCTGAAAGAAGGTCTAAGGGGTAAAATCATTATCGTTGACAAGCATACTAGGTGACCCTGGCGGTTCGAGCGGTTGCCATACAAGGAATAGGCATGACCACGCAAATGTATGAAAGAGTGCGAAGAAATCTGTTCGAGGGCCACAACCAGAACGCGCTCGTCCACCTTTTGAAGGACCGGGCCGTGATACGCGGGCCGATCCAGGGCACCCCGGAAGAGTTCTCGCAGATACTGTATGAGCTGACACAGGGGGAATTGAACAAGAGGAACGGGACGGTCTCCTATGAGGCCATTGCAAAGGGGAAAAAGGACATCCTGAAGTTCAGGGACGGGTCCCTGTTCAGGGTCGTCAAGGCTAAAGGCCAGATCGGCGGGGCACTGATCGTCGTAACGCCCCACCTGCCGTCGATGGACGATCTTCTCGACGCCAGCGAAATGCCGCTCACCCGCCTGGTGTCCGACGTCCTCATGATCCGGGATGCCTATAAGCGCGTTGCCGATGAATACCGGCGGGAAGAGCTGAGGCTGGCCGCGGGCAAGGCCGCCGCGGAGATACGGACGGCCCGCGAGAGCAGGCTCGAGACCATCCTGGAGACCATAGAAAAAGCGAAAAGCGGGGAGAAGATTATGGTTCGGGGCCAGCAGAACATCGACGCGCTCGTCAACCTCGGCTTTGTTCCCGGCCTGGTTGACAACCCCGACAACTGGGTCGATGCCGAGGACTTCCCGGGTTTGCGGTATTGCCACGCCCGGAGCGAGATCGAGGTCCTCCTGACAGGCCGCGAGCGGTTCCGGCCGATCGAGGAGCTGAACCGGCTGGAATTCACCTTCCTGGTGAACAGGAGCGATGACGATCCGGCGGCGTTCGGGAGGATGGTCCAGAAGTTCCGGGGATCCAGGAGGGACGGAACGCCCTATTCGCTGAAGGAGTTCCAGGTTGACCTGATCGCCCTGGTGAAATATCCGGAGGAGCTCAAAGGCAGGACGGAAGAGGACCTCGGGCTCATGGCAGACGAGGTCGAGCACGTGATCGACCGGCGGCAGGAACTGGACAAGGGGATCCTGCCGTACGAGGCCGTTTTCAGCAAGGACACAGAGGTGATCATCGACCACATCCGGAAGAACAGGACGCCGGCCCGGGAGATACAAAAAGCGCTCGATTATTTCGAATATACCGGCATGATCGATGCGCAGTACAAGGAAGCTCTGCACCAGCAGATCACGGCCGCGACAGCGGAACGAAGAGGGGCCGCACCGGGTCGTGATGCCGTGCTGTACGAAAAGAGGGTCAAGAAGATCGTCGCGGAAGTGCTGAAAAAGATTCCCAAGGAGAGATTGACCTCACGGACGATCATGATCGCGCTGTCCCCCTTTGTCAGCGAGCTGGGGTTCGGCAGGCTCGTCAAGATCCGGGAGCGGATACTGCAGTTAAAGGAGATGGTGCATGATCAGTAGTGTATCACGAGCACGAGGACATCCTGGAACTTCTTGGGGGCTGTGTCTTGATTCTTGCGGCCGGCCCGCGTGGAGACAGGTAAGATCGCGTCCGCTTCATACCGTTATTTCCTCCCGATATACTCCCTCTTGTCCCTGATTTTCGCTTGATAAATTCTCGGGCATTGGCTACAATCATAAGTAAGGAGATCCATGCCAGGTAAGGAGAATACCTATGACCGTTACCGTCAGGACGCGAAGGGGATGTGCAAAAAAATAGATCATAATTTCTCTTTCGCCGATACCTTCCTTCCTCCCGCATCATCGTGCAATCTTCTGTTGATCAATAAATTGCCTTCTAAGAATTTTTTCCTATTGATTTCTGCTGAAAATTAGCTATCCTTGTAATTAAGGACGGTCGGTCCCAGTGCATCAGCATGATGCCCCGGCTCCGGACGTCATCGTACTACGGTATCACTGAGGAGCCGTATGGCTCCCAGACTTTCTATAGAAAGGAGGTAGTGAAGCATGTTCAAATTTCACGGCGGACAATCTGTTGGTAAGGGAACGTACTGGAATCTGTCCAACGGCGAAAGGATCGACGCGATCAGGAACAGCGAGCTTCCGGGCAGCGATGCTACGTCCTATGTAAAGCTCCCGGTCGCCGGCGTGTTCATCGCGGGACCGCTTGCAGGCCTGCTGTTCACCTGCGTCATTCCGTTCCTGTTCCTTCTCGTCACCCTCGTGTTCCTGCCCCGCACCATCCACGCTTCCGAAGCGGTCATATCGGAAGAGGCCAAAGCCTGCCTGGGCTGTCACGCAACGCCCGGCATGACCAAGACCTTCAAGGACAAGAGCACGCTTGACGTGCACGTATCAGAGAGCCATTTCAAGAACACGGTCCACGGCTTTCTGACCTGCACCGGCTGCCACAGCGATGTTTCCCCGGACACGCACCCCTCTTCGCAGTATGCGAGCAAGAAGGAATTCATGCTCCATGTTTCCGGCGCGTGCAGGACCTGCCATGCCGATGAACAGCTGACGGCCAACCCGATCCATCAAAAGGCCATTACGAAAGCGAACGCACCGCCCTGTTCAGAATGCCATGGTTCCCATGCCATCAGAAAAGTGCCCACCCAGAAAGAAAAGCTCACTACCACGCAGTACTGTCTCACCTGTCACCAGCAGCAGCTCAACCTGTCCATCAATGGAGAAACGCTTTCCCTCTCGATCAACGAGGCGGGTCTGCGGAAGTCCGTGCACAAAGGCCACGGGTGCACCGACTGTCACACCAGCTTCTCCAAGGAAGAGCACCCCAACCGGCAGTTCTCAAGCATTCGTGAGGTGTCCATAGCCGGTGCGGAGGCATGCCGGAGGTGTCATTCCGACAAGTCAGCACAACACCAGGGGAGCATCCATTTCGACCTGTTTTCCCAAGGGAATCGAAATGCGCCGGTCTGCTCCGATTGTCACGGCGCCCACGCGGTGGGACCCAAGGCGCTGGCGCAGACCATGGAGGGCGTTCCGTGCAAGAAATGCCATAGCGAGATCTTCGGGGCATATCAGGCAAGTGTGCACGGCAAAGCCAAAACGAGCGGAGGGAAAAATGCTCCGATCTGTTCCTCCTGTCACTTCGCCCATGACGTGAAGGCCGCACAGGCTTCGCGGTCACCCAAGGATGTCTGCCTGGGGTGCCATGCAAAGGTCCTGGCCGCCCATAAAGAGTGGCTGCCGAACGCCGGAGCGCATTTCGACTCCGTGTCCTGCACGGTATGTCATGTGTCGGGTGAATTCAAACGTACGATCTACCTGCGACTCACCGATGGAGCCTCGGGCGACATGGTAACCGATTCCGCCATGCAGGCGGCCATGAAGGACCCCGCCTCGAATACGGCCGGTTCCCGGAAGGAGCACCTTGACCCCGAACACCTCTGGCGCATCTACCAGGAATTGAACACCAGGGAACAGAAGGTGAAAATGTCCGGCACCGTCGGTCTGAGCGACAGTCAACATGCTCATTACCTGGTCCCGAAAGGCAGCGCGGTACGCCAATGTGAATGGTGCCACACCGCCGACGCCGAGTTCTTCACCACCATTTCCCTCACCGTCAAGGGCAGGGATGGTCGGGAGACGTTCTACGACGTGGATTCCGCGGCGCTGGGTTCCCTGTTCGCCATGCTGCCCCTGAACCAGTTCTACGCCATCGGCAGCATGCGGCAGCAGGCCTTCGATGTCATGGGAGCGGTCATGATCATGGGAGGTCTTGCAGTACCGGTGCTTCATGGGACCATCAGGATGCTGACCGGCCGGGTGCGACGGGCCCGGCAGCACGGTGGCCCGGGAAGGGGGACAAGACCATGAAACGGATATATCTTCACGCGCTGCCGGTGCGGATCTGGCACTGGATCAACGCTGCGAGCTTCTTTGTCCTGATCGCCACCGGGATACAGATACGGTACCGCGATGCGGTCCACCTGACGTCGTTCAAAACAGCGGTCGAGGTGCATAACTTCTTCGGGTTCATGCTGATCGCCAATTTCTGCCTCTGGGCGCTGTACTATCTGCTGTCGGGAAAGCTCAAGGTCTATCTCCCGGACCCAAATTTGAGGAATTTTCTCCGCGGCAGCATCCGCCAGGCCCGGTACTACGCCTACGGGATCTTCGTGGGTGAGGAGAACCCTCATCATGCCACGCCGGACAGCAAGTTCAATCCCATGCAGCAGGTCGCCTACTTCAACATCATGCTGCTGTTCATGCCCCTCCAGATCCTTACGGGGCTGATGCTGTGGGACCTCAAGATGTTCTCCGGCGTGATCGCCTTTGCGGGGGGGCTGAAGATGGTGGATGCGGGCCACCTGTTCCTTTCCATCTTCTTCACGGCATTCCTGTTTGTCCATGTCTACCTGGCGACGCTTGGTCACTCGACGTGGACGCACATCAAGGCGATGTTCACCGGGTATGAGGACGAACCCGGGCACGCTCATTAACGATAAAACTGGGTACCTTGTTCTGATGGGGGGAGGAGAGGCAGCTCTCCTCCCCGTTCTTTTTCATCTGACTGAGGGCAGCCCGATCTTCCTGACAAGACCATCCCCGAGGCCATATCCTCATACTTCTTTTTTTTCTCGTAACGTCAAAACTTTCACCGCAGAGGACGCAGAGGATGGCTGGCTTCTGTTCAAAAAAGCAACGGCTGTTCACGGGATGCAGGGGGTTCTGGAAAAGCAGGGCTTAAGTTTTTACCCAACCTCGCACGTCTCAATATGCTTGTCACTCCCTTTTGATTATGCTATCCTCACTTCAGTTCCGTACAGACCCCCATCCTTCCTATACGCGAGAGAAGAGATATGAAAACCCTTAAACGATCTGCCGTTCGCGGTTTGTTTGCGGCCATCCTCATGGTCTTCCTGCCGGCCTTTCTGCCGGCCGGGGAATCGGCGCCGACGGTCACCGGCGCGGACCCGGGCAGGGGCGGGAAGCAGTCCGTCGAAGACGTGATCCCGCTGACCATGGGAAACCTGCGCGGGCACAAGATGCTCTACGACGAGGGCTGGTACATCGTCACGTCGAGCCGCCGGGCCCTTGATTTCGCCAAAGAGAGGTCGCTTCTGTCCTCACGGGAGGCCATCAGGGAAGCGGCAGCCGGAGCGTCGCGCCGGTCAAAAGAGCTTCCGGCGGACGTGTTCCGGGACATCGCCGCGGGCGCGGAAACGGGCAAGGCAATCGTCACGACGGGAACCGGGCTGACCGGCGACATCCTGCGGATGACGCACCGGGCTGGCAAGGCGGAGATGGCCTACGCGTCCGAGACCTTCCGCAGGGCAGGGGAAACGTTTATCCAGGGCAACCTGTCGCTCGGCAAAAGGACCGCCGGGGACCGGAAGGAACTGGCCGCGCTGCCGGGGAACTATTTCACCGACCTCAAGGACGACTTCAGCAACATCTGGGAGCTTACCAGCGCGGCGAACGGAAAGTTCGCAGGAAAGATCGAGGCCGGTTGGGACAAGGCCTTCGACACGGCAGCGTCGGAGTTCAGGAAGGAGTACGACCGGTCGGGCGAGTCGCAGAACACGCTCACGGCGCTCGGACCGATCCTCTATGGCTACCTCAAGTCCATTTACCACGGCATCGTGGCCCCGTCGTCCAAGACCATCGTCAAGACCGGGGTGACGGCGGTGACCTATGCGGGCGCCTACGGCGTGTTCCTGCCCGTTGCGAGCACGGCCGTCGTGGCAGGCAGGACTGTCCAGTCCGTGGGCCTCACGTTCTACTATACGGGAAAGACGGGCGTCAACATCATCTCTCCGACGGTCGAAAGCGGGCTCCTGGCAGGCATGTCCGTGCTGTCCCTGTCCGCGGTGCCCGTGACCTACGTTGCCGGAGGCACCCTGGGAGCGGTGAACCAGGTGGCGTTCACCGCCGCGGGGCCGGTCGCCGGGACAGCGCAGGGCGCGGCGACGACCGCGATCGATGCGGCAACGTATGTCGGACTGGTCGCCTTTGACGGGATCAAGGGGACGACGAAGGTGGTGATCAACCAGGCGTCGAGCGGCGTGGTGCTGGGATACAACGCCCTGACGGCGGTCCCCACGCATCTCCTTCTGGGCGTGGAGGACGCGGCGATTTTCCTCGCCTGGGACGGGCCGCGGCTTGTGATCGCCGCTGCCAGGGGCAGACTCAAGACCGGCAGCGACGGCCAGGACCAGCCGACGCTCGGCGACCTGCCCGTCGGAACGGCGGTGGATATGAAGAAGCTCGAGCAAAGCCAGGGTGCGAAGGTCGAGGTGCTGTCCACGGACCCGGCGGTGATCCGCGGCGTCCTGGAGCGGCTGCCCGATGACCTCAGGACCAGGGAGGGGAACCGTGAGAAACCCTAGATCCGGCGGCCGGGGGAACGCGATCGTCCTGCTGGCGCTACTCGCGCTGGCCGCGGGAGGCTGCGCCTCCACGAAGGCCGGCGACGACCCGCTCAAGTACACGAAGAAGCTCGTTGCCGAGGGCCACGCATCGCTTTACAACAACGGTGCCTTTGAGGTGCCGAACACGAAGATCAAGCTCATCCCGCCGGGGCCTTCGACGACCGAGCTCGTCGGCGAGATGATGGGCATACGCGCCTACCAGTCCTTCGAGCGGTCTGTGAAGCAAGCAGCCGAATCGGTGACCGTCGTGTCCGAGGGTACGCAGGCATCGTACCGCTTCGCGAAGGACATCCATGAGGGCACCGATGCCTTCGCCGGCGAGATCCGAACCATGGCGAAGGAGAACAGTACGCTTCTCATCGATCGTTCTTCCGATCTCGGGAAGGAGATCGTCGGCAGGTCCTGGGACGCGTCGAAGCACCTCTGGCGCGACCGGGAGATGGTTGGCAATTCCGTGGTCAAGGCGGGCCGGAAGGCAGGCAACCTGATCAAGGAACAGGGTTCCGCGGCAGGCGACAAGCTCGTGTCAGGCTCTCTTGAGACCGCAGCCTCGATGTCGCAGTCCAGCATCGGTCGCTCGGGGTCAGCGATGCGCTACGCCGGGCGGCAGTTCGTGAAGGGTTATGCCGCCGTGCCGAAGAAGATGCAGCAGCGGGCAGGGGAACTTGGCACGTCTCTATCCCAGATGAATCCCATCACGGTCGTCCGGGAAAGCAACGAGTTCCGGAAGGAATGGTCGCAGAAGACCGTGGACCTCATGAGCGATACGGTCACGAACTATACGAAGAACGTTTCCGGGTCCTTCGAAAAGGCCGGAAAGGAACTGAGCGGGAACTATCAGACGACCGGCCTGAGCCTCTCGGTGCTCAAGTCGCTGCGGTGGGTGCTCCAGGGGATCCTGTGGGACGCTACGATCGAGCCGGCCGCGAAGATGACCGCTGCCTCACTCGGCTATATCGGCGTCAACCTGGTCGCGTTCCCTTCGGTGGTTGTCGTGCGCGAGGGAGTGGCGACGACGAAACTTGCCCTGGAGGTCACCTGGGACACTGCCGGGACCGGATATGACATCGTCGCGCCGACGGCCATTGCGGCCGTGGCGGGTGTGTACGGTGTTGCCGATATGGCTGTTTCGCACGCGGCAGCGGCCCTCACGGCGAGCGGCGGCACGGCGATCGGGTACGGCGAAAAGGCAGCCACGAGCATTGCCGGCGTGACCGTCAAGGGCGGCGGTTACGCCGCCGGCAAGACCGTCGAGTACATCGGTGTGCCGCTGGCCAGCGCCGGGATCGCCCTGGGCGGCGGCACGATCGGCACGGCAGTGGGCGCGGTCGGCGCAACGGGCGGCGGCGCGGTGCGGGTGACCGGCGAGGCAGCTTCGGCGACAACACTGGTCTTTGGGAATGTCATCGCCGGGACCACGCTGGTCGGCGGGACCGTGATCTCCACGGCAGGCGGCACGGCATACGGCGTGTACGAGCTGTCCAAGGCAGTCGTCGTGCCCGCGGGGTACGAGCTGGGCGGGGGGCTGGTCCTGAGCTATGAGACCCTCTCACAGATCAGCGCGCACTCTATCCTCGCGGTCTCCGATTGTGCCTATATGGTCCTTTCGCTCGAAGGTCCGCGGTGGGTCCTGTACGCGGTGAAGGGAAACACGGGGAAGGGCGACGAACTGCCGGTCGGCGCAGTGGTGGACCTCAGGCAGATGCAGGAACAGGGCGAGGAGATTTACAACCTCCCTGTGTCCGACGGAGAGATGAAGAAGGTCGTGGAATCGGTCTACGACAGCCTGCCCGAGACAGGCGCTGTCGAGAAGCAGTGATCAGGAGAAGAAGGCGCAGTGAACGGATGACCATGAAATGCATCGATACGCAGCTCCTGGACGACCTTACCGCGAAGGCCGTTGCCTCGCCCCGGAAGCGGGCCCATTACAATCTCCACGCTGTTCTCGAAGACCCGGTCCAGCGGCTCTGCGTGGCCATCGAGCCGAGCACGTACATCAGGCCGCACCGGCATACCAACCCGTCGACATGGGAAGTCTTTCTTCTGCTCCGCGGTTCCGCAGTGCTTCTTCTCTTTGAAGAACAGGGCAGGGTAAAGGAGAGAACCGTGCTCGCGGCCCGGGGGCCGGTCCATGCCGTGGAGATACCGGCGAACGCATGGCATTCCATCGCGTCTCTGGAGACCGGGTCGATCTTTCTCGAAGTGAAGCAAGGCCCGTATTCCGCGCCGGCAGGCAGTAGCTCCGCCGTCTGGGCCCCCGCCGAGGGTGAACCCGGGACGGCCCGCTTCGAAGCCTGGTACCGCATCGCCCTGGCAGGGGAAGTGCCGCCAAAGCTGCGTTAACAATCGCGAAAAGGCGGTATCCTCCATCCGCTCACGTGAGAAAAACTTCGCGGCCCCATCACTTTTCCCTTGACAAGTCCACGGGTTACATGGTATTTATACGCTTCCTAAAACGGGATCGGTATTATTTCCAAGGAGGTTCAAGCATGTACGCGGTCATTAAAACGGGAGGAAAGCAGTACAAGGTTGCTCCCGGTGATGTGTTAAAGGTTGAGAAGCTCGAGGCAAAGAAGGGTGATACGGTCGAGATCAAGGATGTATTCATGGTCGCCGATGGCGATAAGGTGAGCGTAGGCACGCCGAACCTCTCGTCCGCACTGGTCACGGTCGAGGTCCTGGGTGAGGAAAAAGGCGAGAAGCTCATTATCTTCAAACACCGGCGTCGCAAAGGCTATCGGAACACCACCGGCCACCGACAGAACTATACCACGGTCAAAGTGAAAGATATCAAAGCGTAATAATTGCCACTAAGGCACCAAGACACGAAGAAAGAAGTTTTGTTGAATTGCTTTGAGCCTTCGTGACTTTGTGGCTGAAATGGTTTTTTCGGAGGATGTGAAATGGCTCATAAAAAAGGTGTTGGCAGTTCCCGGAATGGAAGGGACAGCAATCCGCAGTACCTGGGTGTGAAGCGTTACGCGGGCGAAAAGGTCCTCGCCGGCACGATCATCGTACGTCAGCGCGGGACCAAGATCCATCCCGGCATAAACGTGGGCAAGGGAAGCGATGATACGCTCTTTGCCAAGATCAACGGCGTGATCAAGTTCGAGCGCAAGGACAAGCTGCGCAAACAGGTGAGCGTGTACGCGGAAGCGTGATCGTTCGAACATCGTGTTCTTCCTGAAGGCGGCATCCATTCGATGCCGCCTTTTTTATTCCGCTGAAGCTTGCATTTTAAGCACGGTATCTGTATATTTCTCACAGGGTTAGGTGGTTATGTCCAATTTTATCGACAGGGTCAAGATCTATATACGGAGCGGCCACGGAGGGCCCGGCGTTGTCGCATTCCGCCGTGAGGCTTACGTTCCGAAGGGCGGACCGAGCGGCGGCGACGGAGGCAAGGGCGGTGATGTCATCATCGTGGCCGACAAGCAGCTCGGCACGCTCATCGACCTCAAGTACCAGCAGAACTACTGGGCCGAGAACGGCGAGCAGGGACGGGGCAAACAGCAGACCGGCGCCGACGGCAAGGAGATCGTTATCCGCGTTCCGGTGGGAACGCTGGTCTGCGAGATGGAGACCCGTGATACCATCGTCGACATGGACGAGGATGGCAAGTGGTACATCCTCGCCAGGGGCGGGCGCGGCGGAAAGGGCAACGCGTTCTTCAAGTCGGCCACGAACCAGACGCCGAGGCACGCGCAGCCCGGCGAGCCCGGCGAGGAGTTCACGCTTTTCCTTGAGCTCAAGCTCCTCGCGGACGTCGGGCTTGTCGGATTTCCCAACGCCGGCAAGTCCACGCTCATTTCGCGCATCTCGGCGGCCAAACCCAAGATCGCCGACTATCCGTTCACCACACTGACGCCGGTGCTCGGCGTGGTGAAACCCGAGGGCCGGAAGAGCTTTGTCGTCGCCGACATCCCGGGGCTCATCGAGAACGCCCACAAGGGCGCCGGGCTGGGCTTCGAGTTCCTGCGCCATGTGGAGCGGACGTCCATGCTCCTGCACCTGGTGGACGTGTCCGGACTGGCGCCCGGAGACCCGGTGGAGAGCCTCAAAACGATCAACAGTGAGCTGGAACTCTACAGCAAAGAGCTGATGAAAAAGCATATGGCCGTTGCGGCGACGAAGATCGACGCCGCGGTCCCGGAGAACCTTGAAAAGCTTGAACGGCATTGCAGAGAAGCAGGTTTCAGTTTCTTCCCCATATCCTCGGTTGTCGGCACGGGGCTGGACCGGCTGCTGAACTTCCTCGCGGACCGGGTGGAGGAGGCGCGAGCGATCCGGGAGACGGAGAACAAAGACCGGGAGACGGTGATCGAAGGGGAATGAGTCAGGGGTCAGGGGTCAAGAACAACCACTTGGTAGCTGCGGCTTTAATCCGCGAGATAAAGAACTCACGCAGAACATGAAACCTCTAGATAGAAAAACACTTTTTTCCAAAGCCAAACGGGTCGTGATAAAGGTCGGGAGCGCGGTCCTTACGGCGACCGGTGAAGGCCTCGACCAGAAGCGCATCGAACAGCTTGCCGGAGAGATCTCGTTGATCATGGACCAGGGGCACGAGGTCATTCTCGTTTCCTCCGGCGCCATCGCCGCCGGCCTGGCCAAGCTCGGCTTGAAAAAAACGAAGGGCATGCCCCTTCCTCTCAAACAGGCCGCAGCTGCCGTCGGCCAGTCGGGCCTCATGTGGATGTATGAGAGGACATTCGGGGCCCACGGCAGGAAGGTCGCCCAGATACTGCTTACCCGGGAGGACCTTTCGAACCGTGCGCGGTTCCTGAACGCGCGGAACACGCTCCAGGTGCTGCTCGAACACGATGTCGTGCCCATCATCAATGAGAATGACACCGTGGCAGTCGATGAGATCAAGTTCGGCGACAACGACAACCTTTCCGGCATGGTGGTCCATCTTGCCGATGCGGACCTGCTGATCATCCTGTCGGACATCGACGGTCTCTATTCCGCCGATCCCCGGGTACACAGTTCCGCTCTGTTCATTCCCCTTGTTGAAAAGATCACGGCGGAGATGGAGAAGGGCGCAGGTGACGCCCTTTCCTCCGTCGGTACGGGCGGGATGCGCTCCAAGATCATGACCGCGAAAAAAGTGGGGGCCTATGGCGTGCCCATGGTGATCATAAACGGAAGAAAGCAGGGGAACCTCGGCGGATTGTTCGAAGGAAAAGAGGGGGGTACCGTCTTCCTTCCAAAGGCCGGCAGGAACCGGAGCCGCCAGCACTGGATCGCTTATACGGCCTGCTCCGCCGGAGGCGTCGTCGTCGATGATGGCGGCCGGGACGCTCTCGAGAACAAGGGTAAGAGCCTTCTGCCCGGCGGCATCGTACGCGTTGAGGGCAGCTTCAAGGCAGGTGACTGCGTGAACTGCTCGGACCTTAAGGGAGGCGTATTCGCACGGGGACTGACGAAATATTCTTCGGCCGACCTGGAAAAGATCAAGGGGCTCAAGACATCGCAGATCGCGTCCGTGCTGGGCCACAAGGATTATGACGAGGTCATCCACCGGGACGACCTGGTGATACTCTGAAATGCGGATTTCGGAGTGCGGAGTGCGGAATAAATGTAGGGGCAACCCTGTGTGGTTGCCCTGTTTCGGGCGGCCACGCAGGGCCGCCCCTACTATATCATCCGTGTTCATCCGTGGTTAAATGAGCTGTCGGAGGTTCTCATGGACATCAAACAGTATGTGACCGATAAGGCGAGGAAGGCCAAGGCCGCGTCGCGTCAACTGGCGAACATCTCGACGGAGATCAAGAACAACGCCTTGTTCAAGATGGCGGCGGGGCTGGAACATGAGACTGCAAAGCTCATTTCCGAGAACCGGAAGGACCTTATCGAAGCGGAAAAGAAAGGCCTGTCGAAGGCCATGATCGACCGTCTGGCGCTGAACCACGACCGCATCAAGGCCATGGCTGACGGCCTTCGCGAGGTGGCGGCGCTCCCCGATCCCGTAGGCGAGGTCATCAAGATGCAGAGAAGGCCCAACGGCATGGAGGTCGGCAGGATGCGTGTGCCCATCGGGCTCATCGGCATCATCTTCGAGTCCCGTCCCAACGTTACGGCGGACTCGGCAGCGCTGTGCCTCAAGTCGGGCAACGGCGTGCTGCTTCGCGGGGGATCCGAGGCCGTCCACTCCAACATTGCCATCGTCGACGTCCTTTCGAAAGCCGGCGCGGAGGCAGGGGTCCCTGACGGCTCCATCTCGTTCATCGATAACCCCGACCGCGCATGCGTCATGGAGATGCTCAGGACGAACCAGTACGTTGACCTCATCATTCCCCGGGGAGGGGAGGGGCTCATCAAGATGGTCTCGGAGAACTCCACGATCCCCGTGATCAAGCACGACAAGGGTGTGTGCCATGTGTACGTGGACAGCAACGCGGACCTTGCAATGGCTTCGGACATCTGCTTCAACGCCAAGGTCCAGCGGCCCGGTACGTGCAACGCCATGGAGGCCATGCTGGTGCACAAGGACCTGATCAGGACGTTCCTCCCCGAGGTCTTGAAGCGCTTTGCCCAGGCGAAGGTCGAGATACGCGGCTGTCCCCGGACCCAGGAGGTCATGCCCGGCATCAAGGCCGCGACGGACAGGGACTGGGACACGGAGTACAACGATCTCGTCCTGAACGTGAAGGTCGTGGACAGCATGGAAGACGCAATGGACCACATCGCCTCCCACGGCTCCCAGCATTCCGAGGCGATCGTGACCAGTGATTACGGGAGATCGCGGCGCTTCGTTCGGGAAGTGGACGCCTCGGCCGTGTTCGTGAACGCTTCGACGCGGCTGAATGACGGGTTCGAGTTCGGCCTGGGGGCCGAGATCGGCATATCGACGACGCGCATCCATGCACGCGGACCCATGGGGCTTGAAGAGCTCACGTCCACCAAGTTCATCGTGCTCGGGAGCGGACAGGTGAGAAAATAATGCGGAATGCGGAGTGGCGAATGCGGAATGGGCTTCAGGAAGCAGCGGCATGCAGGTGTGATTCCGCACTCCGCACGACTCGACTGAGCTCGCCGAAGTCTCCGCACTCCGAACTCGATCCGGAGGTCTCTTGACACAACGACTGGGCATTCTCGGCGGGACATTCAACCCGATCCATTTCGGCCATCTTGCAGCGGCCGAAGAGGTCCGTGACCGCCTGAAACTGGAAAAGGTCATCTTCATCCCTTCCTTTCTGCCTCCCCATAAGATCGAAGAGGACATTCCCTCCGCCGTGCAGCGGCAGGAGATGGTCAGGCTCGCCATCAGGGGGAACGCCCATTTCACCGTCTCCGATGTGGAGATCCGGCGCGGTGGGAGATCCTATACAGTCGATACGATCGAGGCACTGCGGCAGTCCCATCCCGGGGCGGAGCTCTATTTTCTGACCGGCCTCGACTCCTTCCTTGAGATCAGGACCTGGAAAGACTGGGACCGGCTTCTGACGCTTTGCTCGTTCGTTGTACTTTCCCGGGATGGGTACCGGTTCCGCGATATTGCACAGATCGGTATTCTGGACGTCCCGGAGCGGGAGCTTTCAGCGCTCGATGCCCGGGAGAAGGACCAGGTGGTGATAACGTCCGGGGGCATCCGTGTTTACCTCGAGCGGGTCCCGTTCTACGACATCTCGTCAACGGACATCCGGACGCGCGTCCGCGAGGGACGAAGCATCAAATATCACTTGCCTGAAGCGGTTGAACACTATATAATCGAAAATAAATTATATGCTTAACACTTTGAAGACCGCGCTTCTCGCGGCAGAAGCAGCAGATAGCAAAAAATCCTTTGATATCCTTGTCCTGGACCTGCGGGGCCTTACCTCGATCGCCGATTATTTCGTGATCTGTTCCGCCGGAAGCACGACCCAGGTCGGCGCCATCGCAGACGGCATCGACCACGCACTGGCGCAAGAGGGGTGCAGACCGTCCCATATCGAAGGGAAACCGTCGTCGACGTGGGTGCTCATGGATTACGGGGATGTCGTCGTCCATATTTTCGACGAGCATACCCGCTCGTATTTCAGCCTGGAACGGCTGTGGGGTGACGCGCCCAGCATACCGCTGAGGTTGACTGCGCCGGTCCTGAGGGGCTCGAAGCCGTGAAGCTCAGCATCATTTGCATGGGCAAAACACGAGAGCGGTTCGTTCAGGAAGGGATCGACAAATATATCCGGTACCTCAAACCCTACGCTCCCACGGAGATACGGGAAATCAAGGAAGAGAAGGTCAATGATCTCAAGGATGCCCCTGTGGTCCGGCAGCGCGAGGCGGTGAAGATCGGAAAGGCCCTGACGCCCGGTTCGCATATCGTCGCTCTGGACGAACGGGGCAGGGAGTTCACCTCACACGAGTTCGCCGAATTCCTGAACAGGACGATGGAGAACGGCATCAGAGAGATGGCCTTTGTCATGGGCGGCGCCATGGGTCTTGAGAAGTCCGTGACCGGCAGTGCGCATACGGTGCTGGCGATGTCCCGCTGGACGCTGACCCATGAGATGGCCCGGCTGGTGCTCCTGGAGCAGCTCTACCGTGCCTTCACGATCATAAAAGGGAAACCCTACCATTACTGATGCCGTTCACGCAAGACGGACCTAATTCGGGAGAACAGGACAGATGATACGTTACATCGTCACCCTCATGGTGATCGTCGTGCTGGTGGCCGTCGTATGGCTGGTCGAGATCAATCAGGGTTCGATCACCGTTAATCTTACGCCCACCAAGTCCCGTGAGATCACGACGGCCTCGTTCTTCCTCCTTTCACTGGCTGCGGGGGCCGGCCTCGTTTTCCTGCTCTACTTCATGCGGGACGTGCGCAGGTTCCTGCGCGGACTCAAGGTCCAGCGCGAACAGAAGAAACGAAGCAAGATACAGGAGCTCTATACCAAGGGACTGAATGCGCTCCTTGCCAATCGAGGCCCCGAAGCGATCAACTTCTTCCAGCGGGTCCTGAACCTCGACCCCAACCACGTGGACACGCTCCTGCGCATGGGAATAACCCAGCTTCGCCAGAAGAACGTGCAGGAGGCCATCCGTCTCCACCTCAAGGCATGGAACCTTGAAAGTGACAACCAGGAAGTGATGTTCTCCCTCTCCGCCGACTATGAGGATGCGAAGCGCTTCGACGAGGCCATTAAGATGTACCGGGAGATCCTCCGGAAAGACCCCTCGAACATCACAACATTGATCCGGCTTCGGGACCTCTACCACCGGCTGAACCAGTGGGAGGAACTCATCGAGACGCAGGCCAGGCTCCTTGCCAATCCCCTGGGAGCCCAGGAACTTGAGGTCGAACACCGGAAATTGATCGGCTTCAAGTACGAACTAGGCCGTTCGCTGCTGGAGGCGGGCGACCTGGAGCGGGCGAGAAAGGTTTTCCGCGGCGTGATCAAACTGGACAGGGATTTCGTGCCTGCCTACCTGGGGCTGGGTGAGGTCTACCTCGAGGAGGGCAAGCAGAAGGAGGCCGGCCAGCTCTGGGAAAAGTCCTACAAGCTGACCGCCTCCGTCCTGCTGCTGCACCGCCTCGAGGACCTCTACCTCAAACAGGGAGAGCCGGGGAGCGCCATCGATATCTACAAACAGGCGGTGACCTGGAAGCCGCAGGACACGATCCTGAAATTCTTTCTCGGCAAGCTGTATTATCGTCTCGAAATGATCGATGAGGCGTTCGACATTCTTACCACCGTTGACTGGGGCGACCGGGAATATCCGGACGTACACAAGCTCCTCGGGAACATCTACCTGCGCCGCGGCTCGCTGGGGCTCGCCGCATCGGAGTTCAAAAAGGCCCTTCGCTTCAGGAAACAGGTGATCGTACCGTACTTCTGCTCGAACTGCCAGCACAGAACGACCGACTGGGCGGGACGATGCCCCAACTGCGGTAAGTGGAACACCCTCGGCGTTAACCTGGACAAGAGCTAGGCGCCACCAGCAGCCAGAAATACAGAGATCAGAGTCATGAGCTTGGCTGATCTCTGTGTACTGGCTCTTTTATTATCAAGGAGTTTTCATGACCGGTAAGCCTGTCATCCTCATCGTTCTGGACGGATGGGGTATCAGCCTGAGCAAGGAGGGGAATGCCGTTGCCGCGGCCCGCGCCCCGATCTACGACAGTCTTCTGAAGAACCATCCCCATACCCAGCTGTTTGCCTCGGGTGAACACGTGGGTCTCCCGGAGGGCCAGATGGGGAACTCCGAGGTGGGACATTTGAACCTCGGCGCCGGCAGGATCGTGTACCAGGACATTACGCGCATCACCAAGTCGGTCCGCGACGGAGATTTTTTCACGAATTCCGCTCTGATGACCGCCATGGCAACGGCCAGGAAGAACCATTCGGCGCTCCATCTCATGGGTCTCCTGTCCGATGGAGGCGTGCACAGCCACATCAACCATATCTTCGCGATGTTCGATATGGCCAAGGCGCAGGGCCTTTCCCGCGTTTTCTTTCACGCCTTTCTCGACGGAAGGGACACGCCTCCATCGAGCGCGCTGAAGTATATCGGACAACTGGAGATGCATCTCGCTGCGATCGGCATCGGCAGGATCGCCACAGTCTCCGGCAGATATTATGCCATGGACCGGGACAAGCGGTGGGAACGGGTACAGAAGGCCTATGAGGCCCTGGCCATGGGAGAGGGGATCCGAAAGTTCTCCGCCGTGGACGCGGTGAAAGACAGCTACGAACACAAACGGACCGATGAGTTCATGCTGCCCACGGTCATCCTTGACCAGCTGACCAACGCTCCCTTGGGGACCATGGCCGACGGCGACGTGGCCATCTTCTGCAACTTTCGCTCTGACCGCGCGCGGGAGATCACGCGGACGCTGACGGACCCGTCGTTCGACGGCTTTCCGCGGCGCAGGTTCCCGAACCTCGCGGACGTGGTATGTCTCACGACCTATGATGTGACCTTCAACCTCCCGGTCGCCTATCCTCCGGTCCGGCTGACCCATATTCTCGGCGAGGTCGTGAGCGGTCAGGGTCTCCGTCAGCTTCGCATCGCCGAGACGGAAAAATACGCACACGTCACCTTTTTTTTCAACGGCGGAGTGGAACAACCGTTCCCGCTGGAGGACCGGGTCCTCATACCGTCGCCCCGCGATGTAGCGACCTATGACCTGAAACCGGAGATGAGCGCGCGGGAGGTGACGGATGAACTTGTCAAACGCATACGCTCAAAGCAGTACCCGTTCATTCTTGTGAACTATGCAAATCCGGACATGGTCGGCCACACCGGCATCCTGGCAGCGGCGGTGAAGGCGGTTGAAGTGATCGACGAGTGCCTGGGCAGGGTATTGAAGGCGGCGCAGGAGGCCGGAGCGATCGTGATGATCACAGCCGATCACGGGAACCTCGAGGTCATGACGGACAAGACGACCGGACAACCTCACACGGCGCACACGACTGACCCGGTGCCGTTCATCCTCGTGGGAGAAAAGGCCGGACTTCGTGAAGACGGGTGTCTGGCGGACGTTGCACCGACGGTACTGCGGTTTCTGGGCATCCAGCAGCCCGCTGAGATGACGGGGAAGAGCCTCATTGCGTAAACACAAATATCCCTGATTGCAGATCTCCAGGACTAACACAGAATGTCTTGTTACGTTGTCTTTGCGAGCGACCGAAGGGAGCGCGGCAATCTCGATGTAAAGTTACAGATTGCGGAGCCTGTTCCGAACGAAGTGAGGAATCTTGCTCCGAGTTCCCTCGCTATGCTCGGGACCGCTACGCTCCTCGCAATGACATTTCGGGAGTTTATCAGAATCCTGCTAGTGCACGAAAACTGAACTGTATCTCTTATGAACCTCTTCACCCGCATCCTCGACTTCATTTTTCCCGCATCGTGTTCCTATTGCCGCTCTCCCGTCAGGGATTCCGGCATCCCGCATTTCTGCATTGAATGCTGGTCGGATTTCTCTCCCCTGCAGGGTCCGGTATGCCCCTCCTGCGGCAGGCCCTTCGGATCGCCCGCGTCCCTGACCGACAGCCCGCAACACGAATGTGTGAGCTGCCGAACGGCCCCCCCTCACTTCGAGCAGGCGCTCGCCGCGGGGCTGTTCGCGGGGCCCCTCCGTGAGGCGATCCATGTCTACAAATACCGGCCGTTGCGCTCGCTGGGAAAACATCTTTCTCACTGGATGGCGGGGCAGGTCAGGATGACCGTACCGATGGACGTGGCAATGCCGGTGCCGCTCCACAAAAAGCGTCTCCGGCTGCGCGGCTTCAACCAGGCGCTGCTGCTCGCTCATGGCGTCAGTGAGCGGTTCACGATACCGTTGAACTATGACAACCTCGTCCGGACCCGGTACACCCGTCCCCAGGTGGAACTGTCGGGCAGGGAACGCGCTGAAAACGTCCGGGGCGCGTTCAAGCTCATCCGTCCTGCGGAGGTTTGTGAAAAGAGGATACTGCTCATCGACGACGTCTTTACCACGGGAGCGACCATGAACGAGTGCGCGAAGGTGTTGAAGGACGCCGGCGCGGAATCGGTCACCGTACTGACCCTTGCACGGACGACTGAATAGCGCGAGGTCCTTCGCAGGGGCGGGTATTCTTTCCCGCCTGCGTCAAACCCTGATGGTCCTCAGGGGTTTTATTGACTTTACCCCGGTCAAGTGTTAAGATTGCCTTGAAACTAATGGAGAATTCGCATTTTCTCCAGGCCCCCTGATGAAAACAACCGCATCGCAGTTCATAGTTCAAAATGTGGAAACGATCCCCAGCCTTTTCGGAGACCTTGACAAGAATCTCCGGCTCATCGAAGATATCCACGGTGTCCACCTGAGCGCCCGCGGCAGCAAGGTCCAGATCGAGGGCGACGAAAAAGCGGTCAACAGGGTGGAACGGCTCTTCAGCCAGCTTTCCGACATGATCTCCCAGGGTGTCATCACGCACAAAGAGGATGTGAGTTCGGCCATCCGGGCCTTTTCCGCCGATCCCACCGCCTCTCTTAAGGAAATATTCCGGGAAACGGTCCCGGTATCCAGCCGGAAGCGCCAGGTGGCGGCCAAGAACGAATCCCAGCGAAAGTACATCGAGGCCATTAAGACGCACGATATCGTGTTCGGCATCGGCCCGGCCGGGACCGGAAAGACGTATCTTGCCATGGCCATGGCGGTCTCGTCCCTCCTCCGGCGAGAAGTGAGCAGGATCATCCTGGTAAGGCCGGCGGTCGAAGCGGGGGAAAAACTGGGCTTCCTTCCCGGTGATCTGTATGCGAAGATCAATCCCTATCTCCGGCCTCTTTACGACGCGCTCTATGACATGATCGAGACCGAGAAGGCCAACAAACTGGTGGAGCGGGGAGATATCGAGATCGCCCCCCTGGCGTTCATGCGGGGGCGTACGCTGAACGATTCCTTCATCATCCTCGACGAGGCGCAGAACACGACCTCCGAGCAGATGAAGATGTTCCTTACCCGTCTGGGGTTCAACTCGAAAACCGTCATCACCGGCGACATTACCCAGATCGACCTGCCGGGCGGCAGGAACTCGGGGCTTATCGAGGCCCAAAAGATCATTGAGGGGATCGAAGGCATCCATTTCATCTATTTCACGAACAAGGACGTCGTGCGCCACAAGCTGGTGCAGCAGATCATCAAGGCGTACGAGCAGTACGAGGGACAGAATGGCCAGCAGGAATGAGACCATGGCAAGGCTCTTGCCCAAGATGCCGCTTCCTGATCAGGAGCATGACGAAGGAACTGCCGGCAGCCATCGGAAGCCCCGGCTGCTGATCTATTCGCTTGCCCTGGCGACGGCATTGATCCTGTCCTTTGTGCTGTTGCCGCGGGTCCCGCATCTGAAAAAGGGCGACATTGCGGCCAGGGATATCGTTGCACCCGCTTCGCTCTATGTGGAGTATCAGGGGCCGGACCAGACGGTGCTCTTCACCCGCGTCAACCGCGGAGAGGTGGTCGTTGAGGCGGGACGACGGGTATCGGAAAAAGCGGAGGCCATTATCGCCGAGATGGCAAAGCGCGAGGGGGTCGGTGACCGGTTGTATGCATATGCGGGCCTGACGCTCCTTGTCCTTCTGGTCTTTTACCTGTTCTACCGCGATGTCAAACGGTACCGGCCGGCCCTGACCGCTGACGTCCGGAAGATCATCCTGCTGGCGTTCCTGCTCCTGGTGACCGTCATCGTCTCCCAATTTTCCCGCACGATCATG